>JBKHJR010000013.1:0-46254 GCA_046537975.1 Desulfurivibrionaceae bacterium
AGGATGGTGTTTACACAGTTTTGTGAATCTCTCAGGGCTGGATACCGTTAACCGAGTTGGGACAAACGTATTTAGTTAGTTTTTGGAGGGTAGGAATTATCATATGAAACGCAAAGAAAATGATGAGAAATTCCACATTCCGACAAGGGCGGCATGATTTGTGCTTTGTTGCAATTATTATATATTTAAGTTAAAATCGGAACCTCAATATTTTTACACTTGTCAAATAAGAAGAAGTGAAAGTCACAGCTATACGAACGAGTTGGTTTGACTAACCGACAATTTTCACCTAAAATTTTAACTATAAAAGAAGTTAAGGTCATTCTTTTAGCTCACAGATCGTTACGAGAAATGACCACACCATTGGTGAATAGCCCAATAACAATATGATCATTACGCATTCCAGAGAAAAGTTAATTAACGCAGTGCTTTATTTTGCCCAGAACACAAAATACTGTGGCAAAACCAAGCTTATGAAATTACTTTATTTTCTGGACTTTAGCCACTTCAAGCAGAAAGGGCGGCCGGTGACGGATCTTGATTACTTTGCATGGGATCAAGGCCCTGTTCCTAAAGACTTTTTTGAAGAAATCAGTAAGAATCCAGGAGAAGATTTATCCGCCCTCATCACTATTAAGGATTGTGGCGAATTTAAAAAAATTCAGCATAGGAAAGGCAAAAAACCTGATTTGGATTATTTTTCTCCAAGAGAAAAAAAGCTATTAGAAGAAATTGCCGAAGTTTTTAAAGAGGTACAAGCAGATGACATCTCGGATATATCCCATCTTCCCAATAAGCCCTGGAGTAAAACGAGAGAACAAAAAGGGAAGCTCGGACAAATTGATTACAGCTTAGCAATTGATTCAAGATCTGAAGAGGACCTCCCCGTTGATGTAGCCAAACAGCGCCATATTGAACGTCGTGAAATGTTAGAAAATTTCGGAGTAAAAGAGGTCGGATAATTGCCTATGCGAGGAGCTGTTTTTGTCGCCGAAAAATTTCGTTTCTCCAATGGTGCTGAAGCAAAAAAACTACTTGTACTTCTCAACAATCCCAATCAGGGAGATCCATATTTTTTCGTTAAAACTACTTCTAAGCAACATCGGAAGCCTCGAGAAATAGGCTGTATCGGAGATTATCATCAGGTTTATTTTGTCAAAGCTAAAAGTGACTTTTTTGAAATCGACACTTGGATTCAGCTTGATGACTATTTTCCGTTTGAGCCAAATTACGTGACTAATTACCTTCACCACAAAGGGGAATTAACTGAAGAATGCACTCAAAAAGTTGTAGACTGTTTCCTGCAGATCAACAATGACGACCTATCTCCCAGAATGCGAAAGGTCTTCGAGCCTCCCTTAGAACAGGGGATAAGGGCTTTAGCGGATAAGTTCAATAGACGGTAAACAGATTCACGTTTACCCACTCCGGCTTTTTTTACCCCCTTCCTTTTTGATATATTTTTGGTATATTCCATTCATCCAGTCCCGGAGGAGTCCTCCCCTGGGGGTGGAAATAGGGGTGGAAACGGAATCCACCCTCTCAGCAAATTGCTTTAAAATTATAATTTAAGTTACTGAAATTAAATACATTTTGCCCCCGTAGCTCAGGGGATAGAGCACAGGATTCCTAATCCTGGTGCCGCACGTTCGAATCGTGCCGGGGGCACCATCAATAAAGGGTTTACAGATAATCCTTACTATAAACTTGACCAATCCATTACTTAAGAAACTTACCCCCTTCTCCTGATTTAAATGCTTTTTTATTTTCAGGGAAACCCGGATACCTGACCTGCTAAAGCAAATAATCCCGAATGCCGATAACCCAATAGTGACCGCAGTTGAAAAAATTTAAGGAAAATGGTAAAAATTTTATCCAGTAATTAATGTCAATAGACAATATTTAATATATTACTATCAGGACTTAATTTATTGAAAATCATCTCAGTCACTTTAGTAGCAGCAGGAATTTTCCTTCTTTTCCTTTCCCTTTTTCCCACCAGAAAAATATGCCTGAGAGAATACCGGATATCTAAAGGCTGGAAGGCCATGGGCCTTCTGATTATCTGCCTCATTCTCGGCTACTCATCTTTCGGTATAATGGTGTTAAACCGGCCGGGGATCTCTGTTCTGCATCTTATTGTTGCTCTTGTCCTGTTCGGCGGCAGTGTTTTCGTTATCTCAGTGGTAATTATCAGCCGCAAGTCCATCGATTACATCGAACATCTGGCTGAACAGGAACGCCTCCGGGCCCTCCATGACGAACTGACCGGACTGCCCAACCGTCTCATGTTTATTGAAAGGCTGGACTATGCCCTCCTGATGGCCAAGCGGAAACGTGATCCCACCGCTATCCTGCTGATGGATCTGGTCAAGTTTAAAGAGATTAACGATTCCCTGGGCCACTTTTATGGTGATTATCTTCTCCAGGAGGTTTCCGCCCGCCTCGGTAAAGTGGTCAGAAAGACCGACACCCTGGCCAGATTCGGGGGAGATGAATTCGCTCTGGTGCTGCCTCCCCTCACCACCCTGGAACAGGCCGTCAAGGTCGTTCAGAAAATAGGCAGGGCCTTGGATGAACCCTTCCTGATAGAAGGTCATAAGCTGAAAGTGGGGATCAGCATAGGCATAGCCATGTATCCCGAACACGGGGGAGACAGTGAGACCCTGATTCAACACGCCGACATTGCCATGTACGAGGCCAAGCGCAACGATGTCACCTATACGATATTCGATTCCGAACAGGACCAATCCGCCTGGAACCGTCTGGTTTTAATCGGGGAATTACGGGAAGCGATTGCCAAGAGCCAGTTTTTTCTCCACTATCAACCCAAGATATCCGCCAGGGACGGCCATATTGCCGGGGTTGAGGCCCTGGTCCGCTGGCTTCACCCCCGGAAGGGCCGGATCAACCCCGAACAGTTTATACCCCTGGCGGAACAGGCCGGTTTAAGCAAACACCTGACCAACTGGGTGCTGGATAATGCTCTGAAACAGGCCGCCGAATGGCATAAGGCCGGAATTTCACTCTCCATATCAGTTAACTTATCAGTAAAAAACCTCCATGACCTTGAGTTTCCCTATGATGTGGTCAATCTTTTAAAAAAGTGGGACCTGGACCCATCTTTCCTGATTCTGGAGATAACCGAAAGCAGTATGATGATGAACCCGGAGCGGGTAAACCGCGTTGTGGCCCACCTGGAGGAATTGGGAATCAACCTGTCAATTGACGACTACGGTACCGGTTACTCCTCTCTGGCATACATCCGCAGGTTTCCGGCCCGGGAGATAAAAATTGATAAAGCTTTTATCATGGACATGCTCCACAATGAAGACAATACCGTAATCGTACGATCCACTATAGAGATGGTCCATACCATGGGCTGCAAGGTGGTAGCGGAAGGCGTGGAGGATGAAGAAACCCGGCAGATGCTGGTCGAGCTGGGATGTGATTTTCTCCAGGGTTTCCATATCTGCCGTCCCCTCGCAGCGGACAAATTCCAGTCCTGGCTGGATTCAGGAACAGATAAGTCCGAAAAATAATCCGACTGAATAACCCGCCTTTTGCCAAGATAATCCCGCCCCGGATATCCGGCCAGCCTTATTGATTGCAGGGCGATGGAATGGGCCTGCAGAGAAATCTTGACTACTGCCTTAATATTCCTATATTATTTATTATTCCCATGTCAGTTTTTCTCTGGTTACGGCCAAAAATCAGTGGTCTTCGACCTTCAATCTATAATTAATTTAATTTTTTCTCCTTGAACTTGGAAAACAATATGCTGACAATGAAGATAGAGTCTTCAGAGCTTGGATAAACCTTGCTGATAGCTCAGGGATTGCTCATGCTTTATTAATAATAACCAATAATTTTTGCATTGTAATACAATGCTTTTTGCAAAAAAGAAGGCGCAAAATGGACAAATTCAAAAAATTTCCGTTTGACGACTTAACCAGATTTGAAAAGGAATTCGGCAAAATGATGCGAGAATTTTCTCCACAGCGTTTCTTTGCCATCCACGACAGCCCTATTACTCCGGCAACCGACATCTATGAAACCGACAGTGACTTTATCATTTATATGGAAATCGCCGGCCTTTCTGACGATGATATTTCAATTACAGCCACCTCTACAGAAGTAACAGTTAGTGGAGTACGTCGCCGCCCCAGGATTCCCGATATAACCGGGGTCCACCAGCTTGAGGTGGAAACCGGAAAATTTGAGAGGACCCTGCGCCTTTCCTCACCCATTGATCCGGGAAACACCACATCTACCTATCAGAAAGGCTGCCTGCTGATAAGAGCCCCTAAAAAAACCTCTAACCGAGTAGAAGTTGAAATAAAGGATTAAATTCATATGGCTGAAGAAATAAGTGACCAAGACAAAAAGCATATTGATCCCTCACAGATGGAGATCCCCCCGGAACTCCCCATTCTGCCCCTGCACGGTTTCGTTTTCTTCCCCGGTATGGGCTTTCCTCTGCAGGTAAAGAATGAATCCACCAAAAAACTGGTAGACGATATTCTCATAGGAGACCGGCTGCTGGCCCTGGTTACCCACAAACCAATGGAAGAAAAACCCCGGGAAATCGAGCCGGAACATCTTTATTCCGTGGGTGTCATGGGCTACATCCATAAACTGGTTAAAGGCGAAGATCAGAGTTACCAGATTCTGACTACCGGGCTCAGAACTATAAGATTGGGAGAATACACCCAAACCAAACCTTATTTCAAGGCAGCCACCACCGGTGTAGAGAGAAGCAGAGAAACAGGAAAGGACATAGACGCCTATATTCTCTCCCTGCGCACCCAGTTTAAAAGGCTGGCCGAACTTACCAGAATGCCGCAGGAATTAATCACGACGGTTGACGCCCTTTCCGACCCTTTCCACGTTGCCTATTTTATCGCCTCCATGCTTAATCTTCCCGTGGAACAGGAACAGGGTTTCCTTGAGACCTTTGATCTCCGTGAGTTAGTGGAAAAGATCAGCAATTCCCTGAATGAAAGCCTGGAAACTGCGGAGATGAGTGAGCAGATTCAAAAATCTGCCAAAGAGGACATGGATAAAAAACAGCGGGAATTCTACCTCCGCCAACAGCTCGAGGCCATTCGCAAGGAACTCGGCGAAGACCAGGAAAACCCTGAATTAGCTGAGCTCAGGAAAAAACTGGAGGAGGCTGAACTCACCGAGGAGGCCAGGGAAACAGCGGAAAAAGAGTTAAAGCGCCTGGAACGTATTCAACCGTCTTCTCCCGAGTATACAGTAGTCCGCAATTACCTGGACTGGATCCTGGAACTTCCCTGGAAGAAATCAACTGAGGATAAGCTGGATCTGAACAAGGCCCAGGAGGATCTGGACCGCGACCATTACGGCCTGGAACGTATCAAACAGAGGATTATAGAATTTCTTGCCGTCCGCAAGCTCAAAGAGGATATGCACGGCCCTATTCTCTGTTTTGCCGGTCCTCCGGGTACCGGTAAAACTTCCCTGGGCCAGTCCATCGCCAAAACCATGGGCCGCAAGTTCGTTCGCCTTTCTCTGGGGGGAGTCAGAGATGAAGCTGAAATAAGGGGACACCGGCGGACATATATTGGAGCCCTGCCCGGTCGAATCATCCAGAGTATCCATAAGGCCGGTTCCAACAACCCCCTTTTCATGATTGATGAAATTGACAAACTGGGTGCGGATTTCCGGGGTGACCCTTCTTCCGCCCTGCTGGAAGTCCTGGATCCGGAACAGAATGCCACCTTCAGCGACCACTATCTGGAAATCCCCTTTGATCTCTCCAAGGTAATGTTTATTACCACCGCCAACAATCTGGACACCATTCCTCCACCTCTCAAGGACAGAATGGAGGTCATTTCCCTTTCCGGATATACTGAAGATGAGAAAACAAATATCGCACGCAACTATTTGATCTCTCGTGGAATAGAGAACCATGGCCTCAGGGAGGAAGATATAAGCTTTTCCGATGACGCCCTGAGAGGGATAATCCGGTCCTATACCAGAGAAGCAGGAGTCAGGAATCTGGAAAGAAAGATCGCTGCCATCTGCCGGGGAGTGGCCAGCAAAATAGCCTCCGGTGAAAGCGGCCCCTTTGAGGTGACTGCAGAAGATCTGGAAAATTACCTGGGACCGGTGGAATATTTTGTAGAAACCACCACCCGGACCTGGGGGCCCGGTCTGGCAACCGGCCTGGCCTGGACTCCGGTAGGCGGGGAACTGCTCTTTATTGAATCTGCCAAGATGAAAGGCAAGGGAGAATTGAAACTGACCGGCAAGCTCGGGGATGTGATGAAGGAATCAGCCAATGCCGCCCTTACCTACATACGGGCTCATTCCCGGGAAATGGGAATTTCCGAGGACATTTTTTCCGACGAAGATATCCATATTCATGTCCCGGAAGGGGCCACCCCCAAAGACGGACCGTCAGCCGGGGCTGCCATGATGGTCTCCCTGATCTCTCTGCTGAGAGACCAGGCGGCCCGCAAGGATATCGCCATGACCGGAGAGATAACCCTGAGAGGTGATGTCCTGCCGGTAGGGGGGATCAGAGACAAAGTCATTGCCGCTGTAAGAGCAGGGATTACCGAGGTAATCCTGCCCCGGCTAAATGAAAAGGACGTCAAGGAATTAAGGGAAAATGTCCGGGAAAAGGTGACCTTCCACTATGTCGGCGGGATCAAGGAAGTCCTGGACATAGCTTTTGCCGGGGATGAGTAATGGCGGTTTCAATCGGCTCCCGATAATAACGCTTCCGCACATCCCCGGGCGTCAACCATTTTGCTTGGTGCCGGAACAGGTAAAGGATTTGGCGATCATCTTATAGAACTTACCCTTGTCAATACCCAGATTAAGGCCGCAGGAGCATTTTAATTTATTCCCCTCCATTTCCATGCTGCCATACATCTTGTTAATCCGGGATTTATGGCAGCGCAGGACCGCGCCCTGACCTATCTTTTTGTATCGCCACAATTTCTGCTTACATCCCGCACACCTCAGAATAAGCATTTTCTTTCCATCCAAACCGGAAATATCATGAAGCCATCCCAATATCAGAACTCCCTGACCCCGGAGAGTTTAAGGTTCAAGGGGCAAGGGACAAGATTAAAAGAAAGTTCCGGTGAATTACTTGACATGATTCTCTTTTATCTCAGCATGTTAAAGTATGGGGCCTTTGTTTAGTCAACTTGCCGGGATCAGGTAATCTGAATATATACGGGGTCCTGAATTCAAAACAGTAGTTAAGCTCCATTCTTCAAATTATCTTACCTTCAAATCGGGGAAGGAAGAATGAGCCTGCGAAAGATATAAAGCAAAATTAAAGCCAAGGTGGCATCACCGCCCATTACAGAGGATCAGGGTATAGCCGGACCGCCCTCTGAATTTCAGGTCTGTCTGGCCCAGATCCGGAGATGGGAAGAAGATCCGGTAGAGGATCAATAACGTATTTTCAGGTAAAAATCAAAAGAAAGCAAAGAAATGATCAGGTGATCGTCTTTTTCAAACCGGCCAGGACAGCGGATCCGCTTTAATTGCCCGGATAAGCGGGCAGGAACGTAGTCAAAAGATCTTGACTTTTATATATTTTCTCATAATCTATCCTGAAATCATCAATAAGAATCGGGAGTCCGGCAACATAGCTATAGAAATGTCCTCAAGCCACAGGACAGATACCCGGACAGTATTTAACAGAAGTGGACCTGATCTTTCAGCGCCTGAGATTCAAGAACATGACCGACTGGATAAAGACCTCCCATACCCTGGCAGTTATGCTGCTCATTCTGCTTATGAGCGCCACTACTGCCCTGCCTGCAGGAGTGCATCTTGAATTCTGCTTCGGCTCCGACGGCCATTTTGATTTAAAAACGGAAACCTGCCTCCCTACCATGGCCGGCGGACAGGTCCGGGATGAGGCCATAGCAGATCATGCTCATCATGAAGACTGCCTGGATGTCGCTGTGGGCTGCACTTCTTCAGAGCATCTATTCCGTTCCACCGCAACTATCAGCGCCTTAAAAGACAAAATCAATAATCCTCCCCTGTGGATCAGGAAATATTATCCCACTGAATTCCTTTATAAGCCTGTTCAGGCCTCAATCCGCACCACCCACCTGAATAACGGCGGAGTCTCCCCCCAACCACATCTCGTTTCCCTGCATACCATCGTACTCCTTATTTGATACTCCCCCTGTTGGTTCAAAGCAATAGTAAGACCAAGTCCTCGACACCTCCCTTAACAATAGCCTTATCTTACTGCATCCCGGGATAACATCCTGTTTATGCAAGATATTCACCAAGATCAGGGCACAGGCTGCGCGTTTCGAGGAATACCGCCTTTCTTTTTTTAGAGCAAGAACATAAAAGGAGCCACTATGCATATCCATAGGCAAACATTGATTATCCCATTGTTTCTTTTGGGTCTGGTCCTCTGGGCGGCACCGGCATATGCCGGCTCTCCTGTTAAGGCCCTCACCCTTGAAGAAGCACTGGAAAGGGCCCTGACCGCCAATCCGGAACTTACTGCCTTTAGAGGCAAAATAACAAAAGGAAAAGCCCGCCTGCAGCAGGCCGGTCTTTATCCCAATCCCGACCTTGCTTTTGAACTGGAAGGATTCGGCGGCAGCGGTAATTTCCAGGGCACAGGTAACGCCGAGCGCACCCTGACTATAGAGCAGGATATCCTGCTGGGCGGCAAAATCAAAAACCGCCGCCGGGTTAAGGCGGAAGAAATCGAGTACAGCCGCAGGGAGATGAAAATACTTGAGCAGGATATCCGCAAAGAGGTCAAACAGGCCTTTATCAAAACAGCCGGGGCCCGGAAGGCAGTCAAGCTGCAACAGGAACTGATGGATCTTTCCCAGCGGGTCCATGAAGCAGTCCGGCAAAAGGCCGATGCCGGCAGGGTTTCCCGGATAGAGGCGGTAAAGGCTGAGATCGAGCTGAAAAACAATCTCCAGATCCTGCGAACCCTGAATCATCGACTGGAGAGGGCCAGAAAAAACCTGGCATCTTTCTGGGGCAGTGAAAAACCTGAATTCGGTAAGGTAACGGCTGATCTTGGCAGCCTGCCTGATCTGCCGTCTTTTGCCGACCTGAAAACCGGACTCAGGAAATCTCCCGACATCAGCCGCTTTCAGACCCGGAAGAAACTTGAGCAGGCCCGTCACGATCTCGCCCTGGCCCGGAGTAAGCCGGATCTCAAACTCTCCGGGGGTTACCGGCAGATTCCGGAAACCGACGACAACGCCTTCATTTTTGAAATTGCCATACCCTTACAGATTTTCGACCGCAACCAGGGCAATATCAAGGCCGCCGGTCTGGCAACCGAACAGGTCGCAGACCAGCGGGCAGCAGCTCTCAATACCCTGGACAAAAAACTCAATGACGCCTACCAGAAGGCCTTAAGCGACCGCGAGGAAATCCAGACTCTCCAAGAGGACATTATCCCGGCCAGCCGGGAAGTCTTTACCGCCAAAAAGGAGGGCTACCAGGACGGGGAATTCCCTTTTCTGGAACTCCTCGATGCCCAGCGGGTGCTTTTTGAAAGCCAGCAGCGTTACAACGAGGCCCTGGTCTCCTACCATCTGGCGATCGCTGAAATCGAGCGAATAACGCCGGTTAAAGACATAACCAAGCGTATTGGGCAAGAATAAGAGGATAATAGATATGAAATTCCATGGACATAGTTATACTACCGTATTTTTCGCTATGGCTGCCCTTCTCTTTCTGAAAGCAGCCGTCTGGAACCTGGCACTGCCGGTTGGGGATGCCCTTGCCCAAACCGATAATCATCAGAAACACGATAATCACCAGGAACATACTGAACATGGGCACCAGGAAGAAGGCGACAGCGAAGCAAGCGAACAGGAAAAACACGGAAATGGCGATCTCCATAAAGATCATGACAAGGTTGAAAAAGGGGAAATGGTCCACCTGTCCGCCTCTCAGATCAGGGAATTCGGCATTGAAACCGCCTACACCGGTCCGGGTAATATTCACCTCCAGATAGAGTCGACCGGTGAAATTGTGCCGGATCCGGATCGGGTGGCCCAGGTAGTGCCCCGGATCACCGGGATCATCCGGGAAGTTCGGAAAAGAACCGGTGATCCGGTAGCAGCAGGCGAGGTCCTGGCCGTAATCGAAAGCCGGGAGCTGGCTGATGCTAAAAGCGATTACCTGACCGCGGACAAACGCCTGGAGATGGCCTCGACCAACTTTAAGAGGGAAAAAAGGCTCTGGGAGAAAGAGATCACCTCCGAGCAGGAATTTCTGGATGCCCAAACCGCCCAGGCCGAAGCCGAGATTCAGCTTTACCGGGCCGGACAGAAGCTCCTGGCCCTGGGATTCGACGAGCAGTACGTGGCCGATCTGCCGGACCAGCAAAAGAAAAGTCTCACAAGGTACAATATTACCTCCCCCAGAGACGGTATTATCACCCGAAGAAACCTGGCCGTGGGTGAAATAGCAGGCCCGGACTCAGATATCTTTACGGTGACGGATCTAAGCAAGGTATGGCTAAACCTTACCGTTTACCAGAAGGATCTCGACACCGTGGCCCAGGGCCAGAAGGTAACGGTTTCCGCAGATAAAATAAATGCCAGGGGCCAAGGAGTAATCGATTACATCAGCCCGGTGCTTCACGAAGCCACCCGTACAGCCACCGCCCGGGTGATACTGGCCAACCCCGAAGGCCGCTGGCGACCTGGGCTTTTTGTTAACGCTAAAGTGGAGACAACACCAATACCAGCTGATATCAAGGTACCCAAATCCGCTATCCAGACCGTTCATGAAGAACCGGCCGTTTTTGTTAAAAGGGAAGACGGTTTTGAACCGGTAGCAGTTACCCTCGGCAATAGCAGCAGCAGCCATGTGGAAATTGTCTCCGGTCTGGAACCCAATACCGAAATTGCCGTGACCCGGACCTTTATGCTCAAGGCGGAATTAAATAAGGAAGCCATCGGCGGCCACAATCACTAAAAAGGGAACGATTATGATTCGAAATATAATTAATACGGCATTGGCCAATAAGCTGCTGGTGGTTCTCTCCATTGTCCTGGTCTTCGGTTTCGGCATTTACGCCTACCGAAATCTGCCGGTGGACGCCTTCCCTGATGTCTCCCCCAGTCTGGTCCAGGTATTTACGGTAACCGAGGGACTTGCCCCGGAAGAAGTGGAAAAATACGTGACCTACCCCATCGAGGCCAAGATGACCGGTTTACCGAAGGTGGAGAAAATCAGGTCCGTATCCAATTTCGGCCTGTCAGTGGTTAATATCTATTTTGAAGACAGCACCGACATCTATTTTGCCAGGCAGGTGGTGGGGGAAAAACTCCAGGAAGCCCGGGAGAAAATTCCCGAAGGGTTCGGTGACCCCCAAATGGGTCCCATTGCCACGGGACAGGGCCAGATCCTCTACTACTATCTCCGGGATACCACCGGAGAGTATTCCCAGACTGAACTGCGCACCATCCAGGACTGGATAGTCAAGTTCAACCTGCAAACTGTTGCCGGCGTCACTGAAGTTCTCGGCATCGGCGGCCAGGAAAAGCAGTTTCAAGTGGTTGTGGACCCGGATGCCCTGTTGCGCTACGACTTGTCCCTGCAGGAGATCATTGAACGGCTGGAAAACAACAACAGCAATGTCGGAGGCCAGTTTCTGGAGCAAAACAGTGAACAGCTCATTGTCCGTTCCGAAGGCCTGGCCCAGGACATCTCCGATCTCGAAGACATCGTGGTCAAAAGTAAGCAAGGCCGCCCTGTATATCTTTCCGAGGTAGCAGATATCAAGATTGGCGGAGCCATCCGCCGCGGCCTGCAGACCCGGAACGGTGAAGAAGAAGTGGTGGCGGGGATGGTCATCAAGCTCCTGGACACCAATTCCTCCACTGTAATCAAGCGGGTTCAGGAAAAACTGGAGGAAATCCAGAACAGTCTGCCGGAAGGAGTCGAACTGGTACCCTTTTATGAACAGAAAAGCCTGGTTGACGCCTCAGTCAAGACGGTAACCGACGCCCTTGTCCAGGGTATCGGCCTGGTTCTTCTGGTGGTTTTTCTTTTTATGGGAGGTATACGGCCCAGCCTTATTGTCTCCCTGGCCATCCCCTTTTCCGTACTGTTCACCTTCATCGCCATGCGCATTTTCGGCCTGTCCGCCAATCTCATGACTCTGGGCGGGGTGGCTATTGCTATCGGCATGATGGTCGACGGCACCATTGTGGTGGTGGAAAACGTCGATCGGGCTCTGCGGCAGTCAGATCCGGACGAACCCTTTTCCCATGTGGTTTCCCGGGCCTACCGGGAAGTGGGCCGGCCCATCCTGTTTGCCATCGCCATTATTATCCTGGTTTTTCTCCCTCTGTTCACCCTGGAAGGTGTGGAGGGCAAGACCTTCCGGCCTCTGGCCTACACGGTCTCCTTAGCCATGCTGGGGGCCCTGATTTACAGCCTTTTCCAGACTCCGGCCTTAAGCGCCCTGCTGCTGAAACGTCCTGCAGGCAAATCCTCCGGTAAGGCCAAACACCGTCTCCGGGAGCCCCTGATAGTTCGAGCCCTTCTTAGACCCTACCGGCCGCTGGTCGGCTTTTTTGTACGGTTCCGCTGGCTGGCCGTTGTTTTATCCGTGTCCCTGCTCGTTATCGGAGCACTGGTCTATCCCCGTCTGGGACAGGAGTTTGCCCCCCGTCTTCTGGAGGGAGATATCATGGTCAATCTGACTTTTGCGCCGTCGAGTTCGATTTCAGAAACCAAACGCAATGTGATGCTTCTGGAAAAAAGATTCCTGCAGATACCGGAAGTCGAGGAAGTGGTCAGCCGCATCGGTCGCGGCGAGGTGGGAGCACATTCGGCCCCGGTCAATGTGAGTCATATGAATGTCTTGCTTAAACCGGAATCCCGGTGGACGGATGCAAAAAACCAGCTCGATATCGAGGACAAGATTCGGGAAAAACTTAAAGATTTCCCAGGGGTGCAGAGCAATATCACCCAGCCCATCCAGTTGAGCGTTGATGAACTCATCGGAGGCGTAAAGGCTGAACTGGCGGTCAAGCTCTTTGGCGACAGCCTTGACAGCCTCAAAGACAAAGGCGATGCCATCGGGGCCCTGTTGCGCGATATCCCTGGTGCCGCCGACGTACAGGTGCAGCAGATGACCGGGGCACCACAGCTCATTATTCGCCCTGATCGAAAGGCAGTGGCCCGCTACGGCCTGAATATATCGGACATCCAGGACGTGGTCAGTGCCGCCGTGGGCGGGGCTAAATCCGGCCAGATATTTAAGGGCATCCGCAGATACGACATTTATGTCCGTTATGAAGCTTCAGCCAGAAACAGCAGTGAAGCAATAAAAAATATTATGATCCAGACCCCGGACGGACTGCGCCTGCCTCTTTCCGAGCTGGCAACCGTCAAAACGGTCACCGGTCCCCGCCAGATCATGCGGGAAAATAACCAGCGCTATATCGCCGTCCAATGTAACGTGGTGGACCGGGATATCGGCAGCTTCGTGGAAACGGCCCGGAAAAGGATCGCAGAGGATATCGACTTGCCGGCCGGCTATTTTATTAACTGGGGCGGTCAGTTCGAACTCCAGCAGAAAGCCAACCAGCGGCTGGCCGTAGTTATCCCCATCACTCTGGCCCTTATAACCCTGCTGCTCTACATAAACTTTAAGACCTTTGCCAGCACCCTGCTCATTCTGCTCAACATTCCCCTGGCCCTGGTCGGCGGGGTGGTGGCCCTCTATCTGAGTGGGCAGAATCTTTCGGTGCCCGCATCCGTAGGATTTATAGCCCTTTTCGGCATTGCCCTGGAAAACGGGATGGTGCTGGTGACTTATATTAATCAACTGGTCAGGGAAGGTGTCTCCGTGGCCACGGCATCCATCCGGGGTGCCTGTTTGCGGCTGCGGCCGGTCTTAATGACGGCCACTACCACCGCCCTTGGCCTGATTCCCCTGCTGCTCTCCTCAGGCACAGGCAGCGAGGTGCAAAAACCCCTGGCTGTCGTGGTTATCGGCGGCCTGGTCTCCTCGACCCTGCTGACCCTGCTGGTGCTGCCCAGCCTATACAAGTGGTTTGCCCCGCGTATCGAGATTGAAAACAACGATGAATAGGAGAATAGACATGAAAATGATCATTGCCTTTGTAAAAATAGAAAGAATCGATGAGGTGATGCTGGCCCTGCACAAGATCGAGGGATTGTCGGGCTGCAGCAATTCGGATGTCCGCGGCTTCGGCCGGGATCGGGGGGCTGCGGAAATTTCCCTGGATTATACCCCCCACATCCGGCTGGAAATGGCCTGCCGGGAAGAACTGGTGGAACCGGTGATCTCGTCCATCGAAAAAGCCGCCCATACCGGCCTTCGCGGCGACGGGAAGATCTATGTCCTGCCCCTTGAAAATGCGGTGCGGATCAGCAGCGGCAGGCGGGGTGAAAAGGCGGTTTAAATTCAAACCAGAATCATCATAAATCCCACCACAAGCAACAGGTAGAGGATGAGCCGGATATAAGTTTTCTGGGGAATACGGCCGTACATCATAACTCCGGAAACCACCCCGGCGACCACAAAGGGCAGGGAGTAAGGCAGTCCCGCCAGGACCTGCCAGGTGGTGAGACCGCAGAGGGCATGACCCGCGGCGATAAAGATGCCGGTAACAAAAAAGAAAAAGGACAGGGTGGCCTTGATCTCATCTTTATCCCAGCCGGTGAGAGTGAGGTAAATAATGGTGGGCGGCCCGCCGGCACTGAAGAGGCTGCCGATAATCCCGGTGCCGAAGCCGGCCATTACCGGCCAGACCGGATGCAGGCGTCGAATCCTGGGGGTAAAGGTCAAGGAATAGAAACAATAGGCGATCACCAGAATCCCCAGGAGGACTTCCAGAAGCCGGTTGTCAGCGCCCCGGAGTAAAAGGGCGCCCAAGGCTATCCCCGGCAGGCAGCCCCAGAACAGGGGCCGCACCTTATGCCACTGCACCGATCTCCTGAGCTGCAAGGAAAGCATCAGAGTGATGGCCAGACCGTTGAGCATACAGAAGGGAACAGCTACTTTGGCCTCCATAAAAAGAAGGAGCAGGGGCATGGCCACCAGACCGGCTCCGAAACCGGAGACGCCCTGGGTGAATCCGGCCAGCAGAAAAATCAGCCCTGTCCAGAAGAAATCATCCATGGCAAATCCCTAAATAGATCAGATCCTTAGCATTATGGCTATACTCAACGATTGAAAACGACTTAGTGGCAGTTTTCGATACTGATTGACACATTTATTTCCCCCTGCAAATTTTTCCAGATTTTCTCACTTCCCTGAAACCTTGCCATTGTCAAGATAAGCAGGATTACCTATAATTTAGACATATTGCAACCTGCGAGCCTTTTTTGATAAAATATTTGAGGTATGCCTTGAAACTAAGTTGGCAATTACGTAATTTTTGTTCATAAACCGAAGAAGATATTAAGGCTGAGTAATCTTGATAGACCATTCCAAATTCCAACCTTTAATCAGCACCTGAAGTTTTTAATAACCTGTAGCCTGAGCAACTTGGACAGCCACTAAAATTGCAGGGAGATAATGCCATGAGTACCCGAAAGTACAGAGAAAAAATCGAAAAGGTATTAGCCCCGACAGATATCAGGATAAACGGGGACCGTCCCTGGGATCCCCAGATCTACAACGATGACTTCTACCCCAGAATCCTGGCCAAGGGATCCATGGGACTGGGAGAATCATACATGGACGGCTGGTGGGAAGCCGACCGTCTTGATGAATTCTTTCACCGCATTCTCCGGTCCGGTATAGACAGTTGCTTCCACAATCCTTCGGAAATTTTCAATTGCCTCCTGGCCAAGGTTTACAACTTCCAGAAGATCTCCCGGGCCTATCAGGTGGGAGAACAGCATTATGACATCGGTAATGAACTGTACCGGAAAATGCTGGATAAGCGGCTGATGTATAGTTGCGGTTACTGGAAGGATACTGCAAGCCTGGAAGAAGCCCAAAAGGCTAAAATAGACCTCATCGCCCGCAAACTTGATATAAAGCCGGGAATGAAGGTCCTGGACATAGGCTGCGGTTGGGGAGGCGCTGCCCGGTATATCGCCAGGCACTATCAGGCTGAAGTGGAAGGGGTTACAATCTCCAGAGAACAGGCTGCTCTGGCCCGGGAAAAGTGTGAAGGGCTTCCTGTTGCCATACGTCTCCAGGACTACCGGAAACTGGAAGGTGAATTCGACCGGATTTTCTCAATCGGCATGTTTGAGCATGTAGGGTATAAGAATTATAAAATATTTATGGAGACAGCCCGCAATCTTCTGAAGGAGGACGGGATATTCCTTCTCCACACCATAGGGGGAAGCCGTTCCAACGTAAGGATAGATCCCTGGATTAACAAATATATTTTCCCCAATTCCCTGTTACCCTCCCCCAAACAGATCACTGAGGCGATTGAAGGCAGATTCGTTATCGAAGACTGGCACAATTTCGGGGCTGATTATGACACCACTCTTATGGCCTGGTACAAGAATTTCGAAGCCGCCTGGGAGGAGCTGAAAAAAGATTATGACGAACGCTTTTACCGGATGTGGAAATACTACCTCCTCTGCTGTGCCGGTTCTTTCCGGGCCAGAAAAAATCAACTTTGGCAGCTCGTCTTGACACCCAAAGGAGTGATAAGCGGCTATCAGGCCCCGCGTTAAAATTAATCAGAAGTTAGTAGTTTTCTTTAAAAAGGTGGGCAACTGCCGTGCATTCAAGACCGAAAGGCAGATAACCGGCATATCCCAGGACAGGCATCTCGAAGATATGGAATCGTTGAACAAAAGAGATGGAATACTCCCAATGAGCCAGACTGTGCCAGTTCCACATCTCCCAGAAAAATCCGCAGACAAGGGCGGCAAGAGCTGAAGATATTATAATGCTCCAGTCTCCTTGTTTCAGGGGGGCAAAGATGGTTTCTTTTCCCCTCAGGATTTGTAGGCCGCTGATGATAAAAAGCGGCGATACCCAGAGAAAAGGGAAAAGAAATTCCGGCAGAACCGGGAGCAACAGGAGGGCAAGGGCGGTAACTGCAAATATGAGTGCTGCAGTCCTTCTCCCTCGGGAATTTTTCGAGAAGTCCAGACGGATCCAGCCGGTAAATGGCCTGAGAAGCCCCGGGAAACCCGCCAGAAGCTCTTTAGTCGAAAGTACCGCGGGAAGGACTGTGGAAAAACAGACAGTAGCATGGACCATGTATTCAGGGGCTGAGAATTCAGCTACCCCGGAATAGTGCCAATTCTGGACAAAACGGTTCAGGTATTCAAAGTACCACCAGAAGACCCCGCTGGCCGGAAAAAGGGCCAGGAAAAAAAGGGGCTCCCGGGTCAACAGGCTTTCTGAAGTGCGCTTCTCACATAAGCCGTTCACCGCTATAATATAACCCAGCCAGAGAGGGAAATAGGTATAAGGCTGCAGCAGGCTGAACCAGGAAAACCGGTTCCAGGCCAGCACCCAGGAAACTGCCAGCAGCAGTAGACCGGCCCAGCCCCACCAGGGGAATTTTGCCCTTTCAAGCCGGACCGATTTGGATTTACGGTCGGAGATCTTTTTTTGAAACCGTAAAAATCTTGACACAAAGGGGATAAGTACCGCTAAAATCAGACCAAGGAGGAGGAAGAACACAGGCGGGGAAAAAGAGGCGTGTTTCACGAATTCAGTCTTAGGGGGAAACTCCAGATATAGACTTATCGGTTTGCCGGCCAGAACTCCACCTGCCAGAGGCAGGATAATCAGAACCAAAAGGATTACGGCCACCTTAACTCCGGTGATAATTAAGTGTGTAAATTCACGCGGCATATTTTCCACCTCCATTTGACCTTAATTATAACCCCGTGGTCTTCTTCCGGCAATGATGATATTTATTACAGCAGCCAGACCCAAACGAAATACTTACTATAATTTCAAACTGTTAACATGAGAACCTGCAAAACTTCAGGGGAGCCGGACCAGTTCCGGTGATGAAAACTGCCAGTCAGAATTCCGCTGCGGTGGAAAAAGTTCTATAAACTTGGCCAGAGAGGAACTTGCCCATGAAAATAGCTGCCTTAAAAGAAACCTTACCAGGAGAAAAACGGGTTCCGCTTATTCCGGCATCAGTGGGGGAACTCGTGAAAAAGGGGGCGGAAATCGTTGTTGAATCAGGTATCGGTGAGAACTGCTACTATTCAGATGAAGACTACCAGAAAGAAGGGGCCTCAGTAGTGACAGATCGGGAAGAGCTGTTATCCTCGGCTGATATGATCCCGCGTCTGCGAAAGCCCCCCAAAGAAGAGATCAGCCAGATGAAAAAAGAGGCAATCCATGTAAGCTATCTGGACCCTTTTAATGAAAGGGAACTGGTTGATGAATTTGCCGCCTGCGGGATAGAGGCGATAAGCCTGGAGATGATTCCCCGTTCCACGGCGGTTCAGAAGATGGATGCCCTGAGTTCCCAGGCCAACCTGGGAGGGTATGTAGCGGTGATCGAGGCTGCCCGAGAGCTTGATCAGATACTTCCTATGCTCACCACCCCGGCAGGGACCATCAAGCCGGCCCGGGTCTTCATTATCGGGGCCGGAGTTGCCGGCCTGCAGGCCATTGCCACAGCCCGCCGACTCGGAGCCCGGGTTGAAGCCTTTGACACCCGGCCTGTTGTAGCGGAGCAGGTGGAATCCCTGGGAGCAAAATTCCTTAAAATCGACCTTGGCGAGACCGGTCAGACAAAAGACGGCTATGCCAAAGCCTTAACCGAGGAGCAATTAAAGAAACAGCAGGAAGGCATGGCCAAATCCTGCGCCGCAGCAGACATAGTTATCACTACCGCTCAGGTTTTTGGCAAACCCGCCCCCCGTATTATCAGCGACGATATAATCCGGAGGATGCGGCCGGGCGGTGTTATAGTGGATATGGCGGTGGAAACCGGCGGCAATGTGGAAGGTTCGGAACTGGACAAAGTGGTTGAAGTCCACGGCGTTAAAATTATCGGTTACAGCAACCTCCCCGGCAGAGTTGCTGTCCACGCCAGCCAGATGTATTCCGCCAACCTGACCAATTTCATCAGCCATTTCTGGGACAAGGAAAACAAAACCTTCAAGCTCAGCCCTGAGGACGATATCTTCAAGGGCTGCCTTATAACCCATAACGGCCGGATTTACAGCGAAACCTATAAAAGCATCGTCAACAAGTGAGGATAATATGACAGCCGTATTTCTTACCTTTGTACTTTTACTTTCCATTTTTCTGGGTTTTGAAGTTATCTCCAAGGTTCCTTCAACTCTGCACACCCCCTTAATGTCAGGGGCTAATGCCATTTCCGGGATAACCCTGGTGGGAACGATTGCCGCCCTCAAAACAGGTCAATCAACCACGGGAATTATTTTAGGGACTGCAGCAGTGGCCATGGCCAGCATTAATGTCTTCGGAGGCTACATTGTCACGGACCGCATGCTCTCCATGTTCAAAAAGAAAGGGGGAGGAGGCAAATGAGTCCCATAATTATAAACTTCAGCTATGTAATCTCTGCGGCCTTGTTCATCTTCGGCCTGAAGTTGCTCAGTTCACCGGCAACCGCCCGCAAAGGTAATATGATCTCATCTCTGGGCATGTTGATAGCCGTGGTCATGGTGCTCTTTACCCAGGGTCTGGATTACCAATGGATCCTTCTGGGAATGGCTATCGGGGCTGTTATCGGAATATTGGCGGCCAAGAGGGTGGCGATGACCGCAATGCCGGAGATGGTTGCCGTGTTCAACGGCTTCGGCGGCGGTGCCAGCCTGCTCCTGGCCTGGTTCACGTATGTCAGCCAATATCAAGAGGCTGCGGCGGCTCCTCTTTTTACCGCCATAGTGATGCTTCTGTCCATCCTGATCGGTGGGACCACCTTTTCCGGCAGCTTGGTGGCCTATGGTAAGCTCAGCGAGAAAATTCCCGGCAAACCATATCTTTTTAAGGGTCAACAGCTGGTCAATATAGCCGTCCTTCTCGGAGCCCTGCTGCTGGCAGTCCTCTTCGCCCAGGATCCGGGAGCGGGTTATCCCTGGCTTTTAGGCCTGATAGTGGTGGCCTTGATCTTCGGCATCCTCTTTGTCATTCCCATCGGCGGTGCTGATATGCCGGTGGTTATCGCCCTGCTTAACAGCTATTCAGGTCTTGCCGCCTGCGCCGCCGGTTTTGTTATCAATAACAATATCCTTATCGTGGCCGGCTCTCTGGTCGGCGCTGCCGGCCTGATCCTGACCCAAATCATGTGCAAAGCCATGAACCGGTCTCTGGGCAACATTCTTTTCAGCGGCTTTGGAGCAGTTTCAGGTAAGGCTGGAGGAAGGGAACAACATGGTGAGGTTAAGGCTGCCGGCGCCCAGGATGTTTACTATATGCTGGAAGCGGCTGACAGCGTGGTCTTTGTTCCCGGTTATGGATTGGCGGTAGCCCAGGCCCAGCATCAGGTCAGAGAACTCGGGGAACTGCTGGAAGAAAACGGCACTGAAGTTCAATATGCCATTCATCCGGTAGCCGGAAGGATGCCGGGTCATATGAACGTTCTTCTGGCCGAGGCCAATATCCCTTATGACCAGCTCATTGAAATGGATGACATCAATTCCAAAATAGATACTGTGGATGTGGCTATGGTGATTGGAGCTAATGACGTGGTAAATCCGGCTGCGCTTGAGGATGAATCAAGTGCGATATACGGTATGCCCATAATCGAGGTTCACCGGGCCAAAAATGTAATCGTTCTTAAGCGTTCCATGAATCCGGGTTTTGCAGGTATTGAAAATGAACTGTTCTTTGGTGAAAATACCAGGATGCTTTTCGGGGATGCCAAAGAAAGCATTACCGCTCTGATAAACGAATTCAAGGAATAACAGATAAAGGAGCCGGGACTTAAGAGGGGTGGACATACGCCTTCAGCCTATCAAAAGATAGAGCCCCCTCTCTGAGCAGCACCAGTTCATCACCCTCATATCCCACCAGGGTTGAAGGGGCTCCTCCGGTTGTTGTTCCCCCTTTCAGAAGGTAATCAAGCCGCCTGCCGAAGTACTCTTTTACCGCTTCCGCCTTTATAGCCGGCGGTCTCCCGGAAGGATTGGCACTGGTCGCGGTAATCGGCCGCCCCACCTGCTTGACCAGAGCTGAAGCCGAAGGGTGGGGAGATATGCGGACCCCGACAGTGCCGGTACCGGCGGTGAGGCTGGAGGAGAGAGTCGACCGGGCCTTAAAAACCAGAGTCAGAGGCGCGGGCCACAGGACAAAGAGAGGCTGAAATACAGGGGGGATCTCCTTGACCAACGGCTCCAGTTGTTCCAAATCCGAGATGAGAAGCAGAACCGGTTTCTGCTCCGGTCTGTTCTTGAGCCGGAACAATTTCTTTACAGCCTCGGAATTAAAAGGGTCTGCAGCCAGACCATAATAGGTCTCGGTGGGGAAGGCCACCACCCCCCCCTGTTTTATGATTTCAGCCGCCTCTTTAACCTCTCTATCCGTATTCAAGATCCGGGATTGCCAAGTTCAAAGTTCTCTCTTTCTGCTTTCCTCTTCCCACTAACACCTTCCCCTGCAAAATCCAAACTTAGGTTTCTTGAATCTGAAGATTTTTATCAGCCTCATCCACTTGCCTGGCCATATCCTCCTTGAACTCCACAAGTTTCTTCTCCAGCCCACTATCAGTCAGTGAAAGGATCTGGACAGCCAGAATAGCCGCGTTCTTAGCCCCGGATTTACCTATTCCCATAGTGGCTACCGGAATGCCGGGAGGCATCTGTACAGTGGACAGAAGGGCGTCCAGTCCCTTCAGGGCAGCAGCTTCCATGGGAACACCTATCACCGGGAGAGTGGTATGAGCGGCAAGAACTCCGGCGAGATGGGCCGCCATTCCAGCTCCGGCAATAATAACCTTGAGCCCCCGTTTTCTGGCATTTTCAGCATAGGAAAGGGCTCTCCCCGGAGTGCGATGAGCGGATGCCACTGTGATTTCATAGGGGATACCCATGGATTTCAAAAAATCAGCAGCCGCTTTCATGGCCGGCAGATCAGAATCACTGCCCATAACGATTCCGACAAGCGGTGAGTTTTTTGACTCAAGAGGAACTTTTCTGCCTATATCCTTACGATAGAAACATCCCTGCCAGTGAATCCGGTCAACAACTTCATAAGCCTTTTCCACCGCCTCATTCAGATCCTGTCCCAGGGCAGTTACTCCAAGTACCCGGCCCCCGCTGGTAACCAAGGTGTTATTCTCCACAGAAGTACCGGCATGGAAAACCATAACATCCTCATGCCTGTCAGCCTGATCAAGACCGCTGATCTTTTTGCCTTTTTCATAGAGGCCGGGATAGCCTCCTGAGGCCATGACCACACAGACCGAAGGTCTGGGGTCAATATTCAGGACTACTTCATCGAGCCGTTCATCAATAACAGCCTCGAAGATATCCACCAGATCATTCTGCAGGCGCATAAGTATAGGCTGGGCCTCGGGATCTCCCAGACGGCAGTTGTATTCCAGGACCACGGGATTGCCCTCATCTATCATAAGTCCGGCATAAAGTATACCCTTGAACGGTGAATCCTCATTAGCCAGAGCCCGGACAGTCGGGAGCATCACTTCCTCAATAATTCGTCGCTCCAGGACTTCATCAATCAGAGGAGAAGGGGAAAAAGCCCCCATACCCCCGGTATTGGGACCCTGGTCTCCATCATAAGCTGCTTTATGGTCCTTTGATGAAGGCAAGGGCAGAACTGTCTTACCGTCGGTTAAAGCTATAAAAGAAGCCTCCTGTCCTCTGAGGAACTCTTCCAGGACAACAATCCGGCCTGCCTCACCGAACTCCCTGTCAGACATAATCTTATCTACGGCGCTTCTGGCTTCAGACTCACTGTGAGCCACAATCACACCTTTCCCGGCAGCCAGGCCGTCCGCCTTGATAACCACCGGCAACCCCAGAGTCTTGAGACCGGCAAAAGCCTCTTCCCGGCTTTTACAGGTCAGATATTTTCCGGTGGGGATACCGTATTTTTCCATCAGCTCCTTGCTGAATACCTTGCTGCCTTCCAAACGGGCTGCCTTGGAACCCGGACCGAAAATACGAAGACCTTTTTCGCTGAAAGCATCAACAATACCCTTCACCAGGGGAACCTCCGGACCGACCACGGTCAAATCAATTCCATTGGTTTCTGCAAAACTGCACAAACCCGGGATATCCTGATCGCTGATATCGACACAACTGGCCAGACCGGCAATGCCTCCATTACCCGGAGCGCAGAAAACCTTATCCACTCTGGTGCTCCGGGAGAGTTTCCACACTAAAGCATGCTCTCTACCACCGGAACCGACAACAAGCACTTTCATTGCAAACTGACTCCTTTATATCTTTGATTTTTCGACCCTCAGGAATAATGAAGGAGTAATCATAAAATACAGAATATGACAGTCCAAGATTCCTGACTTCCGACCCTTATAAACAGGTCCTTTCTGACAAAGTAAATGGCTAATAAACTATTTTTTCTTGACATTAACAGGCGCAAAATCTATTTTGCAATGAATGAATGACTATTCATTCTTCCTGTTATAATTTTCTTCGAAATTTCAACCTTGCACAGGCCTGTCTCCTGTTTTGCAGAAAACTGTATTTCCGGGATTCAGCAGTATCATTCCTGTCCCCGGGACAACGGGGAGCAAGGGAGAACAGGATGCTGGTAAGCGCTTAATTTAAAAAGATCGCGAGTTCATCCAATGAAATCCACCGACAAACACGAAAAGATCATCAAAGCCGCCATAAAGGTATTTGCCAGCAAGGGCTTCTTTACCGCCCGTATAGCTGATATTGCCAAGGAGGCAGGGGTTGCTGACGGTACGATCTATCTCTACTTTAACAACAAATACGATATCCTTCTCTCCCTCTTTGAAGAAGAAATCGGTAAAATCATTGTTGAAGTCAAAAAGCTGCTCGATCAGGAGTCAGACCCGGAAAAAATGCTTTTTATCTTTGCAACTCACTATTTAAGCCTCTTGAAGGATCATAAAGAGCTTATCGAAGTTTTACAGATGGAACTCAGGCAGAGCACGAACTTCATCAAGGAATACCGGAGGACCAAATTTGTCGAATACATAGACATTATTTCTGAAATTATTCACAAAGGTCAGTCCAGTGGACAATTCCGGAAAAATATTCTCCCGGGAATTGCCAAAAGAGCATATTTCGGTGCTCTCGATGAAATGGCCCGCCATTGGATATTACAGCCTGATCCCAATTACGCTCTGGAAGAGGCTGCCGAACAGATATGCTCGGTTTTTCTTAATGGCCTGAACGCGAAATAATCATTGTCCTCAGGCAACCTCACCCGCCTTTATCTCTATAATCTCCAGTTGACGCACTCCACCGGGCGTTTTAACCTGAACTTCGTCCCCTGGCCTTTTTCCCAGTATAGCCTTGCCCCAGGGCGACAACACTGAAATAGTACCCTGCTTGATATCTGCTTCTTCCGGCCCCAGCAACTGATAGTGCATCTCTTCATCAGTATCGATATCAACCACAGTTACCGCCACTCCGAAAACCGCCTTGTCACCGGCAGCCTGGGAGCAGTCTATGATTTCAGCCCTGCTCAGTTTATCCTTTAATTCCATGATGCGTGATTCAATATGTCCCTGACGATCCTTGGCCGCATGATATTCGGCATTCTCCTTCAGATCACCATGTCCCCTGGCCTCTTCAATGGCGCTTATAACTTCTATGCGATCTTTCTTCTCCAGACGTTCCAGTTCTTCCCGGAGCCTGGCATACCCTGTTTTTGACATTGGTACACGTTTAACCATAACTTCCACCTCTATGTGCTGCACTTAATGCATTTATAATCTGTAATCATTCAGATTCTTTTAAAATTTATCAGTTTACCTCCATCTTCAGGGGGAACCGCCACCCTGAATTACGTTTCCCCGGGTCCGCTCCGATGTTTTCTGCCGGTGAACCGATACCGTCTTTCACCTATACTTTATTTAATCTTAACCTTAATTGAACTTATTATCCATATCAATAGCTGGTCCGGACCTCCACAAGATCCGGATCCAGTCACCTTTTTTTCGCCTACCAGCGATACATGGCGGCCAATGAGGCTTCCCGGACATCATAATTTTCCGAGGTCGTGTATTTAACAGAGGACCTGCCGATAAAATGGCGCCCCAATTCAAGATAAATACCGCCTTTAACCGTTTGCCTTACCCGACCTCTCTCGTCATAATCGAGGGTAAAAGAAGCGGAATAATAACTGGGGGACTCATGTTCCATAAATAATTTAGAAATCGGTTGCTGCCAATTCAAGGAAAAACTGTTTTCCCAGTAATCCTGTGGAGCCCAGTAAGGGTGGTCGTCAACCTGAAAACCATCCGGCAGCGTTTCTCCCGACTTAACCTCTGACTCATCAGCATCCCTGAAAGAATATTGATAGGTAAAGGTAAGATAAGAGGGTTTACCGAAAATATGGAATTTTGTCCAGAGAGAATAAGCATCCAGATTATTGGAATCAGAATACCTGACCGTACCATAGTCCCCACCGGCACTGAAAAAGGGGGATAGATCCCAGGCGACGGAAGCCTGGGAGTTATCCGCCACCACATTCCTGGTCAGACTGGCATAAGTATCAGCAACAACATCTCTTTCGAAACTCAAGCTGGCCCTGAAATCATCGGTAAACTGCCGATCAATCTGACAGAGAAAAAGGCCGGTTCTCTGACTGTCATAATTCAGGTATTCCACTCCGGCGCCGAGTTTGAAGTTGGCTTTATCAAAAAAAGATCCCTTGGAAGTCATGAATAGACGTTTGGCTGACAGGGGGTCCCCCTCTCCTCCCGTGGGAGAGTAGCGAATATAGTCTGCAGCAATCCGGAGATGTTTACGGGGACTGGAGCTGAAACGGGAACTTACTCCCCCTGCAGTCTGCTTCATTGCCTTATAGCCATTCCAGCCTTCCTCCCGCAGATACCGATAATTCAGGGCGAAACGGGGCCTCATCTGGAGCTTATTCCTCCGGACCTGCCTGGCAAGGCCCGGAAAATCAGGATCTGATTCCTTTACCCGCTGATAAAGAAAGGCTTCATCTTCAAACTTTCCCAACTTGCCATACACCTGCCCCAAGTCAAAAAGAACCGAAATATCAGTAGATTCTCGATAAGCTAACAGATTGTTAAAATGATGGGCAGCACGGAAATATTCCCCCCGCATCACCGCTTCCCTGGCAGAAGCTTCCTCCCTGAACAGACGCTGCCAGCGATAACGGGCATAATACTGAAAGGCGGCATCAAAAATTCCCTCTCTTTCCGAGCCAATCAGGAAATCAGGCTTCATGACCGTATCAAGATAGGTCCTGTTCTCCTCCTTTCTAATAATTTTGTCCTTGTACTTTTCCCAGAAAGACTTTTCCGGACGTGGGGGAAGAGAGATCTCCGCTCTGGCAAAGGCTGCACTGACCAGGTCTTCAGCAGAATCCCGGAGATAACTCTTGATTATTGATAAACTCTCCTCTCTGTCGGAACGCCATATAATTCTGGCCTTAAGAAGAAGTATCCCGGGCCGCCGGTCTGCACCGGCAAGCACCTTATTACAGTAAGATAAGGCCTGCTCCTCCTTATTGAGCCGGTAATACAGGGAGGCTGCAAAGGCCTGCATGGTTGAGCTGTCCGGAAAACGTTTCAGACACTCCCGGCACAACTCCAGGGCCTTTTGGTACTCTCCCTTCGCCTTCAGGGACCGGCAAAGCAGAACTGCCACCTTAAAGTTATCAGGGTTCCGGTCCAGAATGGTGCTTCTGACCCGGTCAATAAAGTCACCCTGAAGAAAATCGGCACCACCTTCCCCCAGGGACAACAATATATCATGCAGGTTTTCCATAAGCCCCAGGTCTTTTTCGGCCTCTGCAAGCAGGGAGTTGAAAATTTCCTCGTTATCACCGGCTTGATCCTGTATAATTATTAATTTCAGAATATTTAAAAGCAAGGATGGGCGGCCGGCCTTTGCCAATTCATCAATCAACTGTTCAGCCTTCTCAAAGTTATCAAGATTGGCATGGGCGACAACCAGCAGCTCTTTCAAGCTGTAGAGCGGTTGCAGATCCGGGTTTTCTCGTTCTTTGACCTCCTGCAGACTTTCACCCCCGTTTGTCCTGAGCATTTTTTCAGCCATAGCCTCTCCCCTGGCAACAGCATCACGAAATGATCCCCTGGCAATACTCAACCTTACCCCCAAAAAGGAGCTGTACCATTGTCCTGTAACTTCCTGTCCCGCAAAATAAGGGAGCTGTGCCGAGCCTGGCCGGGAAAGTGGTTTATAGTCTGGAAATCGCCTGAACACGTCATTGGAGACTTTCCTTTCATCCACAAAATCCATGAGAGAAAGCCAGGTTTCAGCTCTTTCAAAGTTACCGAGTTCAATATATGTCTCTACAAGACGGCCCATAACCTGATATTTTTCCCCCGAGACAGCCATTGCCATTCGGTAGGCCTCTTCAGTCTTGTAGATCCGGCCCTCCTGACGATACAGTTCAGCCAGACCACAGTAGGCCTGAAAGCGGATCTTGCCGGAAGCACCCGGTTTTTCAGTGATGAACTCATACATTGTCCCGGCGGTCTCAAGGAGAAAGGCATTTCTCCAGGATCGGGCAAGACCCAGATAAACAGTGGCCCCCACTTTCCGGAAGACCTCATCCTTGAGAAGATACTCCTCGACACTCTGCTGGTCAGCAGCCTCCAAGCCGACGCTCTTATCCAAATAAAGGACCGTATAACGTTTGAGATCAGAAACAAGACCCAAACGGCCGGCAATGCTTATACAGGTATAACAGATCTCCCTGTCATAGCGGATTTCCAGAAACCGGGAATAATCCTGCAGAGCATGTTCCTGCAAACCGAAAGCCAGTGCGGCATTGCCGCGCATTCTGAGAAGGTCGGGTGAGGCCAGGGGTCTGTCCGCTATTTCCGTGTACAGGACATTTGCCCTTTCCCTCTCATTTTTCTCCAGATAAAGCGCAATCAGTTTGAGCACGGTTTCCGGATCAGACGGGTCTTTAACATGGAGTCTCTCCAGAACTAAGATCAATTCCTCCCTGCGGCCCAATTTTTCCAGGAGGTCAGCCATAGCCTGGTAGACTTCACGGTCAGGGGAAATTGCCGCCAGTTGATTTAATATATGCAGAGCCCCTTCGTCTTCGCCAATAGCCAGGAGATCATCTGCCAGATTCCTTAACAGCTTGGTGTCGTTGGGATTATTCTTGATCAATTTTTTATAGAGGGGAATAGCCTCCTCATACCTTCCCCGGGCATCATAAAGACGGGCGGCCTGTTTCAATTTTTCCGGAGAAGGCTTGGGCTCTGCGGCAAAATAGCGATCGAGGGCTTCGAGTGTCTTTTCTTCCCTGCCCAGGGAAGCATTGATATTGACAAGCAGACGCAGGGCTTCCTTATTGTAGGGCCTATGGTCCAGGAAGCGACTGACATATTTCAGTCCTTTTTCAAACTTATCCAGCCTGATATAACAGCGGGCGATCCTCAGAGAGATCTTCCTGTCTTCAGGGGTGAGGTCACGAAGGGCGTGTAGGTGAGTGAGGGTAGCCTGCCAGTTTTTCTTTTCCTCGTAATAACCGGCCAGCCAGCGATGAGCTTCTCTGTCCTGTTCCACCAGATCAACCAGTTTCTTCCAGTAGTTAAATGCTTCCTCCCTGCTATCCAGGAAAGCTTCGGACTTTGCGGCAAGGCGCAGTTCTTTGCTTGAAACCTGATCCTTCTTAACAAGGGGGGCAAGAACAGACAAAACCTTTTCGTAAGAGCCCTGATCAAAGTAGAGTTCTGCCAGTATTTCGGCTACTTCCCTGTCACCTTTATTCTGCTCATACAACTCTTCAAGATAAGGCAGGGCATTCTTATTATCCTCCTCAGCTAACAGACATCTGACCAGTCCACTGAGAGCATGCCTGCTACCTTCCTCAACCTCCAGAGCCCTTTTGTAAAGTTTAACGGCTCTCCCCCGGTGTCCCATTTCTTCCCGGGCCTGAGCCTTCACAATCAAGACTTCCGGTCTCTGCTGATACTTAGCCGGAAGATCTTCCAGGAGATCAACTGCGAGTTCAAATTCCCCCTGAGCAACCCTGATCCGGGCCAACTCCCAGCTTATTTCATTTATATTGGGTTTGCGGTTTATCAGACGGTGGTATTCCCGGACAGCCCCGGCAAGGTCTCCGTTTGCGGCGGTAGAACGTGCATTCTTCCAGATGGAAAGCCATTCGGGGTCACCGGAGCCTGAGTACAGCTCAATTGTTTCCGGGACCACCGGTCCGGGCAGACTGGGTTCCATTATTCCGGCGCCGGCGACAGCAGTAAAGATGGATACCCAGCAGATAATAAAGAAAAAAATAGTTCTAACCAGGACCATTAATATTGATCTAAGGAATATAAACAGCTTATAAATGATGATGGGCTCTACCGTCTCAGGTCAAATAAAATTGCTTTATGGAATCGACAACATATTCGATCATCTCAGAAGTAAGTCCGGGATAAATAGGGAGGGCCAAGGTCTCGGCAGCCGCTTTCTCCGCTTCCCGGTAATGCCGGCTTGCGACATCAAGATGCTGTACGCATTCCTGCTGATGCAGGGGAAGAGGATAGTAGATTGCCGCCCCGACTCCCCGGGAGGAAAGATGATCTTTCAACCTATCACGTTCAGCGGCCCTGATAATATACTGATTAAAAACATGATAATCATCCATGCCGGCCGAGGCGGCCTGTTCTTCATATACCGCTTCAGGCAGTTTAACATAACCTGGACCGAGCAAACCGGCATCGGCGAACATTTTCCCATAGAGAGCGGCATTGGCTCGCCGTGCCTTATGCCAGGAAGAGAGCTGCTTGAGTTTAACATTCAGGATCGCGGCCTGCATGGCATCCAAGCGGAAATTGCCTCCGATCGTGGAATGATGATACCTGGTAAGACCTCCGTGGACCCTCAGAATACGCAGCTTTTCTGCCAGGCTTGGATCATCGGTTATTACCATACCGCCGTCACCCATACAGCCCAAATTTTTACTCGGGAAAAAAGAAAAGCAGCCGGCATTACCCATAGCACCGGCTCTTTTCCAGGAAACGCTGCCGCCGGACCGATCAGGATAAAGGGCTCCAATCGCCTGGGCCGCATCTTCCAAGACCGCAATATCATTTTGTCCAGCCAACTCCAGCAGAGGATTCATATCTGCACACTGACCGAACAGATGAACAGGGACAATCGCCTTAATCCCCTTCCTGCGTTTGGAATCGGATAGTATCTCCGCAACCCCGGAAGGATTTATATTAAAGGTGGCCGGATCTATATCGACAAAAACAGGCTCCGCTCCCAGGCGAAGGATGGAGCCTATAGTGGCGAAAAAGGTATAAGGAGTGGTAATAACCTTATCCCCCTGCCCCACTCCCAGGGCCATCAGGCCGGCCAGCAAGGCGTCGGTACCGCTGGAGACCCCGACTCCATGGGAGATATGGCAATAATGGCTTATATTTTCTTCCAGTCTTTCTACCTCAGGGCCAAGAATATATCTGTTGGAATCAATATTGGTTACGACGGCATCAATTATTTCCTGGCGCAACTCCTGGAGCTGAACGCTCAGATCAAGCAGTGGTACGTTCATATATTAAAAAGTTTAGGGTTCAAGGTTCGGGGGTATAAGGCAGAAGCCCTGGAGCTCAGGGCCCAAGGTTTAAAGCATAAGTCTCAGAGTATTGGCTGTCCTTACGCTTTTAGTCACTTTAAATAAATTAATCAACCATATACTCCTCTATATCCGGCATTTCACTTTCAAGGTGTTTTTTAATCTTTTTCAAGACATTACCTTCAATCTGCCTGACCCTTTCCCGGGAAATATGGAAGTGATCGGCGATATCCTGCAGAGTAAGAGGTTCGTCACTTAAAAGTCGTTCCGATAGAATCTTAAGCTCCTTTTCGTTCAGGTGCTCTTTCAGGGAATCAAGGGTATTGGCAAGATGTTCCTTTAATTCATCACCGGCGACAACCTCTTCTACAGTAGGCCCTCCCTCCGGGATAAAGTTTTTCTGCTGGTCATCAGAGCCTTCCCGAACCGGACTTTCCAGGGACAGGTCCCAGGAATCCATGCGCTGGCCTATCTCAATAACTTCCGATTCCTTAACCCCGAGACGTTCGGCCAGGAGTTTTGTTTCAGGCTGGAACCCATTGGCCTCAAGCTGTTTTTTCTCCTTGTTGAGACTGAAAAAAAGTTTCCTCTGGGCCTGGGTGGTGCCGATCTTGACCAACCGCCAGTTATCCATGATAAACTTGAGTATGTAGGCCCTTATCCAATAGGCGGCATAATAGGAGAATTTAACACCCCGATAAGGGTCAAACTTCTTCACGGCCTGGACCAGCCCGACATTACCTTCCTGAATAAGATCAAGAAAGTTGTGCATCCAGTATTTCTGAAAATCCATTGCCACCTTTACCACCAGTCTCAGATTTGAGGTAACCAGCTGATAGGCGGCATCAGGATCATTCTCTTCCCGGAAACGTTTAGCCAGTTCCTCGGTCTCCTCCCTGGTAAGCAGCTTATGCTGGCTTATTTCCCGGAGGTAATGATGCAGCCCGGGCTGGCTGACTACAGGCAGATTGTTGTCATCCTGAAAAGGCACCAAAGCATCGATCGGCCTGTCTTGTCTGTTTTCTTCTTTTTCAGAAGATTCATTTTTTTTCTTGGCACTCATTGTCAAGCTCGGGGTTCAGATTCTAAATCAGCAGCATCTACGCTTCAGCGTGTATAGCGTGTAGAATGATTGGTGCTCTACCCTTGGTGCAATATCAGCAATAATCGGATCACGAAATCGAATCGCGGATCAGAAATTGAAGGCGGTTAACTCAATTATATATCAAGAATGACTGCATTACTAATATCTAATTGTTCATTATACACCTTTGAAGGTTTAAGAGATCAGAGGCATTGTGACCAACCAGGTTCATTATTGCTGTTTGACTAAAAATAGGATAGTATAACGTATTTTACCGCTTCGTGCCAGATATTACTACCAGAGCTAACTGGTTTAAAGTTAATTACAATTCTATAATGAAATTAAATAACATCCGCAACTTCAGCATAATAGCCCATATAGACCACGGCAAATCAACACTTGCCGACCGTTTTATCCAGAAATGCCAGATGGTCAGCGACCGTGACTTTACCGACCAGCTCCTGGACAGTATGGATATTGAAAGGGAACGGGGGATAACCATAAAAAGTCAAACCATCTCTCTTCCCTATAAGGCAGCAGACGGCAAGAATTATACACTCAACCTGGTAGACACCCCCGGCCACGTCGATTTTAGTTACGAGGTATCAAGGTCCCTTGCCTCCTGCGAAGGCACCCTGCTACTGATTGATGCAGCCCAGGGCGTAGAAGCACAGACCCTGGCCAATCTTTATCTTGCCATGGAAAACGACCTTGAGATAATTCCGGTAATCAACAAGATTGATCTACCTGCGGCTGATCCCGACAAAATAGCAGTACAGATAGAAGACGACCTGGGTCTTGAGCCGGAAACCATCCAGATGTGCTCAGCCAAAACCGGAGAAGGAACTGAAGAAATCCTGGAAGCAATCGTCAAGTATCTGCCGCCGCCGGAAGGCGATCCGGACGCCCCTCTGGAAGCTCTGATCTTCGATGCCACCTACGATCCCTATCAGGGTACCATTGTCTCCTGCAGAATATTCAACGGCCGGGTGGGTCCAGGGGACACCATTCAATTCATGCACAACCAGACCACCCATAAGGTGGAAGAAGTTGGGAGTTTTCATTTTAAGCGTCAAAAACAAAAAGAACTTGCTGCCGGGGAGGTCGGCTATATACTGGCCGGAATAAAAACAGTAACCGACGCCAAGGTTGGTGACACCCTAACTTTAAAAAACAATCCATGTCCCAAAGCCCTTCCCGGTTTCCAGGAAGCACTGCCCATGGTATTTTCTTCAATTTATCCGGTTTCGGCAGAAGACTATGAAAGTTTGACCAACGCCCTGGAAAAACTCTCCTTAAACGATGCCTCCCTGACCTTTCAGAAAGATTCCTCAGCCGCCCTCGGTTTCGGCTACCGTTGCGGCTTCCTGGGGCTGCTTCATATGGAAGTCATCCAGGAAAGACTGGAAAGAGAATTCGACATCGCCCTGATAATTACCGTGCCCTCGGTAAACTATCACTGTTATCTGATTGACGGTAATATGGTAGAAGTGGATAATCCCGCCTATTATCCGGAACCGACAAACATAGAAAAGGTAGAAGAACCTTTTATCAAGGCTACCATCCATATTCCGGAAAAATATATGGGGCCGGTGATGAATCTCTGCATGGAAAGGCGCGGGGAGAATATCAGCCATCACTATCCGATGCCCGGGAGAATAGAACTCACCTGTGAACTGCCTCTGGCCGAAGTGATTTATGACTTCTACGACAGGCTCAAGTCCATCACCCAGGGATATGGCTCTTTTGATTATGAAATGCAGGATTACCGGCCGACGGAACTGGCCAAGCTGGATATACTGGTAAACAGTGAAAAAGTGGAGGCCCTCTCACAACTGGTACACCGCTCCAAAGCCAGGGAAAGAGGTCTGCATGCCTGTGAAAAACTGAAAGAGGAAATCCCCCGTCAGATGTTCAAGATTGCCATTCAGGGAGCAATCGGTGGCACCATTATTGCCCGGACTACCGTACCCGCCCTGCGCAAGGACGTAACTGCCAAATGCTACGGGGGGGACATTACCAGGAAAAGAAAGCTTCTGGAAAAACAGAAAGCCGGTAAAAAGAAGATGAAAATGGTAGGAAATGTTGAAATTCCCCACAAAGCCTTCCTGGCGGTCTTGAAATCGGAATCAGATTAAATTGGAATTTCCGAATTAGAAACAAAAAGAAACTATCTGATCAGGCGGTTCCTTTTACTTGCAATACACGATCCCTAAGCGGCTTCCACCTCTCCAGCAGACAGCACACATGTGGAAACCTTATTGCACAGACCTTTCTGTTCCCAGATCTGATTGATCTCATCTTCGGTAAGGGAAGAATTGGTTTTGTCATATAGAGCGATATAGACAAAACAGTCTTCACACACCCCGAAAGCCGACCTATAGTCCATCTTCTCCGCGGCAATTTCCCAGCATGGTTTTTCCTGATATTTCCGGGCCGGACAGCGATTCTTGCTCTGGCATTGTGTAATGTCCCAACACTTCAATGTCTGCGGATTTTCCATGATGTCCCCCCAACTTTTCTCTTTTTCATTACTCTTTACTCAGCCAGATTCAGCCGTTCTCTTATCCCAAGGACCTGTCCCTGTCCTCCTCTCAAGACACCAGCTGCTTCTTGGCACTTACCTTTCCGGATTTAATTAAGTAATTGAAATTAGAACTACATCGCATGACCATAAAACAATCTCTGTGTAACGAGTATTCAGTAGTCAGAATTATGAAGTTGGCGGATTTTACTCTTTGTCTTCTGATTCCAGTATAATGAATTCCCCGGGATCAGTTTTATCGAGCTGCAGCAGACTTTCTTGTTTGCCGTTAACCAGCCAATCGGAAAGAGGTTGAAAGTTAAAGATTAGTTTAAAAGCCAATTTCATATACAACACATATCGATATATTAAAACACTAACTGACAGCAAGGTCAAGGAATGATATAAGTTTTTCCCTGCCTTCTCCGGTCAGAGCGGAAAATATAACCCGGTCCTTTGCAGTTATACCAAGACCTTTATCAAGAACTGCCGCCTGCTGCTTCTTTTTGTTAGCAGACAGCTTGTCGCTCTTGGTATAAATCACCACAAAAGGTATCCCTTCCTCGGCCAGCCAGTCAAGGAGATCTATATCCATTGTCTTGGCTTCATGGCGGATATCAACAATAACTACGATCAGACGCAGGACCCGCCGGTTTGAAAGATAAGAGGTGATGATTCTCTGCCATTCCTCCTGCATCTTTTTAGATACTTTGGCATAACCGTAGCCCGGAAGATCAACCAGATACACTCTGCCGGCCTCAAAAAAGTTCAGGCACCGTGTCTTTCCCGGCTGAGAACTGATCTTGACCAGTTTTTTGGAGCCGACAAGTTTATTGATCAGGCTGGATTTACCCACATTGGATCTTCCGGCAAAGGCGATCTCAGGATATTCCTCCTCCGGAAGATCGGTCAGATTGTAGACACTTTTTAAAAAAGTGACATTCTGTATATTCAATCGGCTCAATTTTAATTCACGCCCTTAAACAACCTTATTCAGAGAGTATTCGACAATACCCTCGGCTCCTTCCCTCAAAAGAGCCGGGATAAGCACTCTTACCTGATGTTCCGGTATAACCGTCTCCAGAGAAAACCACTTCTTATTATAGAGTGGAGATATTGTCGGACTGTTCATGCTGGGCAGCAGTCCGGTAATCACCTTAAGTTTTTCTTCCGGGACATTCATTTTAAGCCCTACAATCTTGTCAGCCCGCAAAGCTCCCTGCATAAGCAGGGCAATATTTTCAATCTTGGCCTTTTTCCAGGGATCATTCCAGGCCTCTTTATTGGCGATGAGCTGGGTATTGGAGGTCATCAGCTCACGGATAATCTTCAGATCATGGGCCCGGATCGTGGTTTCAGTCTCAGTTACTTCCACAATGGCATCAGCCAGACCCGAAACCACTTTTGCTTCCGTGGCTCCCCAGGAAAACTCGACATCAACCTTGATATTTTTTTCCGCAAAATAACGCTTGGTAAAGTTAACCATTTCCGTTGCGATTTTCTTACCGTTCAAATCCTCCAGAGATTCAATTTCGGAGTCGGCAGGCACAGCCAGCACCCACCGCGTCGGTTTACGGCTATCCTTGGAGTATACCAGATTCTCTACCTCCACCACATCCGAACCGTTCTCCATCGTCCAGTCCCGACCGGTTATACCGGCGTCAAGAACGCCGCTTTCTATATAACGGGACATTTCCTGGGGCCGGCAGATGGAACAGGACAACTCCTCATCATCCACTTCGGGAAAATAATTGCGGGAGGATATCTTGACCTGCCAGCCCGACCTTTCCAGAAGCTTGATGGTGGCATTTTCCAGACTTCCTTTAGGAATACCGAGTCTTAACTTCTTCATTTACTATATACCTCCGTAGGATCAAAAATCTTCTCATCCTTGACAGTCAATCCCTGCCTGTCAGCCCGCCTGAAAAAACAACTGCGGTAACCTTTGTGACAGGCAGCACCCCCAAGCTGCTTTACTTTGAAAACCACGGTATCTTCATCACAGTCAACCAGAATATCCTTGACCAGCTGAACATGACCGGAAGATTCACCCTTGAGCCAGATCTTATTCCGGGAACGACTCCAGTAATGGGCTTTCCCGGTCTCCAGGGTTTTCTGCCAGGCTTCCTGGTTTATATAGGCCAGCATCAGCACTTCACCTGAATCAAAATCCTGGACTATAGCCGGCAGCAACCCCCCTCCTTTCTCAAAATTAAGCTCAGCCATCGTTATTTTCCCGCTCTTTTTTCTTTTTTTCTGATCTTTCCCGCTCTTTCCAACTGAAATAAACTATGCAGGACTGACGCCACTTACAGTAATCCTCAGGATGAGGACAGGATACGTTTTCCGGATCCACCTCCTCCTTGTACTTCTCGCATAACAACTTCATATCAGAAATTCAAAATTCAAAATTATACAGCGTGGACTGTCAGGTTAAAGGGGGGTCCTGACAGTTTCCTTCCAGATTTATGTTCACTGTCTCCTATACCCTCAACAGCCATCCTGTCAAGCCTTACTTTTTTTCCCCGACTATTATCTGGAATCCTGCCTCCCGTCGAATTCCAGGCCCGGAAGACTCCATGCCGGTCAACTGGTCAGGGGGCTGAAAAAGGGTGGCGCGACTCTCAACTAATGCAAAAGAAAGACGGGCAAGAGTCTTCTGCACATAATCACCTTCATAAAAATGGGCATAACTGTAAAAAGGGTGCCCTTCCCTCTTTTTGGCCTGCAGATATTGTCCCCATGATCCTGTAGACGGAATGATTCCCAGAATAAGATGCCCTCCGGGGCGCAGTACCCTGTAGCATTCTTCCAGGGCCTTAAAAGGGTCGGCAAGAAAACAGAGGGTAAAAAGGATAAACACCGCAGCCAGGGAACCTGAAGCGAAAGGCAGAAACTCAGCCAGGCCCTGAACAGGCTGTACCCCGCGCTTACGGGCCATAACAAGGGGATTAAAGGCTGGATCCAGGCCGTAATCAATCAGCAGTTCCCGGGCAAATCTCCCCGGTCCCACCCCTATTTCCAGACTGGGATGGCCGAATCCGGTTTCCAGTTCCCTGAGAGCCAAAAGCTCTATATCAAAAAGCAGACTGTTTTCAAACCACTGATCATACTCTTCAGCCCGCCGGTCAAATACTGAAGCAACACCTTCCTTTTCTTTCTCACTTTTCACTTCCCACTCCCCCACTTCTCAATCTGTTACTCCCCTTACTATTCAGGGGCCCCGGGAGCAGGTTCCTCAATTCCCTTTTCGCTGTATCCCGCCTTTGTTCTTCCCTGTTCCCCCGCTGCCCTCAAAAGTGCTTTCACCCTGTGAGAAAGGGGAGGATGGCTGTAGTATAAAACAATACGCCAGGGATGGGGGTGAAGATTAGCCAGGTTGTCGCGTCCCAGCTTCACCAGAGCCCGGGCCAGGGCCTGAGGTGAGCCGGACAGATCCACTCCGAATCTGTCAGCCTCCCATTCATGTTTCCGGGAAAACCAGGCGAAAACGGGTTTAAAGGGAAAAACAGCCAGCATAAGGCAAAAACTGACCAGCAGCAATTTAACAAACAGAGTCGGCTGGGATATATTAAAGATCCTGACCAGATAGTCATTTTGAACCACCCACCAGACCAGATAAAAAATCGGTAGAGACAGGATCTCGGTCACTATAAGCCGCTTGTAGATATGTTTCTTTTTCCAGTGGCCGGCCTCGTGGGCCAGAATCGCCAGGATCTCTTCCCTGGTATTTTTCTTCAGCAGGGTGTCATAGAGGACAATCCTTTTAACCCGCCCTATGCCGCTGAAATAAGCATTACCATGACCACTGCGCCTGGAGGCGTCCATGACAAAAACCCGGTTGATGGCAAGACCGGCCTTAGCCATCAGTTCCTTGATCCCGGAAACCAGCTCTTCATCTTCCACCGGAGTGAATTTGTTGAACAGGGGTTCGAGGACATAGGGGGAGATAAAAAGCATGAACAATTTAAAAAACAGCAGGAACAACCAGACCACCAGCCACCACCACAATGGTGTTATCCTGATCAGCCAGAAAACAACAAGCAACACCGGGACTAAAATAACGGTGGTAAGCACCAGACTTTTCAGGGTATCCAGCAGCCATAGTCGCAAAGTCTGTTTGTTAAAGCCGTATTTCTCCTCTATACTGAAAGTACTGTATAAATCAAAAGGGGCCTGAATAATAATCGAGGCATAGACCAGAAAGAGGAAAAAAGCTGTTCCGGTGGCATAAAAGGACCAGCCCTGCTGAACCAGAAAGGAATTATACCAATCCAGTATGCCTCCGAATATAAATAAAACGACAAGCAGAATATCAAGACCGGAGGACAGCAGTTCCAGACGACCGTTTTCCAGGCTGTAATCCCGCATGCCGGTCAGAGTATTTTTATCCACCCAGTCTTCGAATCCCCGGGGGATAACCCCGCCGTACTTGTCAAGATGATGGAGATTAACCAGAGCAACGGCATATTCCACCCCTTTTATAAAGAGAAAAACAATAAGTATCAACCACCAGAGGGAATACATAAGCAGGATTAAAATTAAAAGTTAAGGGTTCGGGTTTCCCAATTCTCGCAGATTACACGCTAAACAACCTAACATGACTTCAGGTATGGCAACAACATAAATTTGACCTTTAAAGATCATGCAAGAGGCGGCATTTTATGACAGGGGCAAACACAACAATGTAGTCTGCCGGCTATGTTGCCAGCGCTGCCTTATCCGGGAAGGAAAAAGAGGAAAGTGCGGTGTAAGGGAGAATCAGGAGGGGACCCTTTACAGTTTGGTCTACGGCCGTTTGATCGCCAATAACAGCGATCCGGTGGAAAAAAAACCCCTTTTCCATTTTCAGCCGGGTTCCAGATCATGGTCAGTTTCTACAGTGGGCTGCAACTTCCACTGTCTGCATTGCCAGAACGCAGAGATCTCTCAGTACCCCCACCTTTACGGAGGCCGTATACCGGGGGAGGAAGTAACAGCGGAAGAGGTTATCAGGGATGCCCTCAGAGCGGAATGCTCCAGTATAAGTTACACTTATGTGGAACCCACCATCTTCTATGAATTCGCCAGAGACTGCGCCACTCTGGCCAGGGAGCAGGGACTCAAAAATATTTTTGTCAGCAACGGCTATATGACTCCGGAGGTCAACCGCCAACTGGCCCGGATTCTGGACGGTATCAACATAGATCTCAAGTCCTTCCGGGAAGAAACCTATAAAGATATCTGCGGCGGCAGCCTGCAGCCGGTACTTGACAACATCAGGCTTCTAAGCGGCCTCGGAGTCTGGGTGGAGGTCACCACTCTGGTTATCCCCGGTTTGAATGATTCCCCGGGAGAACTCCGGGAAATAGCCGCTTTCCTGAAATCAATTGATCCGGCAATTCCATGGCATGTAACGGCATTCTACCCATCATATAAGATGACCGACCGCCCCCCCACTTCGACGGAAACCCTGGCCAGGGCCAGAGAAACGGGGCTCAAAGAGGGTCTGCGCTTTGTCTATACCGGCAATATCCCCGGATCCGGCGGAGAGAGTACCTGGTGTCCTTCCTGCGGCGGTCAGCTGATCCTGCGCAGGGGATACTCCATTAGAGAAAACAGGATCCAAGAAGGACAATGTCCTGATTGCAGGGAAACCATAGAGGGAGAATGGCAATAAGCCCGGGACCGCGTTTTGGATACTCTCCGAAATTGAACAATATTCAGAACCGATACAATACCTGCAAAAAAAACCTTGCTTTTTAGCCGAAATAGGTTAACATCGAACTTTAATTGTGTAGCATCTATTTACAGTTAGTAGAAAGTAAGTCGCACAGACCTCATTCGAGGGAATGCGGCTTTTTTTTGGATGGTTTACACACACATTGCTTACGGTTGATATCAAAGGATAGGACCAAGGCATTTTTTTTAAATGATTCCACTTAGGGAATCTAATATGTAAGGAGTAGTTACAGTGAAAGAAGGTACAGTAAAATGGTTTAATTCTTCCAAGGGTTTTGGTTTCATCGAACAGGATGGCGGCAGTGATGTCTTTGTCCATTATTCAGCGATCAATGCCCAAGGTTACAAGTCTCTGGATGAAGGGGCACGGGTCAGCTTTGATATCGTTGACGGTCCCAAAGGTCCTGCTGCCGCAGACGTCGTCCAGCTCTAAGATCTTGTTATACCAATGAAAAAGCCCCGCAATTTGCGGGGCTTTTTTTATGCCTTGTTACCCGGGCCTTCAAAGGCCTCCGGTATCTTAAGATCAGTGGCAAACCAGTTTCCGTCGAGGTTGTCAAGTCCGGAAAAACGGATCCTTTTTCAGGCGACAATCATCTCCTCATCCTTTTCGATATCGAATTGCAGGGCGGTTAGGGCCTCGTCATACTTGTCAAGGATTTCCAGCTGATCCCGGCCCCCCACATAGACACTGGCTATCTCATAACTGTACATATCCTGACCCGACAGCTCATTCAGATGCTGACCGGGCCTGACCTTGATTACCACGTTAGTCCCGGGCTGGCGCTCTTTTAACTTATTGATGGCGTGTTCACTGGGGACCCGGGTAATCCGGCCGCTTTCAAAGGTCCTGAGCATAAAGTGAGCGGCCAGATTGAACCTGCCTTTCCGTTCCATGGGTTTAGGTTTACGGCCCAGGGCCAGATCCACCATCACCGAAAGATGGGAAATCCCGTGGACCATCTCAAAAATGTCGGAATGCGACTGGGAAAGTCGGGGGTTGATTTCCAGCAGCCAGATCTGATCTGAAGTCTGATCATAGAAAAACTCCACATTAAAGGGGGTATTCTCCAGGCCGATCTGGGTTACAGCCAGACGGGAGATATCCGCCATCCGGTGCTGAATCTCCAAAGGTAGAAATGAAGGATACTGATAACGGGAAAAAGAACTGATATTCTGCTCCCGTACAGAATCAACCACTCCGTATATAGTCACCTGTCCATTATAAACATAGCCTTCCAGGGTACACAGAGTTCCGCCGATAGAAGACTCGGCAATAAAGCTCTCTGATACGCGGGAAATTTCCTGGGGCATGTCAAAATTGTCCATCAAATAATGAAAGGGCTCAGACATCAACCCCCCTTTCTCACGGCAAATCGGCATTACCTCCCGGAACTGATTGCTGCTGTTGATCTGGAAAGCCAGAAAAGACCGGTAAGATTTTATGGGCTTGATCCAGAAAGGGGGTAAAAGATCTATCTTCTCATAGGCATCCTCATCAAAAGGATCGAATACCCGGAACTGGGGGATATGCTCGGCTATGACTTTTTTCTGCTCCAGACGGCTCCAGTACTTGTTTTCACACTTCATTACGGCTTCCAGACCGGAACCGGGCAGTCCGAATTTCTGGGCCAGAATGGGAACAAGGGTGGTACAGGGAAAGTCATAGTAACCTGCCACTCCATCCACCGTGCCCGGAAAATTCTCCATCACCTCAGTTGCCCGGTTAATCAAAGCCTCCATATCATATCTCTCCACGTTCCGCAGCTCACTGATAAAAAGGACGGGATGGAACTCGCACTCCTCAGCCTGGGGCAGTCTCTTAAGTATTTCCACATTGTGCTCATCATAGCCGACGATGAAGATATTTTTCCGGGCCATTTATGTTCTCCTGAATATTTTGCCGAGTAAGAAAGATTTGGGGCTATATACCGGTTTCCCCCTCAAGATACAACCAAAATCAACAGCTAAGATCCTTAAAATTCAAACTATTTGCAATATATTGAAATCAAAACAAAAATACTGACTCTAATAAGGTATAAGAGATGGGGAATACCTTCTTATTACTCGCAGAGGGACAATGGTTATTGAGTAAACTTTCCCTGCCAGGGAAGATTAAGGCGTCTCAGGTTACATCATAATAACATAACGGGAACGAGACGAAATCGACCTTACAAATAGTCCCGGGGGACGGACTCGTCCCAGGTCTTACTGAAAAAACGGACATCACCCTCATAAGCATCCAGAGTGGCACGGATCAGGAAATGAGTCCTGGTGGATGTCATGACAGTCCTGGTGATGGTAATAAGCTGCCGGTCTCCCCGCTCGAAGAGTCTTTCCTGTACTACTTCGCCGCTCAAGGTATCGTAACGGTTGTTGAAATAACTGTACTTCTCCCGCACATTGCGGCCGAAGGTGATACCGATCTCGTCCAGATAGAGCCTGGCATCGTTGTTGATCACATTCAGGGCCACCTCATTGCTGGCCAGGTTATGAGTAACAGTCCATTCCCGCTCGGCGGGAGCCAGCATGGTGGTGGCGAGTCCGGGCATCTCCCGGGGCTCCCCCAGATCCCTCAGATTCTCATCTTCAGGCCTAAAACGCCGCACCGGCAGCCGCAGACAGCAGCCCCCGGTATAAATAGTCTGCCGTACCGGTTCCGGAGGAGGCCAGGCCAGAGGCCAGTAAGAACTGGAGATGGCAAGACGGATACGGTTCCCAGCCGGAAACCGCTGCCCCACATCATTCAACTTTACCCGGACCCGATACCTGCGGCCGGGTTCCAGCTCAACCGGGGATTCATGACTTTCATGGTGGGTCAGGTTAAGGATGCCGAAGGTAACCCTGGTGGCCCGGTCGTTCGGGGCTACATCAGAGAGGCGTACTGCTACCATGGAAACAGGCTTGTCCACGCTGATCTCCAGATCCACCCAGACATTTCCCAGGATTTCCAGGTTTTCAGATAGTGGTTCGGTATCAAAAACCAGGGCGCCGCCGTCCTCTTCCCGCTGATCCCAGGGCAGGTCAGTATCCTCGGCATAAGAACACCACTTGCCGGCAAAAAGACCGACACTCAAGGGACTCTGAATGGTGAGTTCCTCATCTTCTATCTCCTGTCCTTCATCCGGGACCAGCAGGCGTCTGCTGATCCGGAATTCCTTCTCCCCTATCCGGTCTGAAGGCCACTCTTCTTCCGCAACCCAGTGTCCCGGCCGTTCCGGAAAGAGAGGGTTAACCGTATCCTGCATCCAGGCCCGCAGCACCGGATCCTTATCCACTCCCCGATCGATGCCTTTCAGCCAATGATCCCACCAGCGCAGGCACTCTCCCAGAAAATCGATAGTCGGCCCCGGTCCTCCCAGATGGGGGTACTTATGTCCCCAGGGACCGACCACCCCCCGGCGCGGCCCCTCCAAGTTCTCCAGCAACCGGAACACGGTATTGGAGTACCCGTCTGCCCAGCCGCTAACCGCCATTACCGGCACCTTGACTGCGCTGTAATCTTCGCAGATCGAGCCATGCTTCCAAAAATCGTCCCGCCGCTGGTGCTCCAGCCATTTCTTAATCCAGAGACCGCTGCCCTCCAGGCGCTCCAGCCACATCTCCCGCCATTTCTCTCCGACCACCAGGGGATCGGGGGGACAGGAATTGAAACCGAACATTGTGGAAGCCCAGGAAAGGTTGTCGGTAAGAAGACACCCCCCCATGTAATGGACATCATCAGCATAGCGGTCATCCGAAGATGATACGGTGATGATCGCCCCCAGCTCCTTAGGCTGGAGGGCGGCGATCTGCAAGGCGTTGAACCCTCCCCAGGAAATGCCGAACATCCCCACCTTTCCACTGCACCAGGGCTGATCGACTATCCATCTGATTATTTCAAGGCCGTCATTCAGCTCCTGCTTCAGGTACTCATCATAAAGCACCCCTTCGGAATCTCCGCTTCCCCTGATATCCACTCTCACTCCAGCATAACCGTGGCTGGCAAAAAAACCGTGGCTTTGGGCATCGCGTATCGCCTTGTGATCCCGCTTCCTATAAGGAATATACTCCAGAACGGCAGGTACCGGATTCTGTTCGGCATCCGGCGGCAACCAGATCTTGGCGGCCAGGGAACAGCCGTCTGTCATAGTTATCCAGACATTATCAATAACTACCGGTTCAACATGATCACCACTTTCATTCATTGTTATCTCCGTTTAATGCTTGAATGTGAGTCTGATTTTTCCGCATCCTTTCAAAATATATAGCACTATTCAGGTCTTTCGTGCGACATTCAGTTGCTGTAGGCTGATCGGGAAAACGGTAAATATAAAGCGGCGTCCTGTAAATATTATTCAGGCGGACGACCCCGGCCGGCTGACAGAGCGGGAGAGCAAAGGTGTTGCTTATAATGGTCACCTCCCCTGCTTCATCTTCTTCCAGTTTTTCCCGGAGAAGATGCATACTATCAGGAGAAAGGTAACAGACAAGCAGAACGGCCCCGGAAAGATCAGCCTCCAAGTAATCCCGGTGATAAAGAAAAATATTCTTTCGGCCCAGAATCTTCCTTAAGGCCAGTGAAAAAATATAGGGAACATAGGACATTTCATACCCGATTACCCGGCGTTCTGGATACTTTCCGGCAAAATAGGCCACAAGCGTTCCCCAACCGGATCCCAAATCCACTATATCTCCCTGCCCTTCAATTTCAGCAGATGCCAGCATGGCCGAACAGGCCTTTAAAGTGCTGGGCATGGGAGAGACCCCGGTTTTTAAGAAAGTCCCGACTATCAAAACAACAACAGCCATTATGCAGAGGATCAGGAAGATATTGAAAATCAACACAGAAGTATCTCCCTTACCAATCCGGATTTCCGCATCCCACCCCCCGCAGACTGAAATTTAAGTTTTTACTACAACTGCCGATAAAATTAATAAAAGAGGTATTATTTAAAGCCTAAAACACCTTTATGAAAATACCGTGGCAGAAAATAAGTCATGATCATCTTTACAGACAAGATATCTTCATTCTTCCAAAACAGGCAAAGGCAGAACCCGCCCTATCCTAAAAGAGGCAGAACTGAACGGAGGAAGAGCCGCAAAGACAGACGTCGTTCGATCAATGATGGAGTCATTGTCAGGCTGAGCTGCACCGATGAGCGCAGGTCCGGGTATGACCGCAGAAAAAAGTAATCCCCGCTCCCATTCATTCCCCCCTTTACCAGCTTAAGCCGTCTCACCTTATATTGACAGGGGCTTTTAGCGCCATACCAATTAATTTAATACCAATTAATATTATCTATTATTTCTGAATATCCTTATGGCCAGTTCTATTGGCCGTTCTTTTGTGTAATTTAATTATAGAATATTATTGTAAACCCTCTCCCCTTTAGTGGCGCAGATTGCGCCCTGCATACTATTTTCCCGTTTCAAGTTACTTAAATATCAGCAAAAATTCACCACCACTACTCCCCTTCTCCGACCACAACTTTAACTCCACTAAGCAGCCGAAGCCCCGGGAATTCAGGCTGGCCGGTGTTATCTTTAAAATTATCCGTTAAATCAAAAAGTTAAGATTAGAAACAAAAAGCTGCTCAATGCCCCAGCCAATTAACAAATGGGCACATATTGCTCCCACTTTTTATTATACAAAGAAGCAATTTGCGCCTATCTGCTCCTTTATTTACTCATTTATTTTATTCATTACCCCTTTGACAGATGAATATACAATTTATTTATCTTTGCAATTTCAACAAGATCTGTCCAAACATCCCGCCTTTCTCCTTAACTGGAGAGATCTCTGGCACAACCTTTGCGATATCACCAAGTAAAGTCATTGAATTAAACCTGCCGCCGAGACAAGGGAGGGCAAAAAATGAGTGCCATGATCCACTTAATTGCCAGAAGCAACAGGAAGAGAAAAAACGGCTCTTGCTTAACCAGAATAGCCGAGAAATTCGCTAACTCAAGCGAAAATTTCTGGTTATGCCTTTCCTTCCTTCTGTTTGTAGTTATGGGCCCATTCTCCATTTTTGCCGTTCTTATCGGCCTGGTTTCTCTGGCTAAAGACAAAAACAACCAGGAAGCACCTGAACCGGCTTCTTTATAAGCAAAATAACCTAATCATCATAAACCGAGGAGGGAAACAAATGGAAGGTAAATTTTCCTTAGCTGCTACGGCTGAACCCAGAGTAGCAACACCTGCAATTAACAGGGTGACCATGCTGTTTTTCCTGATGCTGATCGCAGGAGTGACGGCAG
>JBKHJR010000068.1:0-14275 GCA_046537975.1 Desulfurivibrionaceae bacterium
ATCATGATCTTATGTTTAATCCAGAGAACCGTTCTTACGAGCCCTGTAAAAGGGCCTGCCTTTACCTGAATAACAACTTCCCTGTCACCTTCAACGGCTTTGAGCATCTGGTTAAATTCATTCTTTTTAACTGCCGGAACTGCGGAGACTGTACCCTGGCGGAACTGGCCTTTCTCTGTCCCCAGAGCGGCTGCGCCAAATATCTTCTTAACGGAGCCTGCGGCGGAAGCAAAGACGGCTGGTGTGAAGTTTATCCAGGCCAGAAAAGATGTCTGTATGTTAAAATTTATGAACGTCTTAAACCCATCAATAAAACCGAAGACATGAAAACCGGATTCATTCTCCCCCGGGACTGGTCCCTGGCCGGGACCTCCTCCTGGTGCAACTTTTACCGGGGGATAGATCACACCAATACCAAAAAGTAAAAGAGACCATGAAACGTCCTTTCCAAGATTTGACGAAAATATCAATAAAGTCAGCCCACTTCTCCAGGTAGACAGTGACTGGAAGCCGGAAGACTTTAGCCGGAGCAGAAAAATAATCAATGCACACGAATTCCGGATTAAAGCCGATCCCGCTGACATGGAGGACCTGAAGCCCTTTCTCCTGGAGAAAAGACACTTCCTTCAATGAAGATAACTTAAAAGACTTTGAACACCTGGAGGGTGATATTACCAGGGCCTACCGGTCGCTACTTACAGAGTGGCTCTCCTATATGGAGAATCTCCAACAGGATCACCCTTACCTCTTTTCCCTGGCAGTCCGGACCAATCCCTTTGCCCCGGAACTAAAAGTAGAGATAGACTAAAAAGAAGGCACAGGACGGCTGACCATGGTGGATGGACAGCCGCCCTGTCCTCAAGATTCCGGAGATAAGCCTAAAACTCCACGGCTATCTGGGAAAAGATCAGGTCCCTCTTGTCTCTTCCCTCTGTATCATCATTTTCATAAGAATCGTTAAAATAGCCCAGAGATAGAACAGTATGGGCATATAATTCCTGGTTAAAGCCGATCCCGTATCTTTCTTCCGGGAAACCCAGCGCCCCGGCCTCTTCTGAACCGGCATACTTGAAAACTACCTCCAGGTTCCTGCCCCAGTCGTAGTTGAAACCCGTTTCCAGATTCCAGACCGAAGGCCGAGCCCCCTGCCCTTCCGCCGGCAGTTCATTCACCTCGAACTCATCAGCTGCGGTCATGTACTCGGCATCCAGGAAAAGACCCCGGTAGCCGGTATGGAGATAGGCGGCATAGCCGGCCACGTAGTCTTCCACTTCCCCGCCAATGACTTCGGTCAAACCGTCGGATTCGGCAATATTGGAGATATATGAGGCCCCGACCAGGAGATCCATCTCCGTGGTTTTGCCGTGGGGATACTTTTCTCCCTTTCTGACCCGCTCGCTCAGTGAAACCGGGAAGCTGGCGGAATAATTAACATCAAAGCCGTAGCCGTCTATATGATTGTCTTCTCCTTTCTCTTCCACATCCCCGTTGAAGGTGTAACCGGCAAGGGATAGTCCCTGGTACTCCAAGCCCAGCAATACCGCCTTTTCACTGGTTTCCCCCAAGGCGAGGGTAAGAGGGGAATCTATCAGGGGATCATCCGGCAGATGGGTCATCAGGCCTCCAAAAGGGACATACATCTTGCCTGCGGAAAGATAGAGGGGGAATCGCTCGGTGTTGCCCAGGGTAAGGGCAGCCACGTCCAGATCAAGGCTGGATTCTTCCTGGTCAAAAGTGGGATCCTCGTAAAGGAGGACCGTCTCCAGGTTAACCCAGGGATTGACCTCCGCCCCGATGGCCAGCTCCACCGTGGTCAGGGCCAGGTCGCTTTTCTCTTCCTGCTCGCCGGAAACCTTCTCCACCTCCTGCCAGGCCCCGCCGAATTCCACCAGACCACTGAAGGATATCCTGCTCTCCAGAGCGGAGAGAAAGGAAGAATCATCCTCCTCTGTTCCCCCGAGGTGAGTCAGATCATCCTCAACCCGGTTCAGGCGGTTTTTCAATTCTTTATTTTCCTGGGCAAGATCTCTGACCTTCCCCTCCAGCGCTGCTTTACTCTCAGCCCGGGCCTGGCCTTCCCCAATCAAAATCAGGGGAGTCACCCCAAAAACAACCAAAGCCATTGTGGCCCACTTCTGGTCAAATCTGTTTTTTTCCATCTCAACCTCCTTTAATACGCGGTTATTACCGTGAATACAGATAATTTCTAATGATCGGCCCAACAGAGCCGTAAGTAATACTAAAACAAAAAACGTAACACTGCAAGCATGAGACCCTCTCTACCTCTACCCAGGTACAGATAATTTACCCGGCAATTAACACCATCAGCCTTAAGAAGGAGAAAAGGCCCTTCCTGTCAGGGGATTCCGACTTTAGCTGATGGTGTTGGACACTATTTAAAACTCAAGTCCCTCATCGTGGACAGCATCCCGGACGTGTTCGGCGTAAATGGAGGCAAAGGAATCATTTAGGCCCAGGCCCTCGAGCTTTATTTCCACATCAAGACCCTGATTTTCCAGGACGCTCTTCAGGGAATCCGGACCTTCTCCCGCCATATCGTTTTTGGCATGATCCCCCGCTACATTCATGAAGGGCTTCAGCAGGACCTCGTCGATCTCGTCAGCTGCAAGCCTCTCCAGAAGATGATCACTTCCGGGGAAACCCTCCACCGTGGTAACATAGGTCTGTACTTCCGGATAACGCTGCCGCATCACCTGCTCAAATTCCAGATAAAAGCCTCCTATGGAATAGTGTTCATTACCATGAGCCATATAGACCAGGGCCCTGTCTTTTTCGGCGGCCAGTTTCACATCCGGGGCCAGGGCTTCGGCCACCCGCTCAATATCTTTATGATACTCATGGGTTATGCCGTTGGCTCCCAGGGCGGGGCGGCCCAGAAGGACCTTGCGGAAAGGCATATTCCTCTTCTTTATGGTCTTTATACTGTTTAATCCAGCCACGTAGGAAGACAGGTCGGCGAACTCCTCACCGCTGGTGAAATGGGTGGGCTGAACTATTATATAATCATATCCCCGATCCTGAAAATCGGCGATAGAGGCCAGGGACCCTTTCACATTCAGGATATCTTCCGGTACATCCGGATGATCCTCTTTGTAACCGGGATCCTGGCTCCTCTCTTGCCAGATGCCCCTTATGATACTGGAGGTAAAGGCCACTTTCAGGGGGACATCTTCAGGTAGAACATCCCTGACTTCTTCCCTGATATTAAGAATACTTGGAAGGGCGCTTTCATGGGAGGTGCCGAACACAGAAAGCACCACCGCCTTCTTTTGGGAACCAGAGGCCTGAATCGAAGTTGGGTTCAGGGCAAAACAGGCCATTGCCAAAGAAAGCAGAATAAGAGCGGAACTCCTTAACCTGTATTCCGGCTTAATACGGGGTTTCAGGCAAGTCCGCAAGGCCAGTTGGAAACTGTCCCAGCTCTTGATAAGAAAAAAAGTGCTTTTAGTTAAAGCCGGTTCCAATGATGCCATATCATCCTCCTGATAAATGGGTGAAAATTACGGTCCGGGGCCACGCAAGGCATGGGATGAAGACAAAAAAAATCCCCGGACCAAACAAAAGTTGATCCGGGGAATCCCTGATTTTTTCCACGGTATACCGGTGCGCCCCTGGTCCTCGGAGACAGCACTCCTATTTTTCCCAGACAGGTCTTCTGACTCTTCCGCCCCGGCAGCGGCCTTCCCATTCCGTTTAACAGAAACAGTGGCACAAAAGGCTGACAGAGTTTTCACTCCTCCGATCTCTCGGGGGAGGCGGAATCACAGCGGCGGGTCCGTCCCGGATTTGCACCGGGTTCCCTTTTAAGCTCAACACACCATCCTTCAATCTGGAAAGTGGTGGAGGCATCTGGAAAAATATTTTACATACTATAACTTAAAAACTGAATGACTATTCAATTCAACTTAATTCATCAGAAGAAAGATAGTCAAGAGAAAAATTAACAGGTGGACTGCGGCCTTCTTACCAGCTGTATTTGGAGGAATATCCCCGGGGAGTAATCATCAAATCCTGCCACTGGTAGGTCATGGAATTGCCGATGATCACAGTGGTCTGCATGCCTATCTCCTGATCAAGCATCTGTTCCAGATTTGTGACCACAACCCTTTCATTTTCCCGGGTTACGGCAGTGACCAGTCCCACCGGAGTTTCGGGACTGCGATGGTTCAGCAGTATTTCCCTGGCCCGGACAATATGTTCGCTGCGGCTTTTGGACCTGGGATTATAGATCACCAGGACAAAATCCGCCCGGGCCGAGGCCTCCAGCCTTTTTTCAATGGTCTCCCAGGGAGTGAGGAGATCGGAAAGACTGACTGAGGCAAAATCGTGCATGAGCGGGGCACCCAGCCGGGCGGCACAGGCATTGAGGGCGGCAATACCGGGGACCACATCTATCTCGGGCGGAGCCTTCTCCTTGCCCGCCATCTCGAAGACCAGGCCGGCCATGGCATATATTCCGGGATCCCCTCCGGATACCAGGGCGACTTTTTTCCCTTCTGCTGCCAGATCAAGAGAGGTCCGGCAGCGATCAACCTCTTTCTTCATCTGCGAGGAAACCACCGCTTTCCCCTCCAGAAATTCAGGTATTAAATCCAGGTAGGTACGGTAGCCGACAATCACCTCGGCCTCCTGCAAAGCCTTGACTGCAGCCCCGGTCAGGTGCTTTGCCGAACCCGGGCCTGTGCCGACAAGGTAAAGCCGGCCTCTGCCACCGCCATTGTCACATTGCGCCATTTTCTCTTCCTTATAATGAGTTTTTTAAACAAAACTTCTTCTGTGTAATTGTGGTCCTGTACGCTGAGCAGAGAGGCGGGCTCAGCCACCCCGGTAGCCCCCACCGCCTTTAAGACCGCAGGTGAAACGGTCAGATTTTTTACTGCGCTCAGCTCGTCCCGGGAATAGAAATCTATCCGCCAGTTATGGAGCCCGGCAAAGTCAAGAAGGCCTGATTCATCGCTTTTCAGGTCCATGGAGGCAAGATTGCGGACACTGAGAAAGGACATGCCGGCCTCGGCAAACAACTCCGTCAAAGCCTCTTCAAACTCCTGAACCGGAGTGCCGCGGTTGCAGCCCACCCCGACCACCAGATTCCGGGGCCGCAATATCCCAGGTCGATCCGGCAAATCGATCCGATTGGAGACAACAATATCAGCCCGGTGAATGTCTGATAATTCGCTTAAACCTTCCGGCAGAGAGTCTACCGGTATCTCGGAATAAACGGTCAGCCCGCCGCTCTCCACCAACCTGGCACTTATCCCGGTCAGATCCTTACTGTCTTCCGGGACCAGATCCTGCTCCCGAATCCATAGATCCAGAGCGGGCAGGCCCAAGGTGTCAGAGGCCGTGGTTATAACCGCCTGTCCCCCGGTGAGACCGGCGATCCGGGCGGCAAGTTCATTCCCTCCTCCGAGGTGTCCGGAGAGCAGACTCACAGCATATCTCCCCTTTTCATCAAGAACCACAATGCAGGGATCGGACTTCTTATCCCGGAGCAGGGAAGAGACAGCCCGTACCACAATCCCGGCGGCCATAATGCAGACAAAACCGTCCACTTCTCCCCACAGGGAGGCCAGAGTCCTGGAGACCCTATCCCCTTTTCCTGCCGGAAAAGCCCCGGGGATTTCGTCAGCCAGACCTTCTGCCAGGGAAAACCCACCCGGAGTTAGAGCCAGGATCGCTATTTTTTTCGATTCAGGATTCAAGGTTCGGAGATCTGATCTTAGACGTAAACGTATTCTTATTCAAAAAACCGTATTCAGCCGGGACCATTAACTGGTAATTCATCGAAAGCCGTGGCTAAAATTTTTATCGTACAGCTTGGACAGGACAGGCGGGGGAGCCTGGGCCAGAACCTCACCCACTGCAATCACGGCGGTTTTGGTAATGCCGGCCTCCTTAACCTGATCAGCGATAGTGGCAAGTGTCCCCCTGACCAATCTTTCCTCCGGCCTGCTTGCTTTCTCAACCACGGCAACCGGGGTATCATCTCCATAACCGCCGGCCCTGAGATCATCAGCCACTTCCTCTATCATACCCGCACTTAGAAAAATAAGCATGGTGGCCTGATGTCCGGCCAGGGAAGCAATATTTTCTTTTTCCGGAACCGGTGTCCGCCCGGCCCTGCGGGTAATAATGACAGTCTGGGAGATCTCGGGCAGGGTCAGCTCAGTAGCCAGGGCCGCGGCAGTGGAATTAGCCGAACTGACTCCCGGCACGATAACAAAGGGAATCTCCTGGCCAGCAAGCCGCCAGATCTGTTCATTAATAGCCCCGTAGATGGAAGGATCACCGGTGTGAAGACGCACCACTTTTCTGCCCTTTCGCCAGGCCCGGCAAACGATCTCCATTACTTCCTCAAGATTGAGACCGGCTGAATTGAAGATCTCAGCCTTCAGGCCTTCCAAAAGCTCTGCCGGAACCAGGCTGCCGGTATAGACCACGACCTCGGCCTCCTGCAGCAGCCGTCGACCTTTTACTGTTATCAATTCCGGATCACCGGGTCCCGCCCCTACAAAATAAACAGGGTTGCTTATATCTTCGGTCATTACTTCCTCACAATCATGGTAGAGAAATAGTGCTGCTCCTCCTTCAGGGCCTCGGTCAGATCCCTGCGGATTCTCTCCTCGCTGAGACTGGTGCGTTCCACCAGGACCGCCTTGTCCAAAAGATCGAGATCGGCCAGCAGAGGAACCACTCTGTCCAGCACCTTATGTACTTTCATAAGCACCACGGATTCAAACTTCTCCAGGGTTTCCCTCAACTCCCCGTTTTCAAACGTAGCCGGAATCAGCGCCATCCGCTCATCCCCCAGGCACAGAGGCTGGCCGGCAGAAGCAGCTGAAGCCCCCATGGCGGAGATACCGGGAACAATATGGGCCTTGAGCTCCGGATCATGATCAAACAGGGTTTCACATATATAAAATCCGGTGCTGTATATACTGGGATCACCCAGGGTGGGGAAGGCCACATTCCTGCCGGAACGCAGATGCCCGACTATCAAGTCCGCCGCTTCCTCCCAGGCCTTTTTTACTTCCGGAACCGGCTCCTCTCCCCGAAAAACCTTTTTCATGGGAAAATGGTGACTGATAATCTCTTTGCCGCCACCATCCACCACCTGCCGGATTATATTCAAGGCCGTGGACTCGCCGCTCATGCGTGCCGCCGGCACCAGCCAGACCTCGCTGTCCTTTAGTATCCGGACGGATTTCAAAGTCAAGAGTTCCGGATCGCCCGGCCCTGTGCCCACCACATAAAAATTCCCTTTCATTCTTTCACCTTTTTCCCCTTGATCTTACCTGAACTCTGATTACTATGCTCTGCATGACCGGGTTAAAATCTTTCCTGTTCTACAGGAGCTTGTTCCCTGTCAACAACGCCCCGCAGAGCCTGGAGTATAACCCGCATCTTCTGACCTCCGATCTCAGTTTTCCCGGAGTCCCGGCTCTGGAGACATCGAAGTTCCTGCCTCATAACCCATCATACTCCCGTATCCCCGGTTTTCATCCCGGTCATAACAGTTATCGGATTAAAGGACTGCTCTGCAACCCCTGAGTCAGGATAACAGTTCCTCGCCACCTCGACCCGGCAGAGTTCCACGGAAAGGCCCTGATCCTTCATCATAACCGGAGCCTGCCTTACAGTCTCCTCGGTAACTCCATTGACCACCAGTCTGCCTTCATCACCTCCATCAGCGGTGGAGACGGTCAAACGGCGGGCTGCCTCTTCTATTATTCCCAGCAAATTGCCTCCACTGCCACCGATAAAAACACGGTCAGGATCCGGTAATTCCCCGAGGACCCCGGGAGCCACTCCCTGGACCGGGATAACATTCCAGCACCCATAATTGCGGATGTTCTCCTTGATATTGGCAACCTCCTCCTCTTTCTTTTCCACGGCATAAACAGTCAGGCCCGGGTTGAGACGGGCGGATTCCAGGGCCACCGAACCGCTGCCTGCCCCCAGATCCCAGAAGACCCCCCGGGCAGGCAGGAAAAGTTTGTGAATGGTGACCGCCCGGACCTCGTCCTTGGTAATCAGGCCCCGGCTATGGCTTATCTCGCTTTCCTCCAAGCCGAAGACCGGTCGCTTTTTATCCGGCCCGGGACCGGCCAGAAGGAGGACATTCAGGTCGGCAAACCTGAGGCCGGCGATTTCAGAAAGGGTCCCGGTCACAATACGTTCTTCGACTGTCCCCAGATTTTCGGCCACATAAACCATGTACTCCGAAAGCAGCCCGTCTGCACCAATCAATTCCAGGTAATCCACAATCCGGGCGGCTATGGCATCCGGACTGTTTCTGCGGTCGGTGAAGACCAGGGTCTTCCGGTTCCTTAAGAGCTCTCCCGGCAAGTGCAAAGGCGATCTGCCGTGCAGGCTGACCACCGCAGCATCATCCCAGGATACCTTGAAACGGGCGCAGGCCTCCTGCAGGGTGGAGAGAGCCGGCCGGACCTCTACCCTTTCGGTTCCGAACTCATTAAGCAGGCGGCGGCCGATCCCGAAAAACAGGGGATCACCGCTGGCCAGCACCCCCACACTCCCCTGATTCAAGGCTTGCCTGATTTGGGTCAAGGACTCGGAGAGAGGGGTTATATTTCCCTTCTCAGCAGCCAGATCAGCCACTGACTCCAAATGGCGGGCCCCTCCGACGATGAGTACGCAGTCCCTGAGTTCAGCCGCCTGGTCAACACTGATTCCGGCTCCCGGAAGTCCTAACAGAATTATCTTAGACATGCTCCACCACCCTGCCGCTGCTGTCCACCAGGTAGACGGTTACCGGAATACCACCCACCTCTTCCGCATAACCTTTAGCCCGGCGGCAGACCTTTTTAATCAGGTCAAAACGCTCGTTCTCCTTTAAATGCTCATATATCTCCCGGGCTGTATTGGCCCCGCTTATCCTGTCCTGCAGAGCCTGGTCCGCTCCCAGGCCGACAAGAAGGGAAACCCCGTCCCTGACCTCCAGGGGGCCGTGTTTGACATGGGTCTGGGGAATCTCCAGGGCCGCCTTCATAATTTTGGCCCACATCCCGGCCAGATGAATCCGCCGGAATTCCCGCCGAGCCGCTTCCTGCACAGAGAACTCCAGGTAATCGCCCATCATGGCGCAGGCCTCTTCAGGCAGGGCCAAGATCTTCTGCACCCCCTTCTCAGACCTGCGGCCGGTGGACAAAATGACTTCCGTAATTCCTGCTTCCCGGGCCACATCAAGGGAAGCCTTGATCGTCGCGGTCCAGGCTTCGGCTGACACCGGTCTGACAATTCCGGTGGTACCCAGGATGGAAAGCCCGCCCAGTATACCCAGTCGCCGGTTCAGGGTACGGCCGGCAAGCTCTTCACCTCCGGGGATTGAAACTACAATCTGAAGGGCCTCACAGGAAATCCCCTGAAGGCCTTCTTCCACTGCTTCAGCTATCATCTGCCGCGGACCGGAATTAATGGCCGGCTCTCCCACTCCCACCGCCAGGCCGGGCTTGGTCACCCTGCCTACCCCCGGTCCTCCAGAAAGTAGTATCCGGTTCCGATGACCTATAAAACATGAACCTGGGCTGCCGGAACTATCCGGAATTTCCTCCGGAAAACGGACATCCGCAGCTATCTCGGCCCTGTTGGTAACATCCGGGTCATCCCCGGCGTCCTTGATAACCGAAGCCCGGTAAAAACCGTTGCCCTCTTCCTGATCAGGATCAGGGAAAAATCCGCTGCTCCGGACCGAAAACCGGTGTCTGGAACCATCCGGAAAGGGGATTTCCACGGTATCGGGGGCGGCGCCGCTGACCAGATAGACAACCGCGGCCTTGGCTGCCGCGGCAGCGCAGGCTCCGGTGGTATAACCGCTTCGCAGACGCCTTGCCATCTATTCCTCCCCGGCCAACCGGATCAGGGCGTTGACGATAGCAGCAGCCACTCCGCTCCCCCCCTTCCTACCCGTACAGGTAATATAAGGGTAATCCTTTTGCAGGAGAAGTTCCTTGGCTTCAGCGGCATTGACAAAACCCACCGGTACTCCCACAATCAACCGGGGACGCTGCTCTGACCCCAGGGCCGGAATCATATCCATAATCTTCAGGAGCGCGGTCGGGGCATTACCCACTACCACTATACCGGTGTTTTCAGTCAGTCCCAGTTCCATGGCGGACTCGGAACGGGTCTGACCCTTTTCTGCCGCCAGATCCCGTACCGCCGGATCCGACACCCTGCACAAGACCTCACCACCCCATCTATTTAAAAGACCCGTGCTTATACCTGAGGCGCCCATGGCCACATCCACCAGGATATCCTGACCGTTGCGGACTGCTTCGATTCCGGCATCCAGGGCCCGGGGATGAAAACGCATGGTTTCGGCAAAAGAAAAATCACCGGTGGCATGGATTACCCTCTGCACCACCTTAAAGGTCCTGCTGTCAAAAGAGGTAGGTCCGAGTTCTTCGGCTATGATACGAAAACTTTCCGGCTCAATCTCCTCCGGACTTATTTTTTTTATTTCAGACATTATGTTGGGTTCCAGGTTCAGAATTCAGGGTTCTTAATTCAGAATCAATTATTTTTATAGATAAAGTCTCTAACCGTCTTTATCCCCTCCAAAAGGCGCATAGTAGGTCTGGAGACGATAGCCTCCTCCACTATATATACCCTGCCCTGCCGGACAGCCTTGATTGCTGAGAAACCAGGTTCCTCCATGATCTTCTCCCGGGTTATGGGATTCATATGACCCCGCTGGGCCAGGTAAACATCGATTTCCCTGGCCTTGGAAAGGATATGCTCCTTGCCGTAATAGGCTATGTTTGTACTGCGGACCTGGTCGGCATCCTTGGCCACATTTATACCGCCGGCCTCTCTCAGGACGAAAGCGGCAATGCTTTCAGGGGCAAAGGTCTTCATCTTGTCATGCATTGCCTCAAAATAGACGCGGGGCCTCTCTTCCTTCGGGATCCCGTCGATCTCCTCTCTCAGACCCTCCAGATCTTCCTTGAAGGTACTGATCATCTCCGAGGCTTCCTGCTCCCGGCCGGTAAGGATACCCAGCTTCCGCCAGTAATCAAAAACTCCGTCCACCCCGTTGGGCTGCAGGGAGACCACGTCAATACCGACCTGTCGCAACTTTTCCAGGAGCTGGGGATAAGCCCTTTCAATCATGGGGCGTACCAAGACAAGGTCGGGCCGGGCCGCAATGAATTTCTCCGGATCCTCCCGATAACTGAACTCCGGCTTGTCCAGGACTTCCGGGGGATAATCATCGGACGTGGAAATCCCTATAAGCTCGCGGTCAAGGCCCAGGCTCACCAGATTTTCGGTATGAGCGGTATAAAGGGAAATAATTCTCTCATAAGGACTGTCCACAGTAACCGACTGCCCGGAGCTGTCTGTAAAGGATGCCGCCCAGGAAGCCTGGACAGCAATAAACAGAAAGCAGAAGGCGGAGAGCAGAATCACCCCGGCCTTTCCGAACTGAATTTTTGGGGCTTGACGGGTCGGTAAGACTTTTTTAGTCATAATAGGCTTCCGCTTAAATTTGGCTTTTGAATTCTTAATGATGATAACGAAAAGAGACTTGGGGAGCCTGACTGAAACTGTCCAGACTGACCCTGCTTTCCACTCCGAACACTTCCCGGATCATCCCGGGCTCCAGGACCTGTAAGGTAGGACCGGAGCCCGCCACTCTACCGTTTTTCATAAACACTATTTCATCACTGTAAGCTCCGGCCAGATTCAGGTTGTGCATAACCGCAACTACAGTGCATTTATGTTCCCGGACCTGCTTCCTGACCACGTTAAAAATCTGCAAAGTATATTGGATATCAAGATTAGAGGTGGCCTCATCCAGGAGCAGAAAGGAGGTGTTCTGGGCCAGAGCCCGGGCCACCACCACTCGCTGTTTTTCACCACCGGACAGTTCGTTTACATAACGACCCCTTAAATGATCGATCCCTATCTGCTCCATGGCCCGGTCCACCATATGATAATCCTCTGCGCCGGGGGAACCGAAGCGCCTGATATAGGGATGACGTCCCATAAGTACAACCTCTTCAACAGTAAAGGCGAAGCCGATAGCGAAATCCTGAGGTACCAGGGACACTTCCCTGGCAAACTCCCGGCGCCGGTACTGCCCCAGGTCCCTGTCCCGGAAATTGATTCTGCCCTCCTGAGGCCTTTTGTTGCCGGTCAGCAGATCCAGGAGGGTGGTCTTGCCGCAGCCGTTAGGGCCGACCAGGCCATAAAACCTGCCCGGGGGCAGGGTAATGTCCAGATCCCGGAGAGCGGTATAGCCGTCGTAGGCAAAACTTACCCCGGAAAGATCGAATCCTTTACTCTCAGTCATACTTCATGCCCCTCTGTCTCTTTCTGAAGATAAAACAGAAAAAGGGACCGCCTATCAAAGCGGTCAGCACCCCGATGGGGACCTCCGCAGGTAGTACCGCCCGGATTGCGGTATCAGCGGTCAAAAGCAGAATAGCTCCGGCCAAAACAGAGACAGGGAGGAGTTTTCTGTTATCCGGACCTATCACAAATCGCATGAGATGGGGGACAATCAGACCGATAAAACCGATGATCCCGGACACCGAGACGCAGGTTGCCGTCACCAGTGATGCGGAAATCAGGAGAATATTTCTTACCCTTCCGGTTTCCACCCCCAGGGAATCAGAGGATCTGCCTCCCAGACTCATGATGTTCAGGTCCCGGGCATAAAAAAGAGAAATCATCAGGCCCAGAATTACGGCTCCGGTGACCAGGCTCACATCATTCCAGGTCCGGGAGGCGAAACTCCCCATCAGCCAGAAAATGATAATCGCCACCTCCTCGTCCGCCAGATACTTGAGCAGGCTGATCCCCGCGGAAAGAATGGCTCCCACAATCACCCCGGACAGGATAAGAGTATTGGCCGACATCTGACCGTTGAAGGTGGAAAGGTAGAGCACGGCAAAAAGAGTCAGCACCGCGCCGGTAAAGGCAAACAGGGGTATGGAGAACGCTCCCAGCATGAGCAGGTTGGCAAAGATGGCCAGAGAGGCCCCGAATGCCGCCCCGGAAGAGATCCCAAGGGTGTAAGGATCGGCAAGAGGGTTTAAAAGTATCCCCTGATAAATCACCCCGCTCATGGCCAGACCGGCTCCGACCAGAGCCGAGGTCAATATCCTGGGCAGACGGACATCCATAATCACAAAAGGAGCCACTTCGTCCATTCCTTCTGTTAAGGCCTGGTTCCCGGTAATACCTGCCAGCACAACCCGGAAAACCTCTCCGGCCGAAACCTCCACGTAACCCATCCCGGCGGAAACAATAACGCCCCCGACACTCACGGCTACCAGGATCAGGGTAAGCAGCCAGTATTTAAAAGGTTTAAGGTTCAAAATTTCCGGTTTCAGGTTTCAGATTCAAGGCATAGGGCCGATCCCGGGACAAATAGTGCCGGAGGCCCTTACCAGAAAGTAAGCCTATAGTAAATAAAGCCGACAGTTACGATACAAATTATCCGGGCTATCTGACTTACCCCGATCAGCTCCAAGGCGAGCCTGGACGGGAAGATCCCCAGATAGTAAGGTAACTGATGCCTCAGGGCCCGGACAGGTGCAGCCAGTACATTGCCGGCCAGAAGGGCCATTACCACCTCATTATAAGTAAGGCTTTCATCGGCAAGCAGGGCACTGGCCGCAGCAAGCCCGGCGGAAAATTCCGCGGTTACATGCATTATGACAATACTGAGACTCTTGGCTGGGAGCCAGGCCAGGAACCAGGCTTTAGCAGCCAGAAAATCTTCGACCCGATCAAAAACATCCAGACGGTTTAACAGAAAAAAAAGGATATAAGCCGGGACCATAAATTTTAAGATCTTCCTGATCCTCTTCCGAAATCTCTGCCAGCATTTCCGGCCGGCCTGCAACCAGCTGACCCTGTCCGGACTCTGAGCCGGGGCAATCGACCTGTCCTCCGGTTTACCGGGGAGCAGAAACCTTCCCAACAGGACCACCAGAAAGGTCTGCAACAGGGCGGCACAGAAAGTTATCCCTACATAAATCAAGGCTGCGCCCTCGATCAGCGGCACTGTCAAAAAAAATACTGTAGGCAGATGCAGAAAGAAGCGGGGCAGGCTGTTGAACAGATTGGCCAACACCAGCTCTTTTTTGGCCAGCCGCTCTTGATCAAAGGCCTCTGCCAGCATGGAATTGGCCGAGACCCCGGAAAAGAAGGCCATGGTAAAACTGGCCCCGGTGATGGAAGACAGCTTCCCGGCCTTGATCAAAGGGCGGGCCAGGAC
>JBKHJR010000069.1:0-14195 GCA_046537975.1 Desulfurivibrionaceae bacterium
TTCTGTGAGAGGGATGAAGCGGAGTTGATCACCCCGCTTCACCCTACTCGATTTCATGTTTTTTTTACTGACTATTCAATTCAGGCCTCTTAGCCGCCCAGCCCAGATGCAGAGAGCCGGATCGGCAGCTCTCCACACATTCACCGCAGTTCCAGCAGTATGGGGAAGACCCTTCATTTCTGGCGGGATTTAGTCCAAGGGGGCAGGCCTGGGCGCAGCGGCCGCAGTTGTTGCAAGACTCCGGATCAGGGTGACTGATTTTAAGCCGGCGCCTTATGCCCAGAAAAGCCAGAAAGCCACCCAGGGGGCAGAAATAGCGGCAGAAAAGTCGGCGGGTAACAAGGTTGGCAAGGAGGACGATAACCACCACAAGACCTTCCAGGGCCAGAACATGAAAAAAAACCGCCCTCATCATTTCCCGTCCCACCAGCGCCGGTGGTGAGAAAATGACGAAAATGGGGGCGCCCAGGATCAGGGTCAGCAGAAGTTCCAGGAGGAGGGCAAACCAGATAAGCCGGTGGGGCAGGATGAGATGGTCCTTGTCCGTTTTTTTTAAGCCGATCCCTTTTACTAACTTGTCACTTAAGTAGGAAAGAAAATGAATGGGACAGATCCAGCCGCAGAAAACCCGGCCCAGGAAAAGAGCCAGGAGTACAGGAACAGCCATGCCGATCAGGAGGGGGAGATGGAGCCTCTTGGACGTGAGTATGCTTTCCAGACCCTCCAGGGGAGAGACAAACCAGAGATCGCCGATGCTCAGGGACTGATAGAAACCCTGAATAAAATCAATCCGGAAGTAGTAGTTCAGCAGAGGGGCGGCAATAATAAGCAGAAAGGCGCCGGTCTGAACCAGAAGCCTCCATCTCCTTATCTTTTGCTTTTTTACCGGCCGGTCCGCCATATTAATAATTATAATCCGGCATAGACAGGGTCAATATTGATCGCCTTTTCCCCATTGTCTGCCGTCTTGGGGCAGGCATGGGTACAGATGCCGCAGCCGGTGCATTTTTCGCTGTTGACCACAGGCTTCAAGCCTTCCAGATAGATAGCCTCGTTTTTGAAGGGGCAGACGTCATAGCAGGTCCGGCACAGAGAAGTTTCATTCCAACTGTAGCACCTGTGTTTATTGATAATTGCCAGCCCCATCCTGGTTTCTTCCTGGCCTATATCCCGAAGGGTGCCGGTGGGACAGACCATAACGCATTTCATACAGAGGTAGCACGGCACTTTTTCAGCATAAATCAGCGGGGTCCCGGCATGAACCCCGCTTTTTATATCCAGCGGGATAATGGATCTGTAGGGGCAGACCTCAACGCAACGGCCGCAGCGGATGCACATGCCGGCAAATACTTTTTCCGATGGGGCTCCGGGTGGCCGCAGGCGATTTCTGGCCACCGGAGAAGTAAGAATGTTGGCTCCTTCTCTCCTGAAGGCCCGGACAGGTTTTTCTAATTGCGCTGAAAACAGGACGGAAGTGGCGGTACCCACCGCCGCCTTCAGAAACAGACGCCGACTGACTTGCTTCACGCCGGTATCACTTCATCTTCAGTATTTATATAGGTAAGTCCTACATGAAAGATATAGTCGTCTGTGCTTATAGTGTTTACTATCCTCTCCATATCTTCGATTTTAGAGGTCTCAATTACGGCAACTACCTGACCGTCTTCACTACTGCCCTGGATCGCCATTTCCGGGATGGCGTTAAGGTGGTCAAAGGCAGCTTCTTTGGCCTCTGGATCTACTTGTATCACAAAACCGCCGATCGGCATAATTATCTCCTTTATAGGGAAGTTTGAAATTCAGGGTCCTCAGTCAAATATCTCCGAATCTGCGAGGTAAATCCTCTTTTAATTGCAACTCATAATTGCTCTGAAGGCTTGATCTCCGGAATTCTTAGTTGCGGCTCTTAAAAATTTTGCGATACCCCCTCTGCTTTAAACAATAAAAGGTTCAAGGGGCTTGGGCCCTGACACTTTTTCGATCCGGCAGGCGCAGATTTTGAATTCAGGCTCCTTGGAGCCGGGATCAAAGGCGTCCTTGGTAACCAGATTGATCATCCGGTCCTTATGCTGATCATGCCAGTAAACAAAGACCATGCCTTCCGTAGGGCCTTCATAGACCTTGGCAGGTAGAAGATTTTCACCGCGACGGGACTCGACCTTTATCATGTCTCCCGGTTTGATTCCCATCTTGGAGGCATCCTTGGGATTTATTTCTACAAAGGCATAAGGATTGGCCCTTAACAGTTCCGGTATGCGGCCGGTCATGCTCATGGTATGCCAGTGATCGATAATCCTGCCGGTGGAAAGATAGAACGGATACTTCTCATCAGGCATCTCCTCCGGGTCAGCCTGTTCTCTGGGCCAGATCCAGAGTTTGCCGTCGCCATGAGCCGGACCATAGAACTGGTACGGTTTTTTGTCTTTGGCGTGCTCCTCGGCCAGAGGGTCCTTCCCTACCACGAACTTCTTTACAGTTCCCCCGGTTCGGGCGTATTTTTCCGTAGGGGCAGGCCACTGAACTCCGTCGGCCATTTCCGAGAGCACTTCATAAGTGGCCCCGCGCAGATCATTGTCCCGGCCTTTGGTCGCCTTCTGGGAGTATTCCTGCCAGATGGCCTTTGGCAGTTGATAGTCCGGTTCCAGATCTTCAAAGGGTTTGACGCATTGAGCAATTACCGGGTCCTTCATCTTTTCCGCCAGTTTCTTGGCCCATTCCCGAACGATCCAGACCTCGGGCATCGCCCCTTTCGGAGCATCCAGTGCTTTTTGAGTCAGCTGGGAACGCCTTTCCGTACAGCCGTAGACCCCGGTTTTCTCGAAGTGGAAGGCGGTGGGTAGAACCAGATTGGCTACTTCCGTGGTCCGGGTGGGAAAGATGTCACTACAGATGATGAAAACATCTTCCTGCTTCATGCCCTTGGTGTATATGGAGGCGTTGGGCAGGCTCTGGACCGGGCTGGTGCAGTTGATCCAGACACCTTTGATTTTGCCTTCGTTCAAGGCGGTGAACATGGCCATGGTATGATAGCCTGGTTTGGGCGGGATGCGGCCTTTGGGGATCCCCCAGATTTCTTCCATCTGATTGCGCAGCTTTTCTTTTTTGACCAGACGGTGACCGGGCAGGATATGGCAGAGTCCGCCTCCCTCCCTGACTCCTCCGCAGGCATTGGGCTGGCCGGTCAGAGAGAGACTGTCCGCCCCGGGGGTAAGAAGCTGGCCGGTAAGAATGTGGAGGTTGTGGATCAGGTTGTTGGCCCAGACCCCGTGCTTGCGCTGGTTTATTCCCATGGTCCATAGGCTTACCGTACCTCCTGACTTGGCGAACCAGCGGGCCGCCTGGCGAACCATATCCGGGGTCATGTTCCCCTTGCAGATTTTGGCGACTTTTTCAGGGGTGTAGTCGGCCAGGAAATTCCGGTAGGCCTCAAAGTCTCCCTTTTTAAAGGTGACATATTGATCTATGAACTTCTGGTCATAAAGTTCTTCTTCTATGATGACATAGGCCATCCCGTTTAAGAGGGCCAGGTCGGTACCGGGGTCGAACTGGATATGGAGATCAGCGATCCGGGAAGTTTGGGAGATCCTGGGATCGGCGTTAATCACCTTAACCTTGTCCTTATTGTCGAGCTTGCGCCGCATGAGGCGCCGGAAAAGAACAGGATGGGCTTCGGCGGTGTTAGAACCTATGATGAAAAAGCATTCGGCCTTTTCCAGATCAGCATAGCCGCCTATGGGTTCGTCAGCTCCGAAGGAGGTAAGGTAGCCGCCCACAGCGCTGGCCATGCAGAGGCGGGGGTTGCCTTCCACATTGTTGGTCTGCAACCCTCCCCGGAAGACTTTCTGAAAGAGATAGGTCTCTTCAGTAAGGGCCTGACCGGAGCCATAGTACCCCACACTGTCGTTGCCATGTTCTTTGATAATCCCGGCAAATCTGGAGGCCGCGATATCAAGAGCCTTGTCCCAGGATATCTCCTGGAATTTGTCTGTCTTTTTTTCCCTGTAAAGAGGTTTGGTCAGCCGGTCCGGGTGATCCATAAGTTTATAGAATAGCATGCCTTTCATACAGAGATAGCCATAGTTGGTCCGCGAATCTTTGACCCCGCGCAGGGCCACGGCCTTGCCGTTTTTGACCTGCAGTTCTACCCGGCAGCCAGTACCGCAGAGGCGGCAGGTTCCCCTGTGCCAGCTATTTTTTTCTGCTGCTTCTGTAAGACTCTTTTCAGCAGTAAAGGGTAAGTTTAATCCGGCATAGGAGGCAGCGCTCAGGGCTGCTGTTCTTTTGATAAACTGTCGTCTTGTCTGGGCCATTATTCCTTCTCCTTCTTTTTATTTACGGAAAATTTCTTCTGACGCCCTTTAACTCTTATTATTTATGCTCTTCGAATTTGTGAGGGGTATGGCATCCCCAGCATGGTTTTTTGGTGGGACATTTTTCCACCATGTCACTGTGGCAGGAGTCACAGGCACTGATCGCAGGAGTAAGTCTGAAATTTTCAAAAGAACCGTGGCATTGATAGCATTTTACCATGGCTATACCGTGTTCTGATTTATACCACTCCTTATAAACCTCTGGAGTTACCTTCTTATGACACTGTTGGCAGGGGATCAACCGATCCTGTTCAGATAACTCCGGATGGTTGTGCCGATCTGCCGTATAGCCGTTTACCGGGATGACCGCCCCGGCCATGAACAGGATCGCCGCTGTAACTATGGGGAAGATGGCTAACTTGTATCTCACAATGACCTCCTTCAAGGATGTTGGTGTTTTAGAAAGGTACATGGGAAGATTGCTCTGTGTTATACTGCCTATCGTTATTATTGTTGCAATAACTGTTCCAACGGGAAGTGGAAACAGAGAAACAGCTGATGATAAGCTGTAGCTGATCTGATAGATTTTTAATAATCTATGCTTTCGGGTTTCCGGTGATCATTTCATATTAGTTTGTTACTGAAAGGTAACCGATAGAAACAGAATTGCGCTACTGAATGGTAACAAAAAGAGAGGGTCAGGGGTGAAGGTTGTGTAATTTTAACTTTTCCCAGAGATTCTTGCGGCTGATTCCCAGGATGCCGGCAGCTTCGGTCCTGTTGCCTCCTGATTGATGGAGGGCTTGGAGAATGCATTTTTTTTCGGTCTGGGACACGGCTTCCGAGAGTTTAACAGGGATGGTCCCGTCCTTGCATTGAACCGGGTTTAAATCAGGTGGGAGATTCCAGACCTGTATACAGGGTGAGGGGCTGAGAACAGTGAGACGTTCTATAATATTTTTCAGTTCTCTGATGTTCCCGGGATAGTCATAAGATTGCAGGGCATCAAGGGCTTCCGGAGTAATGGAGAGAGGGTTTTCCTCTTTACTGAACTCTCTGAGAAAATAGTTGCAGAGCTCCGGGATATCCTCTTTTCTTTCTCGTAAAGGCGGGACTTCAATGGGGACCACCTGAAAGCGGTAATAAAGATCATCCCGAAAGGTTCCTTTCTTGATTTCTTCAGCCAGATCCCTGCTGGTGGAACAGATGATCCTGACATTCACCGGGATTGTTCTGGTACCCCCGACTCTTTCTATCTCTTTTTCCTGTAGAACTCTTAAAAGCTTGGCCTGGAGATTAATGTCCATTTCACCAATTTCATCAAGAAGAATGGTGCCGTTGCTGGCCAGTTCAAATTTTCCTTTTTTGGCATTTTCCGCGCCGGTGAAGGCCCCCTTTTCGTGGCCGAAAAGTTCTGACTCCAGCAACCCCTGGGGAATCGAGGCACAGTTGATCCTGATGTAGGGCTGGTTCATCCTTTCGCTGGAGTAATGGATAGCAGAGGCCACAAGTTCCTTGCCGTTTCCGGATTCTCCGGTGATGAGAACGGTGGTGGTATCTGACATGGCAACCTGACTGGTGAGCTGCAGCATCTTGCGGACTGCAGGGCTACTGCCGATGATGGGGGTCTGCCGGTTGCGGCAGCAGTCTTCCAGGGAAACACACCTCGCCTTGATTTTCTGTATTTCCAGGAGGCGTTTAATGCGGATGGTCAGATCATCCAAGTCGAACGGTTTGAGGATATAGTCAGTGGCTCCGTTTTTTAGGCATTCCACGGCATTTTCAGTGCCACCGTAGGCAGTCATCAAAATTACATCCGTGTCCGGTGACCTCTGTTTGACAGCTTCCAGGAGACGGCTGCCGTCCATGCCGGGCATGCGGATATCAGAGAGTACCAGCTGGTATTTGCCGGTTTTGATTAACTCCAGTGCTTCCCGGCCGTTGGTGGCTTCATCTACTTTCCATTTGTGCTGTTGGAGATGATCACTAAGGGTAATCCGCATGATCTCGTCATCTTCGGCCAGTAGTATTTTTGTCTTGCAGTCGGGCAGGTTCGAGGTCATGGTGTTATGGGATAGGTTGCAGTTTTATATCCGTTGATCACAGGATTATTCAGGAGTTCACTCCTTCCTGAGAGGCAGTTCAATATGAAAGATGGTACCCTGGCCTTTATCGCTGTTGACAAAGATCCTGCCTCCCATCTGTTCCACCAGGCTGTAACTCACGGAAAGACCGAGCCCGGTTCCCTCTCCCACTTCCTTGGTGGTAAAAAAAGGATCAAATATTCTGGGAAGGTCATTCTTGTCGATCCCTTCGCCGCTGTCTGATATGTGGATATGGAGCCAGCTGTCCGCCTCCCAGGTTTTTAAACGCAGTATACCACCTTCAGGCATGGCTTGTATACCGTTGAGACATATATTCATAACTACCTGTTTCAAGGCTTCACTGTTAACCGGCAGGATTTCAGAAGCCCGGTAGTCAGTTTGGATCTTAATACTTTTGAGGCCGTAACTGATCAGCTCAACACACTCCTTAATCAGATCATTAACCCTAACTCTCTCCAGTGTCAAAGACTCCTGTCTGCCGAAATTGAGGAGCTGGCGCACCGTATTTTTGATTCGAAGCAGTCCCTTCTCGACGAGTTCGAGGTAGCGTTTCTGTAACTCTTGATCAGCGGTATTCTGCCGCATGCTTTTTACACAATTAAGCATACCTCCCAGAGGGTTGTTGATCTCGTGACCGATACCTGCCATAAGACGTCCGAGGGACGCCAGTTTTTCACTCTGGAAAACTTGTTGCCTGGTCTTTTCCAGTTCTTCCTGAGAGGTCTCAAGGCGGCGGCACAGTTCACTGAACTTGTAGTTGAGCCGACCTACTTCATCATTGGCTCCGACCTCTTTTCCGAGGTCTGTGCTGATCGGCTGCTCCGGATAGTTTTCTATATGGCGGCTTAATTTTTGAACGCGCCGGACAATAAGGAAGTCCACCAGGTAAAAAAGGAAAAGAGAGACCAGGCATATAGTAGCTACTGCTATTGCCAGAAGCATCCGGTTGTTCTCATGAATACCTTGGTAGGCCCATCCCATGGGGATGGAAAGAGATAGCCCCCCCCGGATGTCGCCTATCTCATAGCCTTGCCGGGAATGGCATTCCAGGCAGCTTTCTTTGACTTTCAGGGGAGCAATATATCGCAGGGTTTTTTCTTTATCGGAGTCCACTATCCTGATTGCCTCCCGGGTTCCTTCCTGGAACTGCTTCAGGCTTTCAACCTCAAAGCGGTCAGGGGTGTTGGCCGGATTAATCGGATCAAGACTGGTAACCCCATAACGGAAAAGTCCCCGCCGGACTGCATAAAGGGAAAGACTCCTGATTACCATAGACGGATTGTGCTTGATCAGCTTATGACCGGATTTATCTGATATTACAGGTGAATCGAGAAAAGGATTCGGTTCCACCTCCGGACCGTCAACTATAAAGACACCGTTATGGTCGGCTATCCAGGCACGGGTGAGACGGATTTGTTCGTGGAGCATGCGGGCCTGTCTTACAGCCTGACTGATCACCAGTTCTTCCTGAAAGGAGGATGTCCGATAAAAGGTTATACCGTAAGAGACGCTAACTATGGTCCCGATCAGGATGATAAATTTGGTTTTAAGCTTCATATATTAGTTTCCTGCTGAAATGGAAAACATATAAATATTAGCAGCTGGGAGTCTGTTGTGCAAGAGGTTTGGCGGCCGGGGAGAGGGGATGGGATCTTCGTTTGGCAATAGGACAGGAAGACCCCGGGGCAATGACAGCTCCGGGATCTCCCTGGAAAAACAGGATAATTTTCTCAGGATGAGTGTTTAGCCAGATAGTCCGCAACCCCCTCGGCAGTCGGAGTCATAGCCTCTTCTCCCTCCTGCCAATTGGCAGGACAGACATCACCGTGTTTTTCATGGAACTGCAGGGCATCAATCAGGCGCATAGCTTCTGCTATGCTCCTGCCCAAGGGAAGGTCGTTGACCAGCCCGTGCCGGACAACACCATCTCTGTCGAGGAGAAATAGGCCGCGCAGGGCCATGCCTTCGGGAAGGAGTACCCCGTATTCCCGGGAGATCTCCTTGTTCAGGTCTGAGACCAGGGGATACTGGATATCTCCGATTCCTCCTTCATTCACCGGTGTATTTTTCCAGGCAAGATGGGTAAAATGGGAATCAACTGAAACCCCTATTATCTCGCAGTCTTTGGCCTTGAATTTTTCCAGGGCTCGGTGAAAGGCAATAATTTCAGAAGGACAGACAAAGGTGAAGTCCAGGGGATAGAAAAAAAGAATCACGTACTTGCCACGGTATTTGGAAAGGGAAAAATCCTCTTTGAAAGTGTTGTCAGGCATAACAGCAGTGGCCGTAAAATCAGGAGCTTTTTTGGTTACAAGTGAGTTCATGGTTTCCTCCTTGAATAGGATCTGAAAGTTTATCAGGTTGTTATATTAAGTATAATGGTTATCATTATCAAAATTATTATTTGCTGTCCAGAAAAATCCGTATTAATTTTACTTGATAATATTAGTAAAGATGGCAGTCTTCTGATAAGAATTAAATATTACTTATTCAATATTATGCTAAAAGGAAGCTGGTTATGGCAATAAGAGTTAACAAGGAATCGGTGGAGGCTGTTATTTTAACGGAAAAGTTAAAGATAATTGGCTGCATCTACATGTTTGCAGATGAAAGAGTGACTGACTTTATGGAATCCACTATTAACCAGTATCTGGCGATAACTGACGCTTCAGTCTATAGTCTGGATACGGAGAGATGTGTGGACAGGACAGCTTATCTCTGCCTCAAAAAAGAACATGTTACAGCAATATATCCGGTTAATCAGATAAGAGCCTGAGAAACACCGTATTTTCTGTCCACTATTATGCCTTTTAAAAGAAGCCTTTGGCAGTTTTATCCGCTGTAAATCCCAAGATAATTTGATTATAGCCCGGTTATGAGTATTGTCCTGCATGTCTGCTGTGGTCCCTGTACAGCCTACCCCTTGAAGAAGTTGCGTCAGCAGGGGATAGAACCTCTGGGGTTTTTCTTCAATCCCAATATTCACCCCTTCCGGGAATTTAAACGCCGGCTGCAGGCCCTGGAAGAACTGGGCAGATTGATGAATTTCCAATCCGAGATTGTGGCGGAGTATGGTCTTCGGGATTACCTTCGGCAGGTCGTTTATCAGGAGGAGAAAAGATGCCTGCTGTGTTATGAAATGCGGCTTTCCAGGACAGTGAAATACGCGGCAGAGCAGAGGGCTGAGGCTTTTACTTCAACTCTGCTGTACAGCCGGTATCAAAACCATGATCTTATAATCGAGGTGGCCGAGGATCTGGCAGCAAGGTATAAGGTCCCTTTTTACTATGAGGATTTCCGGGAAGGCTGGCAGGAGGGGATAGGCCTCTCTCTGGAAATGGGGATTTACCGTCAATCCTATTGCGGCTGCATTTACAGTGAGCAGGAACGTTATGACAAGAAGTATCGCAAAGGCAAGACTAAGTAAGTTGTTGTATTATGGAGATTTGACTGTCCAATGCAACCACCACAAAATTTTCCATTCTTTGGTCCCCTATATTGCAGGGGAAGAGGGAGCTAACATGCCGAATAGCGGGATCCAGTTCAGCCAGCTGGACTGGGGGGGATTGCCGGCTTCTATGGCAGCCAGGAATTTTTCTGCTTTTTCAGCCTGTTTTGAATCCGGGTATTGATTTACCAAGTATTCCAATCGTGATTCAGCCTGCTTGTGCTTGCCGGTTTTAAGGTAATAACCGGCTACATACATCTCATGGCGGGCCAGGAAATTTCTGGCCTGTTTTATCTGTTTTTGAGCCTCGGCGGTGTAAGGAGAATCAGGGTATCTGCTGATCAGGTTCTTGAAGGCATCCTCGGCCTTTTCTGCTGCCGTCGGATCCCGATCCACAGTATCTATCCTCTGGGCGTAAGACCTGCCTATCTGAAATAAAGCATAGGGCATGGCTTTATGGCTGGGGTGATCCTGGGTGAATTTCTGATAGACGGAGATGGCCTGGTTGTAATGACCTTCGTGGTAGTGGCAGTCAGCCTCCCTGATCTTGGCTTTCAGGCTGTATTTGCTGAATGGAAAACGGTTCTGGATTTTTTGGAAAAGATCACGTGCAGTTGCGTACTTGCCATGATTGTATGCCTCCATGGCTCTGTCTGAAAGGATATCTGCCGAGGGCTGCTCCTCCTGGGCCTTTTCGGTGGCGGCACAGCCGGAAAGGGAGGTCAGGGCGGCTAAAGACAGTATGACAATTGCTGTCAGCAGCAGGTTAAATAAGGTTTTTGGGGTTGGGATAAAAATATTCAGCATTTTCTTTATTTCTCCAGAGCGGCCAAGTAGCGTTGGGCCGTAAGGCAGGCGACAGCTCCTTCACCCGTGGCATTTACAATCTGCCGGACTTCTTTACTGCGAATGTCTCCGACTGCCATCACTCCCGGTATGGAGGTACTCATCTCCTGATCAGTTTTAATAAATCCGTCGTCATTATCCAGGACATCGAGAGGAAGAATTTCCTTATTGGGTTGGATACCTACAAGAATAAAAACGCCTTTAACCGGTAGAGCGGATTCTTCTCCGTGCTTGTTTTTAAGTCGGATACCGTTTACTTCTTTATCGCCGATTATTTCAGTTACCACCGAGTCCCATATGAAATCAAGTTTCTGGTTGGCAAAAGCCTTATCCTGGATAACCCGGGTGGCCTTCAGTTCATTTCTGCGGTGAACAACAGTAACTTTGGAAGCAAACTTTGTGAGATGGTCGGCCTCTTGAATCGCGGTATCACCCCCACCTATTACAGCTATATCCTGATCCCTGAAAAAAGGGGCGTCACAGGTGGCGCAATAGGAGACTCCTTTCCCGGTCAACTTCTCTTCGCCCGGGACGTCGAGTTTGCCGGGCCGGGCCCCGGTAGCCAGGATAAGACTGTCGCAGGTCAGTTCCTCTCCATCTGTCAGCTTGATTTTTTTGACCCGGTCTGCGATCTCGAGAGAGGAGACCTCTTTCATTTTTTTGGGTAATTCAAACCGCTCCGTCTGGGCCACTATTTTTTCAGCCAGTTCAAGGCCGCTTATCCCTTCAGGAAATCCCGGATAATTGTCCACCCAGCCGGTATTCATCACCTGACCTCCTGCAGCGCCTTTTTCCAGGAGCAGTACATTCAATCTGGCCCGGGCGGCATAGAGACCGGCGGTCAAACCCGCCGGTCCACCGCCTATAATAACCAGCTGGAAGTCAGGCATAAACTCTACTTTTCTACCATGGCGCTAAGCTGATCCTTGCCTACAGCACCGGTAACCTGATCCGCCACTTCTCCGTTTTTAAAGAGAATTAAAGTCGGTATGGCTCTTATCCCGAATTTACCCGGAGTTTCCGGGTTGTTGTCCACGTTCATTTTGGCGAATTTGATTTTACCGTCATACTCTTCCGACATTTCCTGAATAACAGGTGTGATAGCCTTACACGGGCCGCACCAGGGAGCCCAGAAATCTACCAGAGTGGGAAGATCGGCTTTGAGTACCTCTGATTCAAAATCCGCATCTGATATTTCCACAACTTTGCCTTCAGCCATATTAACGCCTCCTTGGTTGTTTTTCTGTGATAGTTGATTTGGGAAGATTTTATGAAGTCATTTTAATGATTGTCATTTTAATTGACTGCGGCAGTCGCAGAAGAACTGAGCAACAGGATGGACTCTGCCAACTTAATGAGGCATCCGTAGTAATGATATAATAACTTCAGTTAATTTTCCTGACAAGAAATTTCTTCTGAGGATCAAGGGACAGGGTGCAAGGGAATAAAGGGAGGGAAATCCTTCAAGCTTTCTGCGAAAATAAGGTGGCGAGATCAGGAGGACTGATATTAGGTTTGAAAAAAGCGTCTGGTTTTATTAAGGTAGTGCTTCTTCCCATATATGTACCTTGGACCTTTAAACTTAGACTCTTGGTCCTTGAACCTTGCACATTGAACCTCAAAAACATATGACTACAACGATTCATTTTCTGCCAGATGATATAAAGATAGAGGCCCAGGACAAGGAGAATGTTCTCGCTGCTGCAGCCAGGGCTGGGGTGTACATAAATGCCTATTGCGGAGGGGATGGAACCTGCGGCAAATGCAAGATTGTCGTCCAGGAAGGCGAAACCCGGGCCCAGAAGAGTCAGCACATCAAGGAAGATGATTTCAGCAAGGGGATGAGGCTGGCCTGCCAGTGTGAGCCTTTGACAGATATTGTGGTTCAGATTCCTGCCGAGATAGGTAAGGAGGGCCGGGCCCTCAAGCGGCGGCCTAAGACCACCAGGGCAATTTCCAGCAGTGCGGTTGATGAACTGGTGGGCAAATGGGAGATGGATCCCCCGGTTGAGAAAAGGTTTCTTAAGCTCACTCCTCCGACTATGGAAGACAATCTCCCCGATCTTCAGAGGCTGCTGCGGGCTATAACCGGTGGTGGCACCCATGCCAAAGAACCCACCTATGATCATCCTCAAATGCTTCAGGATCTTCCCTTTATTTTGAGAGAGGCTGACTGGGAAGTGACTGTTATCCTGCTGCGGGGAAAAAGGGAAAGGGAACCCGACCGGATAATCAGTGTGGAGCCCGGAGATACCACGAAAAATCTCTATGGTCTGGCTCTTGATATAGGCACTACAACCGTGAGCGGACTGCTGTTGGACCTGAACACCGGCGAGATTCTGGCCGAATCCTCGGTATATAATGCCCAGATCAGTTACGGCGAGGATGTGATCTCCAGGATCGTTTATTCCCAGCGCCGGGGCGGCCTCCATATGCTCCAGGAGAGGGTGATCTATACCATCAATGAGATTATTCAGTCAATATGTAAGGACATGATTATAAGTCCCAGTGACATCAGCTATATTATGGCATCAGGGAATACTGTCATGGCTCATCTGCTTATCGGCATTGACCCTAAATTTCTCAGAGAGGCCCCTTATGTCCCGGTCTGCAGTCAGTTTCCTCTTACTGTTGCCTCTGATCTGGGAGTGATGGCCCATCCTTCCGTCCGTCTTTTTCAGTATCCGGCCATAGCCAGTTATGTGGGAGGGGATATCGTGTCAGGTGTCCATGCCTGCCAGATCCACAAGAGTTCGGCGATAACCCTTTTTATAGATATAGGCACCAACGGGGAAATTGTGGTGGGCAATCAGGACTGGCTGATGTGTGCCGCCTGCTCCGCCGGTCCGGCTTTTGAGGGAGGTGGAATAACTCACGGCATGAGGGCTGGAAGCGGCGGCATCGAGAACTGCCATATTCATCCCGAGACTTATGAGCCCATGATCGTCACTATCAATCAGGATAAACCTGTGGGAATCTGCGGTTCCGGTCTTATCAGTATAGTTTCTGAACTCATGGAAGTAGGGATCGTTGACCAGCAGGGTAAGTTCCCCCGTAATATTGATCATCCCAGGATCAGGGAAGGCAGGGACGGTTATGAGTATGTTCTGGTATGGAAGGACTCTGCCCAGGGTGACGATGATATTGTTATTACTGAAGTTGATCTGGATAACCTGATCCGGGCCAAGGGCGCCATGTTTGCCGGCTACCAGACTCTTTTAGAGGCTGTGGGGTTGGGATTTGTCGATCTGGACCGGGTTGTTATAGCAGGTAATTTCGGGGCATATATTGATCTGGAAAGGGCAATAAATATAGGGCTTCTTCCTGATATTGCCAGGGACAAGTTTCATTATCTGGGCAATGGCTCTCTGCTCGGAACCAGGATAAGTCTCTGCGACAACAAGAGGTTTCGGGAAAGGGTAATGGTCAGACCACTGATGACCAATATAGAACTCAGTGAAAATATTGAGTTCATGAATCACTACA
>JBKHJR010000014.1:0-45956 GCA_046537975.1 Desulfurivibrionaceae bacterium
CTCTCTTTTTCTGCAAACGGCGAATCTGAAGATCAGGATTTTTGGGACGGAAGCTGAAAGCTGCACCAATGGAAAAATTGGTTTTTCTCTTTATGCTCTGACCGGCCATATTGCGACCCTGATTCAAGTAACTCAGCATCCTGATCAAGCCGTACGATTTATAATCAAATACCCCGCTGACATCAGGTTGATCAGTAGAACCGGCCGAATCTCCGGTAACAGCAAGCACTGCCTCAATCCCCAGGGTATGGGCCTCCATCATCCTTGACTGAAGCCCCAGAGCATTGGTATCCCGGCCGGTCTGATGAACAATAGTCTGGACTCCGGTCTCCTTTTTAATCAGACTGGCCAGGGCTACATTTCCGGTTCGCAGGATTGCCAAGGGGTTGTCTCCGAGGCTGATGGCATCAACTCCGCTGCCTGCCAATTCCCTGGCTCCTTTAAGTATATGATCTATGTCCAAGTGTCTGGGAGGATCGAGCTCAACAATAACCGGCATACGATCGGGGGACAGAGCGGATATAAAGCCGCCCTTAGTCTCTGTTTCCTCAATGCTTTCCAGGGGTTCAGCCTCCTGGTAAGCAGTACTGACTTTGATCCGTACCGGTTTGATCTTCAGTTTGGCGCGGAACTCCTTGATATGGGCGGGGGCCGTTCCGCAACAGCCGCCGATGAGCCGCACCCCCAGTTTCAGCATCTCCCCGGCCCTGTTGGCCATGTAATGGGGCTGGGCAGGGTAGAGCATTCTGTGCCCTACTACTTCCGGTACACCAGCATTTGGAAAAGCCGAAAGGGCCACACCCTCCTCGGCCAGAGGTGCCATCTGTTTAATGGCGGTTATCATGGAATCAATTCCACGACCACAGTTAGTGCCCACCATATCGGCACCAGCCTTTAAAATCGTCCGGCCGCAAGTAAGAGCGCTATCTCCGCGGACAGTTAAACCTCCGTCAGGATAGACCATCTGGCCTATGACAGGTATAGTGTATCCTATCTCTCTGGCTGTTTCAATCGCCAGAACAATTTCTTCCAGATTGCTGAAGGTCTCCAGAAGAAGGATATCGATACCACCTTCACCCAGGCCTTCCAGTTGTTCCCTGAAAGCTTCCTTGATATCCGCTTCGGTAATCTCGTCGTCATTCAAAGGAAAAGAGACTCCGGTAGGTCCTACTGAACCGGCGACATAAACCTGATGGCCAGCTACTTTCCCTGCTATCTCAGCCCCGGCTCTATTGATCAGCCTGACTTTTCTGGCGGCACCCGTATCCTGAAGTTTGAAACTGTTGGCCCCAAAGGTGTTGGTTTCAATCAGCTGACTTCCAGCCCTTATATACTCTTCATGAGCCGCTGAAACAATATCGGGCTCCTCTATATTAAGGAGATCGAGATTTCTGCTGATCTCCACTCCCTTTTCATATAGATAGGAACCGATGGCACCATCGCCGAGAACTACATTTTCCTGTATATATTCCTTAAAATCTGGTTTCACTGTCGATTCTCACTCGCTTCTAATAGCCTAAACCTTACACAAATGGATGTTTTTTCTATCCTGATATAAAAATTTAAGTTTATCCTCAGGATCTGTGCAAGTTAATTCAGCAGTTTAAACAAAATATTTTAACATATTTTCCTTTTTTTGCAAGAAAGTATCCTATAAGTCGCCAGGAACCGAACACACTACCTTTCCAAACGATCAATCAGACCTGAACCGCGGCTGATTCTTCTTCCCAGTGCTTCCCTGAGAACCGGAAAAGAAGACCAGATCTCCACGAAATTGCGGGCCCTGGTAATCCCTGTATACAAAAGTTCCCTGGTGAAAACGGGTGAACTGGAGTCTGAGAGAACCAATATGACATGATCATATTCAGACCCCTGACTTTTATGGACAGTCATGGCATAGGCCGTCTCATGTTCCGGCAGCTGAAACGGATTGATACTTTCCCGCCGGTCCGGGAAAAAACAACGCAGTTCCCCCTCCCTTTCCGGATCCCGGCAAACAATTCCGGTATCTCCATTGTAAAGTCCTCTCTTATAGTCATTCCGGAGGATCATTATCGGCCGGCCATGATAAATGGACTGCCGGGAATTTGGACCTATGAGATTTTCCAGCAAACGATTTATATTGGTCGCCCCGAAAGGGCCTGAACGCAGACCGCACAGAATCACAGTGCGGTGCATCTCTGCAAGAGCCTCTATAGGATCGGAAATTTCAGTCAACCTTCGAAACTGTTTCTCCGTGCGGGAAACGATCTCCCGAGTTGCCTGAGAAAAAGGGATGAGATCGGGACCATGCCAGCTCAAATCCTGTTGATCCCTTGAGGCGAGAAGATTTATAGCTTCCTCTTCCCTTCCCTGTTTAATCATTTGACTTAAAAGCCCTATACCTGAGTCTTCAGCGAATCTGTAATTTGCCTGCAGTTCAATCAAACAGTCAGATCTGATGTCCCCGGAATCATCCGGAAGATCTCCTGCCCCGCAGTCCCGGGCCAATCTCGAGCATTCCCGGGTAAAAAAGCGGCTATCCCCCTGACAGATATCAGCAAAGACAGAACCGGGCTGAACCGAAGCAAGCTGGTACCGATCGCCAAGCAGGATCAGAGAACACGCTTCAGGCAAGGCAACCATCAATTCCGCCATGAGAGGAAGATCCACCATGGAGGCCTCGTCAACAACAACAATATCCGCGGCCAACCGATCAATCAGGCCGGACTTCCGCCTGCCTCTCGTCTTGCCCAGGAGGCGGTGAATGGTGTAGGCCCGGTCCGGGAAGGAATCCAATGCTTTATAATCCCGGGAGAGACCAGCCCCGGCCCTGGTCAGGGAATCCTGCAGACGTGCTGCAGCCTTGCCGGTAGGGGCTCCCAGATAGATACGTTTTGCCGGATCCTGCTCCAGCAGCAGGGCTATAATTCGCGCTATCGTGGTGGTCTTACCCGTTCCCGGACCACCGCTGATTAATGTAAAACGGCCGGTCACAGCCAGAAAAGCGGCGATTTTCTGCCAATTAATCCCGTCACCGCTTTCCGTATCTGTCGGGAAGAATCGATCCAGACCGGTTTTCAATTTTTCCTGATCAAGGGCTTCAGTATATCTGCCCAGACGGGAGTTAATAAAATCAGCCACCTGTCGCTCATATTCATAGTAACGCTGGAAATAGAGAAGGTGGTCATCCAGAATAAGGGGCTTATACTCACCCGGCTCACCCACCACCCCGCTGTTCTCCAGGCTGTCCCGCCATTTCTCCAGGCCGGGGACAGGCAGCTCTTCTCCTGCCGGTGACAGCCAGCTCCGACCTGCCAGGTCCCGGAGATTGATACAGACATGGCCCTCTTCAAGCCCGTCTCCCGCCATACGAGCCGCCATCTCCAGTTCCGCTGAAGGATTATCGGCAAGACGCATGAGCATCTCGGAAATATGTGGACTGAGAGAATTATCCATTATTGATAGTTAAGGGTTAATTTTTTATTCTCGCACAAGACCCTGAAATACCGAATAATTTACCAGTGGCCTTGTGTCCTGGGACGAGTGTATCAGGATTGCTTGAAAATAGCAGTCAAATCTTCAATCAGGCTCTCTGGAGGAAAATCATAATACACTCCGTATTCTCCTCCAAAGTCCGGTTCCAGACCCCGCAGAAAAAGATAGTAAACTCCGCCGAAATGATCCTGGTAACTGTAGCCCGGCAGACGCAGGCTGAGATACTGATGCAGGGCCACCGTATAGACCAGATACTGAAGGATATAGTGTTCTTCAGTCATAACCGGGGTAAGCTGCCGGGCTCGGTAATCTGCTTTTTCAGTACCCAGGTAATTTGTTTTCCAGTCCAGAATATGGTAGCGTCCCTGCCAGTAAAAAACAAGATCGATATATCCCTTCATAAATCCCCGGATTTCCGGAAAACCAAGTCCGGCCATCTCCTTATAGACGCCGCCATGGCTGGTGAGCACCTCGGAGAGAAGCCCGCCTGTCGTCTTGGAGAGCGGAAAGTAAAATTCCATTTCGGATAGGCGGGAGCTCCTGTCCACATCCTTTAACCTCAGGTCCCTGTCGTCCAGAAGAGTGTTCACGGTATTAGTCAGAATCTCCCCAACCGCATCCCGCCATACCGGGGTAAAGCCATAATCCCGGAGCCTGGCTTCCACAAAAGCAGCCGGCGAGTCTTCCTGTTCCCCCTCAGGCAAAAGTCCACCGGATATCTCCTGGAAATCCAGGCTTTCCAGGAGATCGTGGAAGAGATTGCCGGTTTTTGCCCCTCTGGGAAAAAAAGACTCTTCTTCCCTATTATGTAAAAAATAGCCCTCCCCGGTCATCTCCTCCCGGCTTCTCCTGCCCTGATCTACCATATAGCTGAAACTGGCAATCCGGAAATCCCTGGGGATGTTTCCCCTGAAAACAGGTCCTTCCAGCCCGGTCTCCTGATCTAAACGGGGAGTCAGGAAACACTCTTCTCCCGGCAAAGGGTTTATTTCTATTTCCCCGCCGGCCTGACTCTTAAGAGACTCTAAATCGGAAAATATATCTTCATCAGACATCTCCTTCAGGGCAATTTGGGGTACAGACGGACTGCTCCCCCCGGATCCGGATGATCCATGGAGCAGCCAGCCCAGAGCGGACTTCTGGGCGGTATTAAAGGGTCCCCAGACCAGATAGCATCGATTTATAGCCCGGGTCAGAGCCACGTAGAGAAGCCGCAGCTCTTCGGCCAGAGTCTCCCGGCGTGCTATCTCCTTATGTCTCTGCCAGTCAGTCGAACCCAGATCAAGGCAGGGCCTCAGATCCTCATCCCGGTGGAAAAGAACCTCCTCCTGCTTAGAAGGGTCCCCGCCTCCCCAGGCAAAAGGACAGAAAACCACCGGATACTGAAGCCCTTTGGAAGTGTGCACAGTGACAATACGGACCCGGTCCTCATCACTTTCCAGGCGCATCTGTCTTTCTTCCGGGACATCTCCTTCTCTTGACTGTCTATTCTCAGATAAGTAACGAAGCACCGAGGCCATGCCCTTATGGTACTCTCTTGTATATCGGTCCAGACTCTCACCCAAATGTAAAACATTGGTAAGTCGCCGTTCACCGTCGAAAAAATGCAGGGCCTGACTTCTAATCCCTTCTCTTTCCAGGAGAAAACGGAACATGGCCATGAAGCCTTTAATCTGCCAGAGATGACAATACTCCTGGAAACGCTGACACCAGGAAGCAAGCCTATCTCTCTCGCTTTCCAATTCTGCTACTGTGGCTACAGTTCCGGGCAGAAGATCAGTAGTAAGGGCCGAGCGGACCGCAGTTTCATTAAAAGGATCTGCCACTGCCTGCAGGACAAGTTCCAGCTCTTCTGCCTCCCGACTCTTGAAAAGATCATCCCCGGCCTGAATTACTCCGCCGATTCCGAACTGCTTCAGCCCTTCCAGAACCTGACCGGCCTCTTTATTCCTGCGGACCAGAACCGCTATATCCCCGGCCTGCAGAGGCCGGTCGCCTATTATGATTTCTCCGTTTCTCCCCCCGGTTAAAAGGGTACAGACTTCATAGGCCAGAGCCGAAACCACAGATTGGGTGGCTTCCGCCTTATTAACAAGTCCACTCTCCCCTTGGGGGCGGCTGCCGAGCCAGAGCTGGAGAGGGGGCTCGGATTTGCCGTTAAAGGTGAGCGCCTCCTTTTCCCCTTTTGTCCGGATCTCTCCGTTGTGGCGATTACCCCTGTCTGAATCGCCTACTGCTGCGGGAGCCGCCGGGGAAAAGGGTATTTCCTCAAAGAGGAAAGGAAAATCGCGTTGACTGAAAAGGGTGTTTACCGCCCGGATCAATCCGGGTTCGGAACGGAAGTTAAAGCCCAGATTATCCCTGGTGTCGGCAGACCTTACCGCTTCCAGATAGGAAAAGACATCCGCACCCCGGAAACTGTAGATCGCCTGTTTCGGATCACCTATGATATAAAGTAAGGTGGACTTGCTGTCCTGATAGATCCGGGAAAAAATCTGATACTGCAGGGGATCGGTATCCTGAAATTCATCTATTAAGGCAGCCTTGAATTGGTTGCTGATTAAAGCGGCCAGTCTTTCGGCGTCCTCATCTTCCAGAGCCCGGGCCAGAATGAGCAGGAGATCATCATAGGAGACCACCCCGGACTTTTCTTTGCGCAGGCTCAGCTCTCGGGCCGTAAAATCCAGGGTCTCCGATTTCAGGGCGATCACCAGAAACTCATAACTCTTTTCCAGCTCTCTTCGGACGGCAAGCAGTCTGTCACAGACATCAAAAAAGGGATGCCGTGGGGGTTCATGCTTCTTTTTGGTCTTCTTGGTTAAACCGGAAAAGGCAAATTTCTCCAGGGCTTCGGGCAACTTCTGAAAATAAGCAGAATCGTCGGTAAAAAAGAGATCCAATTCGTTAAAATACTTGTCCAACTTCCCAGCCACATCCTTATAAAGGCCGTCACTTGCCTCCAGGATTTCCCGGATCCCTTCCCTCTCCTGCCTCCATAAATCCCGGGCCTCAGAGAAAACAACATACAACCCTGCCTCCTGGTCTGCAAGTTCACCCCGATCAAGGAGGTCTTCCACCCTCTGGTGGTTGACAGAAGGAATAACATCCAGTCCGGCCCTCATCTTCGCCGCCAGCCTGATCAGTTTTTCCGGCTGGAGCCTGGCGCCGGCATAAGCAAGAAGACCCGGAGTGCTTCTGTTGACCGTCCGGCGCCAGAAATCCAGGACCACCTCCCGCAATATTTTCGCAATGTCCGGTTCCACTTTCAGATCAAAAGCAGTACCGGTCTCAAGAGAGTGCTCCTGCAGTATCCGCTGACAGAAACCGTGAATGGTGTATACCGCCGCCTCGTCAAAGTTGACCAGGACTTCATAAAGATCTGCCTCAGCCTTCCGTCGGTCAGGAACAGCGGCGGCAAGATCAGCAATTAGGGGATCAGCCGCGGTTTCACCCTGGAGGGCGGCAAGGCAGTCTGCAATTCTCTCCCTTATCCTGGTCCGGAGATCCGCGGTGGCAGCCCGGGTATAAGTCACCACCAGGATCTCATCAGCTCTCAGCCCCTTCTCCAGGATGAGACGCAGAAAGAGCCCGGTGAGGTTATAGGTCTTGCCGGTGCCGGCACTGGCGTCCAACAGATGAAACCCGCTTAAGGGCGCCTTGAGAATGTCAAAATTTCGGGGCATTGATAGGATATTAGATATTGAATTTCAGGTCTCGGGATAAAGGCTTGAGATTCAGGGCCCGGATTTTCTTGCGCCCCTGAGCCTTAAGCTTTCTTTATATGTTCATAAATAGGTTTAAAAATTTTCAATGCCAGTTCTTCAAACTCCTGGTCTAAAGGGAGGTCCTGCCGGTAGCGAAAGTTAAACCAGGGATCAGTGCCCTCCCCGGGGACCCGGTCGCTGCCCAGCCACTCCTTTTTCGCCTTTTCCCGGGCCCTTGCTAAACCCTTATCCAGCATCTCCCGAGCAAAGACATGGGAGGTTTCACTGAAAAAAGGCAATGGCCGGTACTTATTCTCCTGATAGAGATCAAAGATCTCGGTAAGGGTGGCCTCTGCTGAAAAGACCCGGGGCAAGACGACTTCCCTGTCTTTGCCAAGAACTACGCTCGCCGGGGTCAACCCCTCATTTTCCCGGGCCAGGATACAGAGAACCAGATGTCGAATCCAGGTTCTCAGGATATCCTTGCCCTTTACCCGGGCCGGACGGGCCTGGAGCAATCCATCCCGTCTGAGATCAGTAAAAACACCTCTGAGACGGTGGGGACCGCAGGCTACTTCAAATTCCAAGGGCTCCTGCACCGGAGAGTCATATTCTCTCACCCGTCTGGACAAATCCTGTACTTCAGCCCGGAGTCCGGCCAAGGCGACTTCACCCATCTTGCCGGGAGGTAGCTGCCCCCTGGCCCGGAAAAACTCCTCTATTGTCCCACTTGCCAGTTGCAGGGATTCCGGCTGACTCATTTCAACTCCCAGCTGATATAGATTCAGCCCTTCCAGCCTCAGGGGTTCTTCATCGTAGGGTAGGGAATCATCCCGGCGCAGCTCCACCCCCAGACGACTGCGACAGAAATAACGGACAGGATGGATAAGAAAGGCGGTCAACTCCTCTAATCTCAACTCAGTCTCCGGCTCTTTTCCCGATGTCCCGCTGCCTTCCTCCTCAGACTGGGGAGGCAGGGGGAGATCCCGCCAAAAATCAAAAGAATCACCTTCCCTGCCCCTCTTTAAGGACTGGCGAGCAGCCTGCCAGTCTGCCGGGGAATAGCTGAACAAACCGCTCCGGGGCTGAAAGTATTCGGGATGAAAGGGTTGAAGGCGATGCCTGGTAATTAGTTCCTCGGCCTTTTGGGGCCAGGGTCTTCCGTAAGAATCGAGCCGGGTCCCCTGTGTGATCCGGGTAAGATAGTCCAGGAGCTCTTCCACCAGAACAGACGGAGGCTGCTTACTGTTATCATAAACGGACTGGCCCACATAACTTATATAAAACTGCTTCCGGGCCGAAATCAGGGTCTCCAGAAAAAGATAGCGGTCATCCAGGCGGAGACTCCTGTCCCCGAGCCTGGGCTTTTCCGCCATCAGATCAAAATTGATCCGCGGCGGGGTCCGAGGGAAAGACCCGTCATTCATCCCCAGAAGGCAGACGACCTTAAAGGGTACAGCCCTCATGGGTAAAAGGGAGCAAAAGGTCACTCCCCCTCCCAGATATCCGGCTGCGGAAGTTTTTTCAGCCAGCTTCCCGGTAACCACTTCTCTGATTACCTCCAGGGGCAGCCTCTCCTCAAAAGGGACATTAACCCCCTGTTCGCCGATCTCCCTTAACAGGAAGCGGATAGAGGTCAGGTGCTCCTCTTCCTCCCTGTCCACGGTGATACATTCGTCCAAAAGCCGTTCCAGGTTAACCGACCACTCCACCAGGGTCTGATCCTTTTCCAGCTCGCTGATCCTGGTAAAAATATCAGTCAAGGCCTCAACCGCCTTTGCCAGAATCTCCTGATCACCTTCCTCCAAGCCATTAAATGGAGCCAGGGATGAAAATACACCTTCTCCCGACATACATACCCCCAAAAGAAGGCGGTCAAGACCGCTGCGCCAACAATACTCGACAAACTGAGGCAGCCCCATATCATTTAAATGCTCTCTGTCCCTGCCCCAGCGGATCCAGACCTCGTTGATCCAGTCCCGTACTACTTCCAGATCAGCCTCGGTGAGGTCATATCTTTTCCTGATCTGGCGGGCATAGAGGATATCAAGCACCCGGCTGACCTCAAAGCGGCTTCCTGCCAGATCCAATAGACTCAGGAAAAGGGGGATCAGAGGATTTTCCTGAGTCGGCCCCTGGTCCCCGATGCTGTAAGGGATATACCGGCTGCTGTTTGAGGATGCCTCGAAAACCGCTTCCACCAAGGGGCTGTAAGCATTAATGTCAGGGGCCATAACCACTATATCCCGGGGCTCCAGGGACGAATCATTTTCAAAGAGATAGAGGAGATGGTTATGCAGGACCTCAATTTCCCGCATATTACTGTGGCAGGAATTAACCACGATGGACTCATCAACAGCAGTACTTCCCTCCCCGCTTTCCGCCAGATCCAGGATATCCCGCTGCAAAACGGTTAGCATGCTTTCCCCGCCGGGATCTTCAAAAACCTCTATCTCCTCTGTCTCCAAATCCTGGAGCATGGTCAGGAAATCACGCCCCAAATGCCCCATGGAGGCGAGAAGGGGATTCCCCTTTTCCAGATACAGTTCCTCCGCACTCCTTTTCTCCTTTTTAATCCGCTTGGCGATTCTCCCTGCATCCATAATATGGCCCCACCAATGCCGGCAGGGATTAATAAGAAAATAATTGATCTCGGTCTGGGTGCTTAAGCCCTCGAGAATAGAGAGATGAAAAGGTGGGAAATAGGAAATGCCGAAAACGGAAATCCTTTCCGGTAGAAGATGGGAGACATCCTGCTGGTTCAGGCAAGAAAGCAGCCTGTTGCGAAGAACAGCCCTGTTGCTCTGCTGATAACGCCGGCCCAGCTGATACCACAGTTCAGCCTGCCAGTGCTCCCCCTGCCTCTGATCCCAGGCGGCGATGAGATCGGGCCGGAAGACGGTATACTGATCAAATAGGTCTGCTATCTTAAGGGCAAGCTGATAACGCTTAAAGCTACTTTGCTGATAGGTCCGTAAGGGGGCAAACCAGGGTTGGTCCTTAAGCTCGGAGAGCAGGGACATAATCTGCCAGACCGCCTTATCCCGATCATAAAGGGGGACGGCGTTCTGATCCTGAAGAATTTTACCTGTAATATCAGTGATAAAATGGTTAGGAAAAGGGAAACCGGCGTTGGCCCATATATTGAGACGCTCTGCCAGTTGGAGGGTCAGCCAGCGGGCCATGCCGCGGCTCTGCACTACTATGGTCTCCGGAGTAAATACGGAAAGAGGGTGTTGCTTGATTATATCCGCAAGATGATGGGCTAACAGCTCGGAACGATTGCTTGTATAGAGATTAAATCCCGGCACGATTCAAGAATCAGAAATTTCGTTTCTAAGCTCACCCTCCAAGGGCCCTGTTTTCCCTTCTGGACTCTGGAGAACCGCATCCCAATCTTTCCGGACCGGATCATAGCCTTTACCGAGAATTGCCTCACAGATTTCCGGGAGGGAGCGCTGATCACCAATGGCAAACTGTTCACCCTTAAGCTCCGGATTGCTGTATCCTCCGGGCATAGTGCAGGAATCGGCGGAGTAGCGGGTCGGGCCCAGGCCGATCATACCATTCCGGAAGCGGGGTTCTTCCCTGGTGGAGACTATGAGTCCGACGTCGGGATCAAAAATCCGCAGGGCGAAAATAAGATGGGCCAGCTCCTGTTCACCAACCGGGACCAGGGACTGAAAATCACCGGCAGCCGGACGAATCCGGGGAAAGGAGACTGTAAGGGCGGTCTGCCAGAAATACTTTCTCAGATATGACAGATGCATGCCCAGAGCCAGACCTTCCAGGCGCCAATCCGCCAGACCGAGAAGAACTCCTACTCCCACCTCCCTCATGCCTGAGGACGCCGCCCGTTCCAGAGTAGCCAACCGGTAGTCGTAGTCCGTCTTTCGTCCCCCCAGATGAACCCGGGAATAAACCTCCCGGTCATAGGTTTCCTGGTATACCGCAACCCCGGTGATCCCGGCCTCGAACAGGCGGGTATATTCTTCCCGGCTCAGAGGCTGGACTTCAATGGAAATCGCAGCAAACCGGTCACTTATACGCCGGGCCAGTTCAGTAAGATAATCAACCCCCAATTTTTCCGGGGCCTCTCCTGAGACCAAGAGAATATGATTAAAACCCCGATCCTCCAGGATCATGGCTTCCTCTTCCGCCTCCTCGAGACTGAGTATTCTCCTTTCTATCCGGTTATCAGCAGAAAAACCGCAATACTGACAGCGGTTGGCGCAGTAGTTGGATAGATATAGAGGGGCATAGAGCTGAATAATTCTGCCGAATCTCTTCTCGGTCAGCTCAGCAGATTGCCGGGACAAGGTAGACAAATGCAAATCAGCAGCCGGGGACAGAAGAGCTGCCAGATCACGGAACTCAAGACTCCGGCCCTGCTGTCTCGCCCTGCAGGCCCGATCGACATCTTCAATGCTGCAGTCTGAAAAAAAATCAGCTAATTCCGAAAAGGAGGGAATAGAGAACATCAGTGTTAATGAAGAAATTCGAGACCGGTCTCAGGAGATGAGGCCTGACTCTCTTTAACAGGACGTCCGGCTCCAGCCAGCCTGGCAGCCCGGCCTGCTTCCACAGCCTGGGCAAAGGCCCGGGCCATCTGGACCGGATCAGCGGCAATTGATATGGCAGTATTCACCAGCACTGCATCCGCCCCTATTTCCATGGCTTCAGCAGCATGAGAAGGCAGCCCTAAACCGGCATCAACTACAACCGGCACCCGGGCCTGCTCAATAATGATTTCAATCTGAAACCGGGACAAGAGTCCCTGATTAGTGCCTATCGGTGCTCCCAGAGGCATAACCGCCTGCACCCCCACATCCTGAAGACGCAGGGCAAGGATAGGGTCGGCATTTATATAGGGCAGAACAACAAAACCTTCTTCGACCAGTATCTCACTGGCCTTAAGGGTTTCAACCGGATCAGGAAGCAGAGTTCTGGGGTCAGGGGTCACTTCCAGTTTGAGCCAGTTCCCGGCCCCGGAGGCCCGGGCCAGACGGGCCAATTTCACAGCTTCATCGCTGTCCCTGGCTCCGGAGGTATTAGGCAGAAAAAGGTATCTGTCCCGGTCCACATACTTCATCATGTTATCTTCAGTATTATGGAGATCGACCCGGCGCAGGGCCACTGTGACAATTTCGCAGCCGGAATTTTCAAGGGCTTCGGCCATCAGTTCCGGAGAGGAAAATTTTCCGGTTCCGCAGAACAGCCGGGATCTTAATTTCCGGTCTGCTATAATCAGTTCAGTACTATTCATTGCTTGTCTGCTTTAGGATATCTTTCTCCTGCTCATAAGCATAATCTAACCAGGATTATAGTGGAAAATTGTTTTAAGATTAAAATAATGAGCAGGGTTATGTGCAGGGGATCTGGATTATCTTTACCATCTACCTCTTTAAAGAACATATGCCATGGAGCTTAAGGTCATAATGCCCTGGTATTATCCTCCTGGTACAAAATGGATTAATTCCAGTTTTGCCCCTTCGGAAATTACCTGGCTATCATAATTCTTCCTGTCAATAATCCGGCCGTTGTATTCAACCACAACAGCGGAGGGATCAAGCCCCAGACTTTTAAGATAGTCAGTAAGGACAAGACCCTCCTGGATATTATGATCTTCGCCGTTACAGATGATTCTCATTTTCCCGGAGTTATATTAGTTTTCTCTTTACTTTATTCACTGCCCCGTTCGATAATAAGCCTGACTACTTGATTGGCCTGATGGTTTGCAGCTATAGCAACTCTGGGAGCCATGAGACCAAAACCGGAACCCGCAGCTGATCTATGGTCCCCCACCATAAAAACATCCGGATGGATCTCCCTGGTGATTATTTCATTGCTTGGCCCATAACCAGCCAACCCGGAAGCACAGACAAAGGGAATACCCTGCAGAGCGGTTAAAACCGCGCGCAGAGCCGAGGCTTTCATGTCAGGCTGATCAAAACATTCTACCAGGATATCTACCCCAGGAAAGTGTTGGGGGATATTGTTCTCGGTCAGCTTTTCCTTTATATATTCACGTTCCAGATAAGGGTTGATGGCTGCCAGATTATTTTCCAGGGCAGTTGTTTTATGCTCTCCAATCTGAGAAAGAAAGTAAAACTGGCGATTAATATTGCTCAGTTCAACAATATCATAATCAGCCATAAGCATCTTGCCAACACCTATTCTGGTTAAAGAAGCAGCAAGATTGCTTCCCAATCCCCCTAAACCCATAATACCAACAGTAGCCTGCCTGAGATATTGCTGAATCCGGGAACCATGCCTTGACTCCAAGGTCCTGACTATTTCTTTTTCAGGGATAGTCATAAGAAAAAAGATTTCACCAATAAACCGCTCTCACCCGTCTAAAAAGCTGACTTTGCATCTATAGCTTACCGGCTCGGTATTTCTCATTCTCCCCCACGATTAGTTAAGCACTTATAATAAACGAGTAAGTAGGTGAATATTAGTTGATCCTGTGTAATAGTAAAAATCAAGTCCTAATTTAGTTGAACAACATTTAAAAAAAACAAACCCCGGCTTATTATATAATGAAATTTGCCTGTCTGGAAAAACCAATAAAAAAGCTCCGGAGTATTCCGGAGCTTTTCGAGATCATATACTTACTTAAGGGTTATTCAGATTTTTAGTTGTCAGCTGAATCTCCACCTTTTTCCATATAGTTAACCAACTCCAGAATTGCCATAGGAGCAGCATCCCCCTGTCTGGGCCCGGTCTGGATTATACGGGTATATCCGCCGTTTCTACCCATATACTCTTCTCCAAGTTCCTCGAACAGCTTACCTACTACCTTTTTATCCTGAATAAAGGAATAAGCCTGCCTTCTGGCATGAAGATCACCTCTCTTGGCAAGAGTGATCATTTTATCAGCATATCTTCTGGCCTCTTTGGCTTTGGGCTTGGTAGTGACTATACGCTCGTGCTCCAGAAGAGAAGTGACAAGGTTTCTGAGCATAGCTTTTTTATGCGAGGTTCTACGGCCTAATCTCTTTCCAGCTTTTCGGTGATTCATATCAGGACCTATTAATTTTCGTTGGATTCACTGTTATCTCTTTTATCAGGCGGGACCCAGCCTTCGATATTCATCCCCAGGGTCAAGCCGTTCATATCATATAAAAGATTCTTGATCTCGTTTAAAGACTTCCGGCCGAAATTCTTGGTTTTCAACATCTCTGCTTCGGTTCTCTGAACCAGTTCACCAATATACCGAATATTGGCATTCCGAAGGCAGTTGGAAGATCTGACTGACAACTCCAGTTCCTCAACACTGCGATCCAGATTTTCATCCAGATTTTTGTCTTCCTCCCCGATCTTTTCCTGTTCAGGCGGAGGTTCAACATTGTCTTCATCAAAATTGATGAAAACCGACATCTGATCTTTTAAAATCTTGGCGGAAAAAGCCAGAGCATCTTCGGGAAGTACACTTCCATCGGTGTAGATTTCCATGATCAGTTTGTCATAATCGGTCTGTTGACCGACTCTGGCTTGGCTGACTATAGAATTTACCTTTTTTATAGGAGTAAAAATTGAATCAATAGGAATTGACAGATCATCAAGCAATTCCCTTTTCTGTTTTTCAGCAGGAATATAACCTTTTCCCCAGTTGACCTCAAGCTCGGCTACAAAATTTGCGTTGTCACTGGTAATAGTACAGATATGCTTTTCCGGATTCATAACTTCGACGTTTATTCCGGTTAAAATATCGGCAGCGGTTACCGGTCCTTTTGTTGCTTTCTCGATGCGGACCAGCTGGGCCTCATTAGAGTGCATCTGCAGGCGGACTTCCTTGAGGTTAAGAATTATCTCGGTTACATCCTCCAGTATCCCGGAGATAGTGGAAAATTCATGCAGAGCCCCCTCTATCTTGACAGCGGTAATGGCTACCCCTTGGACAGAAGAGAGAAGAATCCGGCGAAGACTGTTACCAATAGTAGTGGCAAAACCTCTTTCCAGAGGCTGACAGATGAACTTTCCGTAATCGGCATTATGCGTTTCAGAATCGACAACAAGCCTGTCCGGTTTAATCAAATCACGCCAGTTGTGGTATATGGCTACATTGTCTTCCTGGTTAATTATTGACTCGTTTGCCATTTTATATATTTCATCCTTGAGGATATATTTAAAGTCCTGTTACTTTGATTACTTAAATGAGATACAGAATAATACTGCAGGACAAACCTTGAATTTCTTATTATTTGGAATAAAGCTCCACAATAAGTTGTTCCTGAATGGGCATGGTTATATCCTCCCTTAAAGGCAGATTATTAACTGTACCTTTGAAATTGTCCTGATCAAGTGCAAGCCATGAAGGTGTCCCTCTTCTTGCCACTGCCTCAAGGCTCTCTTTAATAATATCCACAGATTGACTCTTTTCCTTGATAGTTATTACGTCATCAACTTTGATCAAGTATGAAGGGATATTGACCTTTTTGCCGTTGACCTGAACATGGTTATGGCGTACGAACTGCCGGGCCTGATTTCTTGATGAAGCAAAGCCTAAACGAAATACAGTGTTGTCCAATCTGCGCTCAAGAAGCTGCAGCAGAAGCTCGCCAGTAATTCCCTTGGAGCTGTCTGCCATTTGGAAGTACTTCTTGAATTGATTTTCAAGAACACCGTAGATGCGCCGAACTTTCTGTTTTTCCCTCAGCTGGAGGGAATAATCAGACTCTTTCCTTTTTCTTGCAGCACCATGTTGTCCAGGGGGAAAAGCTCTTCTTTCGAAGGAGCATTTGTCTGAATAACACCTGTCTCCCTTAAGAAACAGTTTGATTTTTTCTCTGCGACACTGCCTGCAGAGAGCACCTCTATATCTGGCCAATTGAATCCTCCATCTATATTATTAGCAATCTGTGCTTCGCTGTTGACACAGTAACTAAAGTGTTTATTTAATCTATACCCGACGTCTCTTAGGTGGTTTGCAGCCGTTATGGGGTATTGGAGTAATATCGCTTATTTTTGAAACCTCCAGGCCCACTGTTTGTAAATTCCTGATCGCGGCATCCCTTCCGGGACCGGGACCCGTTACCTGAACATTAACCTTTTTCATACCATTCTCCATAGCCTTCTTAGCTGCAGTCTGGACTGCATTCTGAGCAGCATATGGGGTACTTTTCCTGGATCCCTTAAAACCAAGCATTCCAGAACTGGCCCAGGAAATAGCGTTACCCTGTTTATCCGTAAAGGAAACCAGGGTATTATTAAAAGTTGACTTGATATGAACCGTCCCTTCAGGAATATTCTTTTTTTCCTTACGTCGCGTTCGTTTTTTGGGTTTAGCCATTCATGCCCTCCTAAATATATAATAGATAAATCAGAATTTTAGTGTCTATTTCTTCCTGGCACCGGGGATGCGCCTTGGCCCTTTTCTGGTTCTGGCATTGGTTTTGGTCCTTTGCCCCCGGCAAGGAAGTCTTTTCCTGTGCCTGAGTCCACGGTAACAGCCGAGATCCATTAACCTTTTAATATCCATGGACGTCAGACGTCGATTTTCACCTTCCACGGTGTATTCGTTGTCTATGATCTTACGAATGCTGGAGATCTCACTATCATCGAGTTCTGAAGAATTTGCTGTAAAATCAACACCAGCCTTGGCCAGGATCTCTCTGGATTTAGTGGTTCCAATGCCGTAGATATAGGTAAGTGCTATACCGATATGTTTGTTTTTGGGTAAATCTACACCTGCTATACGAGCCAAGATATGCCTCCTGAAAAATAATTATCTGATTTATCCCTGTCTTTGCTTGTGCTTTTTAACCTTACAGGACACCCTGACTATCCCGTTGCGTTTATACACCCGACAAGAGCTGCAAATTTTCTTTACCGATGATCTAACCTTCATTCCTGCACCTTTTTAAGAATCTATTTATTTCTTTTATTCTTCGATCTGTAAGTTACCCGTCCCCGGGTCAAGTCGTAAGGCGAAAGCTGTACTGTCACTCTGTCACCCGGTAAAATTTTGATAAAATGCATCCTCATTTTACCTGAAATATGAGCAAGAACCTTGTGCCCGTTATCTAGTTCTACACGGAACATGGCATTAGGCAATGGTTCAATAATGGTTCCTTCAACCTCTATGGATTCTTCTTTGGCCATTTATTCTCTTTTCTGTTGAATTATATTAGTTTTTATATCTTATTCAGTACCGTAACTGAGTATCTCAGGCCCATTTTCTGTTACTGCTATAGAATGCTCGAAATGGGCAGACGGTTTCCTGTCTTTTGTAACTACTGTCCAGCCGTCTTTTAAGATCTTAACTTCATAACTTCCCAGATTAACCATCGGTTCGATGGCGATAACCATTCCGGGCATTAGCTTGGGGCTTCTCCCTTTCTTATAATAATTAGGTACTTCCGGAGGCTCATGCAGGGCCTGACCAATGCCGTGTCCTACAAACTGCTTAACCACACCGAAACCATATCTGCTCACATGGTTTTCCACTGCCCTGGATAAATCGCTAATGCGGTTTCCGGCCTCTCCTTTTTCTATAGCCTTGTACAAAGATTCCCTGGTGACAGATATCAATCGACTTATTTCGGCGCTAACATTTCCAATAGGTACTGTGATTGCTGCATCTCCGTAGTAACCTTTATATTGGACCCCAAAATCAATACTGACAATATCCCCTTCCTGTAATTTCACCTTTTTGGAAGGAATTCCATGTACAACCTGTTCGTTCAGGGAAATACAAATATTTCCAGGAAAACCTCTGTAACCTTTGAATGCAGGAATGGCGTGGTACTTGCGCGCATTTTTTTCTGCCCAGTGATCAATCTGCTGTGTCGTTACTCCGGGCACCATTTTCTCTTTAAGCATGGACAGGGTGCCGGCAACAATCTGATTGGCTTCCCGTAATATCTCGATTTCAGAAGAGGTTTTTAAAACTATAGAGGAACTCATCCAATCAGGGCCTGATTATCTCTTTTTCCCACCCTTTGATTTAAGGAAACCGTCGTAATTCCGGGCAATAGAATGAGATTCTATCTGGGATAAAGTATCGATTCCGACCCCGACAACAATTAGTAAAGCAGTTCCACCAAAATAAAATGGGACATTTATCTTATTTATAAGCACCGTAGGTAATACGCATACTGCACTGACATATATAGCACCTATGACTGTAAGACGCACTATTATCTTATCAATAAAATCGGCCGTTTTTTTACCTGGTCTGATACCGGGAATAAATCCGCCGTTTTTCTTCAAATTTTCAGCTACGTCTACCGGATTAAAAGTCACAGCAGTATAAAAGAAACAGAAAAAGACAATAAATGCAACATAAAGCAGAGTGTGCAAAGGACTTCCCCAGGCAAGATAACCGGTTATCTTTTGAACCGCATCTACTTCAATGAATCTGCCTATCGTTGCCGGAAACATCATTATAGATGATGCAAAGATAGGCGGGATTACTCCGGACATATTTACTTTCAGAGGTAAATGGCTTTTCTGTCCACCATACATCTGCCTGCCCACCATCCTTTTAGCATACTGTATGGGGATTCGCCTCTGGGCTGTCTCGAAGAAGATAATAACACCTATAACACCGGCCATCATCGCTAAAAGGATGGGCAGAAAAATAAGAGTCATATCACCGGTGCTAACCATTTTAAAAGTATTAACGATTGCCGCAGGCATATTGGCTACAATCCCGGCGAATATGATAAGAGAGATACCGTTGCCGATACCTCTTTCAGTTATCTGCTCACCGAGCCACATTATAAATGCGGTTCCGGAAGTCAGAGTAATCATGGTCATCAGGCGGAATCCCCAGCCCGGATCAATAACTATAGATTCTGTGCCGGCTGGGGGCGCCATGCTTTCCAGCCCCGAGCTGATCATCATACTTTGGATAAGGCTTAAACCGACAGTAGCATATCGAGTATACTGGGTTATTTTCCGTTGTCCAGCTTCACCTTCCTTCTTCAAGGCTTCAAGTTGCGGCACCACAACAGTCAGAAGCTGAAAGATAATAGAAGCCGAGATGTACGGCATGATCCCCAGGGCAAAAATAGAAAAATTTTCCAGGGCACCACCGGAAAACATATTGAACATACCAAACAGAGTACCTGCCTGTTGTTCAAAAAAAGCCGACAAGGCTTCGCCGTTTATCCCGGGTGTAGGGATCTGCACCCCGGCCCGGTATACTGCGAACATCATTAGGACGAAGATTACTCTTCGTCTGAGTTCAGGTATGTTTGCTACGTTCTGAAGGCCGCCAGCCATTATAAGTACTCTGCCTTAACTTTCGATTTCTTCTATCTTACCGCCCGCAGCCTCTATCTTTTCCCTGGCTTTCCGGCTTGCCTTATCAACTGTAATGTTCAAAGAGATATCAATTTCACCGTCACCAAGCAGTTTGACGGCCTTGTTTTTATCCTTGACCAGTCTTGCTTCCTTAAGGGTGTCCCTGCTGACATTCTCTCCTGATTCAAAACATTCCAAATCACTTATATTTATGAGAGTATATTCCTTCTTGAAAGTGTTGTGAAATCCCCGTTTCGGCAGCCGGCGATGAATAGGCATCTGACCGCCTTCAAAACCGGGTCTTGTACCACTTCCTGATCTTGACTTATATCCCTTATGTCCGCGTCCAGCGGTTTTACCATGTCCTGAGCCGTTTCCACGTCCCAGCCTTTTTTTGTTCCTGTTGGAACCTTTTTTGGGAGAAAGATTACTTAGATTTATCATTGGGGGGATTCCTCCGACGTATATATATAGAAACTTGAACTTATTTGTTCTCGTCCTTCAGATTTCGTACTGACAAAGATATAATGCTGAACTGCTTTACAGAGGAGGAAGGATCATGTTCTGACCCAGCTCCTGAGAAATCTACTGAGGACTTACAGGGTCTGAGCCGCTGTCAGCTCGTTTGGATCCTTTCCTCTGAGTCTGCAGATCTCCTCTTTATTACGAAGAGTTTGAAGTCCGTTAATGGTAGCTTTAACCAGATTGTGGGGATTATGCGAACCCAGACACTTGGTAAGTATATTGCTCACACCTGCAGCTTCAAGTACGGCGCGGACCGCACCTCCAGCAATTACCCCCGTACCTTCAGAAGCCGGCTTGAGCATCACCTTACCGGCACCGTGCTTACCGTTTACCTCATGGGGAATTGTGGTATCGGTTATGGCGACTCTGCTCATATTTTTCCGAGCCTTGTCAACACCCTTACGAATCGCTTCAGGTACTTGATTGGCTTTACCGAGCCCATAGCCTACCTTACCGTTCCCGTCACCTACCACTACGATGGCACTAAAGCTGAACCGTCTGCCACCCTTGACCACAGTTGCAACCCTATTGATGTAAACTATCTTTTCTATCAGTTGATCATCTGATCTTTCTGTCTGCAAATCAGCCAAAACAATAGTCTCCTTAGCTTAATACTAAAATTCGAGCCCGCCTTCTCTGGCTCCCTGGGATAATTCTTTTACTCTGCCATGATAGGGATATCCACCCCGGTCAAAGGTGACGGAGCTGATGCCTTTGGATTTCCCCATAGAAGCGATCAGTTCACCAACTTTATAGGCCTTAACCGCTTTTCCATCAACACCCTCTTCCTTAATCTGCCTACTTAAGGTCGAGCAGGCCGCCAATGTTTTACCGGCATTATCGTCGATCAACTGGGCGTAAGTGTGTTTGGAACTCTTGAACACTCTGAGCCGAGGTCTTTCTCCAGTGCCGCTGATTTTTTTCCTGATACGTCTTACACGGTTCTGCCGGGATATTCTCTTTTGGTTTGTTTTAGCCATTGTATCCGTCTTTAGCAATATGTTAGTACAGTTTATTTTTTGGCTCCAGCTTTGCCAGCCTTACGAACTATATGTTCATCCTCATATCGAATACCCTTGCCTTTATAAGGTTCAGGTTTTCTAATGTCACGAATTCTTGCCGAAGTCTGCCCCAGAAGCTCATTATCCATGGACTCAAGGGTGATGGTATTCTGAGCCACAGCAGCAGTTATACCTTCAGGTAAAGGATATTCGACTGGATTAGAATAGCCGACATGCAGAATCAATTTATCCCCTTGAACATTTGCCCTGTAACCAACTCCTTCCACGACAAGCTTTTTACTGAACATCTTCTCCGTTCCCATTATCATATTGTTTATCAGAGAACGGGTGAGGCCGCTGTAGGCTTTGGACTTTTTACTGCTATCAAGTGATCTTACATTGATATATCCATTCTGCTGTTCTAACTTCAACTCCGGCCTGACATCGCGCTCGAGTGTCCCTTTAGGACCGGTTACTGTTACGTGGTTGTCCTTGATATCGACCTTTACTGTGGATGGAACCGGTATTGGTTTATCGCCTATTCTGGGCATTTTTGGTCTACTCCATAACGTGGATACAGATATATAACATTTAGTTGCCGGTCCGCCTACCAGACTTGACAGATGAATTCTCCGCCTACACCGAGTTTTCTAGCCTGCATATCCGTGACTACTCCTTTGGAAGTAGATAGAATTGCAATTCCCAGTCCGTACAGGACTCTGGGTATATTATTGGCCTTAACATAGATACGGCAACTTGGCTTACTAACCCTTTTAATCCCATTAATGACTTTGAAATTTTCTTCGTCATATTTAAGATGAATACTCAAAATATTCTGTTTATTGTCTTCGATTATGCTGTAATCGCTGATATAACCTTCTTCCTTAAGAATCTTGGCTATGTCCTTTTTTATATTAGAACAGGGAAGTTCTATGGACTCATGTTGAGCCGCTATTCCGTTTCTTATCCTGCTCAGCATGTCTGCCAGAGGGTCGCTCATGGACATCAGAATGCTCCTTGCTATTTAATTTCTATAAAGTTTTTCAAAAAATGCCATCAAGTGATATCCAGGATAGATGATCTTTGGAGATAGTAATTACCAGCTTGACTTGGTAATCCCTGTGATTTCTCCATGAGAAGCGAGAGATCGAAAGCAAAGCCTGCATATCCCGAATTTCCTCAAAAACCCTCTACTCCTGCCGCACATCGGGCACCTGTTATATGCCCTCACCTTAAACTTAGGTGCTCGCTTGCTCTTCGCCTGTAAAGCTTTTCTAGCCAAAACCTTCCTCCAGTGCCTATTTCTTGAAAGGCATCCCAAGTTTCTTTAACAGGGATCTACCTTCCTCATCTGTTTGAGCGTTGGTTACAATAGTTATATTAAAGCCTTTTATCTTGTCAATCTTGTCGTAATCAATCTCTGGAAAGATGATATGCTCCTTGATTCCCATGGAGTAATTTCCCTTTCCATCAAAGCCCCTGGGGCTGACTCCTTGAAAGTCCCGAACTCTGGGAAGAGCGATATTCACAAGCTTGTTGTAGAAATCATACATCTTTTTCTTGCGGAGAGTGACCCGGCAGCCTATGGGCATGCCTTCTCTCAGTTTAAAACCGGCTATTGATTTCTTGGCCCTGGTTACGACTGCTTTTTGTCCGGTTATCAAAGTAAGCTCATTAATAGCACTATCAATGATCTTACTATTCTGTACCGCCTCACCAAGCCCCATATTCAAGACTATCTTCTGGAGTCCTGGCACCTCCATCACGTTAGAATATTTAAATTCTTCCATCAGGAGCGGCAGGCATTCTTCTTTATAATATTCTGCTAAATTAGACATCGTTGCCTCCGGGATGTTTAAGATACTCAGGCTGCTGGTTCAACCGTTTCCCCGCATTTAATACAGACCCGCACCTTGGTGCCGTCTTCCAACTGCCGTTTTTTTATCCGCACCGTTTGAGTGCAGCCGGGGCAAATCAACATAAGATTTGAAACATGTATGGGGGCTTCCATATCAACTATCCCCCCCTGCTGATTCTGCTGATTGGGCTTGACGTGCCGTTTAACCAGGTTAATTCTTTCGACTTTAGCCCTATCTTCACTGGGATACATCTTTATGATCTTACCAACCCGGCCTTTATCTTTTCCAGCTATGACTTCTACCTTGTCATTGAGCTTCAGGTAATTCCTGCCTGTATTCATCTTATATTCCTATTCTGCTGAATCTATGTCTGTTTTTAGCACTACTTTGAGATTATTTCCAAGGATTACGTTGTGCCATAGAATGACAATCCTAAATAAACAATCACAGAACCTCCGGTGCCAGAGAAACAATTTTCATGTATCCCCTATTCCTTAATTCACGAGCTATAGGGCCAAAAATACGTGTCCCCATGGGTTCTCCGGCCTTAGAAAGGAGTACCGCCGAGTTATCATCGAATTTCAGGGTGGTATGTTCAGGTCGCTTTATTTCCTTCTTGGTCCTCACTACAACCGCCCGATGGATATCTCCCTTTTTGACCTTGGCGTTCGGCAGGGCTTCGTTAACTGATACAGTTATGATATCTCCGATGCTGGCATATCTTCGTTTGGATCCGCCCAATACCTTTATGCAGGAGAGTTTTTTTGCTCCTGAATTATCTGCTACGGTTAAAATTGTTTCACTCTGTATCATACTGTCACCAGTTCTTTTTGATTACCTTACATTCTGAATTGAGAAATTGATATATGATATCAGGCTACTGAGCTATATCAGCTGCCGGATTTTTTCTTCAGGAGATCAGGTCAGGAAGAAAAAAGGATCGGCCTCAGACTGCCTCCTCAATGATCTCTCGCAACCGCCATCTCTTCCTCTTGCTCAGAGGACGGCATTCTTCGATAAGAACACGGTCTCCAATCTTGCATTTGTCATCTTCATCATGAACCGTAAACTTGTTACGCTTACGTATATATTTTCCGTAAAGCTTATGCTTAACAAGTATATCCGTTCTCACAACAACACTTTTATCCATCTTGTCGCTGATGACGATTCCACTTCTTGTCTTTCTGTTCTTTTTAGATTCAGCCATCCCTGAGTATCCGTGATCTTATTAGTCTTGTGGAAATTGAATTTTAAACTGCAAGTTTCTCATTTATAACAGTTTTAACCCGAGCTATATCCCTACGAAGAGTCTTGAGTTTGGCGGTGTTTTCCAATGGCCTGATGCCGTGCTGAAAACGAAGCTTGGCATGCTCTTCAGAAAGGGAAGAAAGCTGTGCTTCCAGATCTTCAACAGTTTTCGGTCTTAAATCTTTGGCTTTGATCATAGGGTCTCACCTTTTGAGATGACTTTTGTTGCAAAAGGAAGCTTGTTACCGGCCAGAGTCAGAGCCTGTCTCGCTTTCTCTTCATCAACCCCTCTTAATTCGTAGAGTATTCTCCCCGGCTTAACAGGAGCAATCCAGTATTCAGGCGAACCTTTTCCTTTCCCCATTCTGGTCTCTGCAGGTTGTTTAGTAACCGGCTTATCAGGAAACACCCTTATCCATATCTTTCCGCCTCTCCTGATTTCCCTGTTAATAGCGATACGGGCGGCCTCTATCTGTCTTGAGGTAATCTTACCAGTTTCCATGGCTTTAAGGGCAAAGTCGCCAAAGGCAATTGAGGCGCCTCTTTGGGCGTTACCTTTTATGCGCCCCTTCATTTGTTTTCTATGTTTGATCTTTTTAGGACTTAACATAGCCTTTTCCTTTTATATTTTTTAAGTAGCCTTACAACGGCTTTGAATCAGGAGGAAATAAGTTTTTTCTTATCTGACGTATCTTCGGCCTCTTCAGTATCCAGGACTTCTCCGTTAAAGATCCATACCTTCACACCTATAATTCCATAGGTTGTCCTGGCTTCAGCAAGACCATAATCAATTTCTGCTCTTAGAGTATGAAGTGGCACCCTGCCTTCCTTATACCATTCTCTCCTGGCCATCTCAGCTCCACCGAGCCTACCGGAACAGCAAATCTTAACCCCTTTCGCACCAAATTTCAAGGAAATATTAACCGCCTTCTTCATAGCCCTTCTAAAGGCTACCCGCCTTTCCAACTGCAGAGCTACATTTTCAGCGACCAGCTGAGCATCCGCCTCCGGTCTTCTAACTTCCTGAATATCTATTATGCACTTTCTTTTAGTAAGTTTTTCAAGTTCTTGCTTAAGGGCCTCTATTTCAGCTCCCTTTTTGCCGATCACTATGCCGGGCCTGGCGGTATGGAGCTGCAGTTTTATCTTCTCGCCGGTTCTGGCAATGTTAATCTTGGATATTCCGGCATGATATAATCGTTTCTTAAGGTATTTTTTGACCTTTTGGTCTTCCAGTAAAAATTGACCGTAATTGCGATCAGCATACCATATCGATTCCCAAGTACGATTGATATTGAGCCGCAGCCCTATAGGATTTACTTTCTGCCCCAAAATCTTCCTCCCTAAAAGGTGATAAACTATATACAGGTAGTTAGTTATGCTTCATCCAGAATCACAGTAATGTGACTGGATCTTTTCAATATGCGAGTGGCCCTTCCCATTGCCCTGGGTCTGATTCTCTTCAGCATCGGGCCACCGTCGACAAAAACCCTTTTCACATACAAGGTGTCAACATCAATCGATTCATCCTGACTGGCGTTGGCGATTGCTGATTCAATTAGCTTCCGCAATATACGAGCACCCTTTTTGGGCAAAAACCGCAAAGTATTGACCGCTGTTTCCGCATTGTTGCCGCGGACCAGTTCTGTGATTTGACGTGCCTTCTGCGGCGAAATTCGAATGTTCCGGCCTACTGCTTTAGCTTCCATCACTTAAACTCTCCGTCTATCTTTTTTTGCCCTTCCGGTCACCGGCATGGCTATAGAAGGTCCGGGTCGGAGAAAATTCCCCGAGTTTGTGACCAACCATATTTTCCGTTACCAGAACAGGTATGAATTTTCTTCCATTGTGGACAGCGAAAGTTAAACCTATCATTTCAGGAATAATATCCGATCGTCTGGACCAAGTCTTGATGACTTTTTTGGATCCGGTATCCTTAGCCTGTTCAACTTTTTTCAGAAGATGATCATCGACAAAAGGGCCCTTCTTTATTGATCTTGCCATATCTTACCCCTATAGCTATGAGCGACGTCTTACTATTTCTTTATCCGATATTTTGCTTCTTCTAGTACGATAGCCATTAGTTGGCACCCCCCAAGGAGTACAGGGATGTCTGCCACCTGAACTCTTACCTTCGCCTCCCCCCATGGGGTGGTCAATGGGGTTCATGGCAACACCTCTGACCTTGGGGCGTTTACCTTTCCAACGATTACGGCCGGCCTTGCCAATAGATCTGCTCTCGTGTTCAATATTGCCGATCTGTCCAACTGTCGCTCTACAAAGTTTGTGAAGTTTTCTTACTTCACCTGAAGGAAGTTTGACCAGGACATGATTGCCTTCCTTGGCCATAAGACGGGCAGACAGGCCGGCACTTCTTACCAGCTGCCCCCCTTTGCCAATCTTCATCTCTATATTATGGATAACCGTACCAAGGGGTAGGTTGGCCATGGGCAGGCAGTTACCAAGCTTGATATCAGCAGATGCACCGGCCTCAATCTGATCGCCAACTTTTATACCCTTAGGTGCCAGAATATATCTTTTTTCACCATCAGCATAAAAGAGAAGAGCTATATTGGCAGATCTGTTGGGGTCATACTCAATAGCTGCGACTCTGGCCGGAATATTTTCCTTATTTCTTTTAAAATCGATAAGGCGGTATTGTCTTTTATGTCCGTTTCCCCGCCTTCTGGCGGTTACCCTGCCGTAGTTATTCCGTCCACTGATACTCTTTTTAGGGCTGACCAGTTTCTTGAGCGGTTTATCTTTGGACAGATCAGGATCGGTAACAGATATATAATTTCTTCGCCCTGGTGAAGTCGGTTTATGAGTCTTAGTCTGTGCCATTTTTACCCACGTTCTTTGATTTAGTTAAAGACAGTATTAGAGTTCTTCAAGAAAGTCAACCTGCTGGCCTTCGGCAATATTAATATAGGCTTTTTTCCAATCAGACCTTCTGCCGAAGTGATAACCCATCCTTTTCTTTTTGCCGTGCATATTGACAGTACGTACTTTTTCCGCCTTTACATTGAAAAGCTTCTCCACTGCCTTTTTGATTTCGATTTTGTTAGCCTTGGGATCAACCTTTACAACAATTTGATTATTGCTTTCCTGTAAAGTCATTCCCTTTTCAGTAAGACAGGGTTTCTTTATGACATCATAGATATTTTTCATGAAAGTAACCTCTCTTCCAACTGGCTTATTGTTGACTGCAGTATCACCAGATTGTCATAAAGCAGTACATCGTAGACATTCAGGCCGTAAGGCAGAATGGTTTGAAAACCGGGAACATTACGGCTTGACTTGATGAGTTTCTCTTCCTGCTCAGGAATTACTATCAGAGCGTTGCTCAGGTCCAGATTATTCATTATAGAGACAAAATCCTTGGTTTTAATCCCTTCCAGAGCCAGATCATCAAGAATTATTAGTCTACCCTCGGCAAACCTGGCGCTGAGAGCCATACGGAGTCCCTTCCTTCTTACCTTCTTGGGCAGGCTGTGACTGTAATCTCTCGGTTTGGGACCGAAAACAGTTCCTCCTCCTCGCCACAACGGGGAGCGACGACTCCCGGCCCTGGCCCGGCCTGTTCCTTTCTGCCGGTAAGGCTTGGCATTACTGCCTCTGACTTCTACCCTGGTTTTGGTAGATGCGGAGCCGGCCCTTTTTTTTGCCCTCTGCATTCTGACAACTTCATGGAGAATGTGACCCTTGACTTCGACCCCGAACAGCGAGTCCGCCAGTTCAACCTCACCCACTTGCTGATTATTTTTATTCAATAGTGTAGCCACTGCCATGATTCCGGCACCTCATCAATCTGAACTTGTATCATGCAATAATTTACAATCAACTTTAATTATTTGAATGTAAAGCCACTCTACTTATTTGGAGTAGATCTGCACGACGTCTTTGTTATTACCCGGAAGTGATCCCTTTAGAATCAAGAGGTCATCCTCGTCCCTGATATCAACAATCATGACATTCTGTTTGGTCACCTTCCGGTTCCCCATCCGTCCTGGCAGCTTTTTACCTTTTATTACCTTGCTGGGTGTAGCTGCGTTGCCTATGGACCCAGGCCCTCGGTGAAACATGGAACCGTGGGTTTTTCTGCCGCCGGTAAATCCATGTCTTTTGATAACCCCTTGGTATCCCCGGCCTTTTGTAGTACCGGAAACATCCACGATATCACCTACTTCAAAAAAGTCATTGCTCCGCAGTTTCTGGCCAATCTCATAGTCATCGGGATTGTCTACATGGAATTCCTTCAGAAAGTAATATCCCGCGGCGCCGGAGGCTTTACAATGACCTTGCATAGGCAATTTAGTCCGGTTCGACTTCTTTTCAAGAAAACCAACCTGTATGGCATTGTAGCCTTCTTTGGTTTCGCTTTTTTTCTGAACCACCACACATGGCCCGGCTTCAACAACGGTCACTGGAATTGCTGAACCATCCTCGGAAAAAATCCGCGTCATTCCGACCTTTTTCCCTAATATACCTAATGTATTTGGCATTTTCCCTACCTGAATTTGAATCGAATTATCCGGCTTATAGCTTGATTTCTACATCCACACCAGCAGAAAGTTCAAGCTTCATCAGTGAATCTATGGTCTGCTGGGTGGGCTCCAGGATATCAAGCAATCTCTTATGGGTCCTCATCTCAAAGTGCTCTCGTGATTTTTTATCCACGTGTGGAGAACGTAGTACACAGTACTTGTTTACTTTTGTAGGAAGAGGTATGGGGCCCGCAACAACAGCACCTGTTCTCTTGGCCGTATCTACAATCTCTAATGTAGATTGATCAATCAACTTATGATCATAGCCTTTCAACCTTATGCGTATTTTTTCAGTCTGAATCATTTGCGTATATATCCCCTATTCAACAATCTCTTTAATAACACCTGCACCAACGGTGCGGCCACCTTCTCGAATGGCAAACCGAAGGCCGACTTCCATGGCAATAGAATTGATCAGATCACCATCTATCTCAACATTGTCTCCAGGCATTACCATCTCTACCCCATCAGGCAGGGTAACCACACCGGTCACATCAGTAGTACGGAAGTAAAACTGAGGCCGGTAGCCGCTGAAAAACGGAGTGTGACGGCCTCCCTCCTCTTTGTTCAGAATATAACACTCTGCCTTGAACTTCTTATGGGGAGTGATTGTCCCGGGTTTGGCCAGAACCTGGCCTCTCTCTATCTCATCACGTTTGGTGCCACGAAGAAGTATACCTACGTTATCACCAGCCTCTCCCTGATCCAGGATCTTGCGGAACATCTCAACACCGGTGACCGTGGTCTTGGCAGTCTTCCTGATACCTACTATCTCTACCTCTTCACCCACCTTGATTACTCCCCGTTCCACCCGGCCGGTAGCAACCGTCCCTCTTCCGGAGATGGAGAAAACATCCTCTACCGGCATCAGAAAAGGCTTGTCCTTGTCCCTCTGGGGTTCAGGTATAAAGTCGTCTATTGCATCCATCAATTCCCAGATGCATTTGGTGGCATCTTCGTCATCCGGATTTTCCAGGGCCTTCAGGGCGGATCCCCGGATAATCGGAATATCATCGCCGGGAAACTCGTAGTTGGTCAGAAGCTCCCTGAGCTCCATCTCTACCAGCTCGATCAATTCCTCATCATCCACCATATCGCACTTGTTGAGAAATACCACGATGGCGGGAACCCCAACCTGACGAGACAACAATATGTGTTCCCGGGTCTGGGGCATGGGACCGTCATCAGCGCCAACCACCAGAATAGAACCGTCCATCTGGGCGGCACCAGTAATCATGTTCTTGATATAGTCAGCATGGCCGGGACAGTCAACATGGGCGTAATGTCGTTTATTGGTCTCATACTCTACATGGGCGGTGGCTATAGTTATCCCACGGTCTTTTTCCTCAGGGGCCTTGTCTATAGCTCCAAATGCCTGGGGCTCAGCCATCCCCTTCTTGCTCAATACCGTTGTAATGGCTGCGGTCAATGTGGTCTTGCCGTGGTCTATGTGCCCAATTGTACCTATGTTTACATGAGCCTTACTTCTTTCAAATTTCTCCTTAGCCATGATATGACCTCATAATTTACTGTTTTTTGTTATTCAGTTGTTTTTAACTATTGAGCTGCTTATGAGCTGCTTAGCTGACAAAACTATTTAAGCCCTTATTACCCGGCTAAACCCAGGGGTTGCTGAGACAAACTAAACATAGCCATGCAGCCTTCTGACAATAGCCTCTGCTTCCTTATCAGGGACAGCGTCGTACTTAGCGAACTGCATGGTAAAAGTAGCCCTGCCCTGGGTGGCTGACCTTAAATCTGTGGAATAGCCAAACATATGAGACAGGGGAACCTGGGCCTTTATTATTTTCAGCCCCCCTTCCCGGTCATCCATGCCAATTACTTTCCCTCTCCTGCTGTTGAGATCAGCGATCACTTCTCCCATGTAATCTTCCGGAACTACAACTTCGACCTCCATAAGAGGTTGCAGAAGTACAGGATCAGCATCCTTTATTGCATTCCTGAAGGCAATCGCGGCAGCTATTCCGAAAGCCTGTTCTGTCGAGTCTTCCTCATGGTAGGAACCTCCGGTAAGACTCACTTTGACATCGATTACCGGATATCCGGCATATGTTCCGCTATCCAGGCTGGTTTCCACTCCCCGCCGAATAGCCCCGATAAACTCCGCGGGTACGGTAGTCTCATCAACCAGATTTTCAAATTGGAAACCTTCCCCTCTCGCGAGGGGTGAAACTTCCAGCTTGACATGGGCAAATTGCTGTTTACCCGTGGCTTCCCGGTCGAACTGTCCCTCGCCCTGGGTCCTTTTTCTTATGCTTTCTTTATAGGCGACCTGCGGATTCCCCACCTTAGCAGCGACCTTAAAATCTTTAAGCAGCCTCTCTACCAGGACATCCAGATGAAGTTCTCCCATCCCGGATATAATAGTTTGGCCGGAATATTCATCTGTTCTGACATGGAAAGAAGGGTCTTCAACCGCCAGCCTATCCAGGGTTTCATGCAGCTTGTCACTATCAGCTTTGGATTTGGGCTCGATAGCTACACTGATCACAGGCTCGGGAAACTCCATTGATTCAAGGAGAATGTAATCGCCGGACTCACATAATGTGTCTCCGGTTATTGTGAACCGTAAGCCTATGAGTGCTCCAATCTCACCGGGACCAAGTTCAGCAACTTCTTCCCTTTTATTGGAGTGCATCTTAAGAATACGGCTGATTTTCTCCTGTTTACCTCTACCGGGATTATAAATTTTACTTCCCGCTTTCAGGACACCTGAATATACCCTGACGTAAGCTAAATTCCCCACAAAGGGATCAGTGGTCAATTTGAAAACCAGAGCACAGGTTTTCTCACTGGCACCAGCTTTCCTGCTGACAACCTCTCCGTCCTTGTTTATCCCCTCTATAGGCGGAACATCTGAAGGAGAAGGGAGATACTCTACTACTGCATCTAAAAGCGGCTGAACCCCCTTGTTTTTAAAGGCTGAACCGCATAAAACCGGTACCACTCCCAGGCTCAGGGTGGCAGCCCTGACCGCCTTTCTTATTTCAGATGGTGCCAGTGGTTGCTCTTCAAGAAATTTTTCCATGACCACCTCGTCATGGTCAGCCAGTACCTCAATCATGTTCTGACGGGCGATTTCGGTCTGGGTCTGCATCTCCTCCGGCACTTCTTTTTCTATTACCTGCCGGCCCAGGGACTGCTCATCAAAAAGCAGCATTTTCTCAGTAATAAGATCAATTATACCGTTGAAACCACTTTCCTCCCCTACAGGGATCTGAAGCGGCAGAGGATGCGTTCCCAGGCGTTGAGACATCATTTCAAGACAACGGTAGAAGTCAGCCCCTACCCTGTCCATCTTGTTCACAAAACCTATACGGGGAATTCTGTATTTGTCCGCCTGGCGCCATACCGTTTCCGATTGCGGTTCGACCCCGCCCACCGCACAGAATAGAGCTATAACTCCATCAAGTACCCGGAGACTCCTTTCGACTTCCGCAGTGAAATCCACATGGCCGGGTGTATCTATAATGTTTATGTAATGATCTCTCCAGTTGAAGGTGGTGGCAGCTGAGGTTATGGTTATCCCCCTCTCCTGCTCCTGCTCCATCCAGTCCATGACCGCTGCCCCGTCATGGACTTCCCCGATTTTATGGGTCCTGCCCGTATAGTATAAGATCCTCTCAGTTGTTGTGGTCTTGCCGGCATCAATATGAGCCATGATCCCGATATTCCGCAATCGGGCGAGAGAAATATTCCGGGCCATCACAACCTACCAGCGATAGTGGGCAAACGCTTTATTGGCTTCGGCCATCTTATGAGTATCTTCCCTCTTTTTAATAGCAGAACCACGTCCGTTATAGGCGTCCAAGATTTCTGCAGCCAGTTTTTCCGCCATGGAATTGCCGCTTCTTTTTTTGGAGAGACTAATCAGCCACCTGATAGCCAGAGTATTGCGGCGATCTGGTCTGACTTCTACCGGAACCTGATAAGTAGCACCGCCCACACGCCTGGATTTGACCTCAACTTTTGGCCTGATATTGTCCATCGCTTCCTCAAAAACATCCATAGAGGATGCGTCACCTGCCTTGGAGTCCACTATGTCCATGGCCCTATAAAATATCTTTCTGGCGACACTTTTTTTGCCTCGTACCATTATCCCGTTGATGATCTTGGTCACCAGCACACTATTATAGCGCGGATCCGGAACTCTCTCTCTTTTCAGGACACATTTTCGCCTTGGCATTTATCTATAACTCCTATATCTTTCAGCTGTTATATCTTTCAGCTGTTATATCTTTCAGCTGTGCTCTTATTTGGACCGCTTGGCACCATATTTTGATCGACCCTGTTTCCGATCGGAAACACCCAGTGTATCCAAGGTGCCCCTGATGATGTGATATCGGACACCTGGCAGGTCTTTTACCCTACCTCCCCTGATCAGAACCACCGAATGCTCCTGAAGGTTATGTCCTATTCCAGGAATATAGGAGGTTACTTCTATCCCGTTGCTGAGTCTGACCCTGGCCACTTTTCTCAAGGCCGAATTAGGTTTTTTGGGTGTTGTGGTATAGACTCGGACGCAGACCCCCCGCTTTTGCGGACAAGACCTTAAGGACGGGGTATCGCTTCTCTTTTTTATCTTCTTCCTTCCGTGCCTGACCAATTGGTTTATGGTGGGCATTGATTGTTTCTCCCGTTTGCTATATTTACTTTATGTGCTTCGTGTTGCTCGCCCTAAATCATCAGAGAAAAACACGTTAAATACACTATGACTGGCTTTCTGTCAAGAGATAAATAGAGAATTACAAATGCTGGGTAAAAGAAAATATGATATTTAACCTTAACCGAATAAACCAGAAAATTCGCAACATGAAATACTGGAGTATACCGGTTAAGGTATAATCTCCTTACTCCCGTAATTTCTTATTTATGATTCAGGATTATCATCTATCTTGTACCTGGGTAGACCAGTTCCGGCTGGAACCAGTCTGCCCATGATAACATTTTCCTTCAATCCCTGCAGCTTATCAAGTTTGGCGGCCATCGCCGCATTAGTCAACACCTTGGTGGTCTCCTGGAAGGATGCCGCCGAGATAAAGCTGTCAGTACTCAATGAAGCCTTGGTAACACCAAGTAATAACGGCTGGGCTTCAGCAGGTTTTCCTCCCTGCTGGAGAATCCTTTCATTTTCTTCATGGAAGGCCCACCATTCCACCTGCTCACCAAGCATAAAAGTTGAATCACCTACTCCAGTCACCTGAATCCGCCGCAGCATCTGACGGACGATGACCTCAATATGCTTATCGTTGATCTTAACACCTTGAAGCCGGTAAACTTCCTGTATCTCATTAACCAGAAATTTGGCCAGTTCCTTTACCCCCATTACCCGGAGAATATCGTTGGGATCCGGGGAACCTTCCATCAACTCCTCACCGGCCTTGACGTAATCACCTTCATGGACTGTGATATGCTTGCCCTTTGGTATCAAATACTCTTTTGATTCCCCAATATCCGGGGTCACAACAATCCGCCTCTTACCCTTAAGATCCTTACCATAGCTCACCCTGCCGTCAATTTCCGTAACTACAGCATGCTCCTTGGGTTTTCTGACCTCAAAGAGTTCTGCAACTCTTGGCAGACCGCCGGTGATATCCTTGGTCTTGGTGGTTTCCCTGGGGATTCTACCCAAAACAGTTCCGGGCTTGATCCTCTCTCCTTCTTCGACATTGATAATAGTGCCAACCGGCAGGGAATACCGGGCCGGATTTTCTGTCCCCGGCAGTTTTAAGGTCTTGTTACTGTTTTCGGATTTCAGAGAGATCCGAGGATTCATGGATGTGGCCTTGGACTGAATAATAACGTAACTTGCTCTACCGGTTATGTCGTCCACCTTTTCCTGCATGGTCACACCCTCGACAATGTCGCCGAATTTTATCCTGCCCCCGATCTCACTGACAACAGGAATGGTGTAAGGATCCCAGTCTGCTATAATCGCTCCTGACTCAAGCTCCTCTCCATCCTTAACATAAAGCATGGCACCATAAGGAATCGGATAACGCTCCCGTTCCCGGCCCTTGGGACCGAGAATCGAAAGCTCACCATTGCGGTTCATAACTACATCACGTCCTTCATTGTTAGTTACACAATGAAGCTCCTGATATTGCACCCGACCGCCGTGTTTTGATCTGATCTCAGCCTGCTCCACACTTCTGCTGGCAGTCCCGCCAATGTGGAAAGTCCGCATGGTCAGCTGGGTACCAGGTTCTCCGATGGACTGGGCAGCAATAATGCCTACGGCCTCACCGATATTAACCATATGTCCCCGGCCAAGATCACGGCCATAACACATGGCACACACCCCACGCTCAGTTCTGCAGGTCAGAACGGACCTTATGGGAATCCGGTCTATGCCTGCCTCATCTATGGCATCTACTATATCCTCGGTAATCTCCTGATTGGCTCTTACCAGGGTTTCATCAGTAAAAGGATCAACCACATCTTCCAGAGCTACACGCCCGAGGATACGATCCCCCACAGGCTGAATCACCTCGCCGCCCTCTATTAACGGTTCTGCAATAATACCATCCAGAGTGTTGCAGTCTTTTTCTTTGATAGTGGAATCCTGGGCGACATCTACGAGCCTGCGGGTGAGATAACCGGAGTTAGCCGTCTTCAAGGCGGTATCAGCCAATCCCTTACGGGCACCATGAGTGGAAATAAAATATTCCAGGACATTAAGGCCTTCCCTGAAATTCGCCTTGATGGGAGATTCAATAATAGCTCCGGAAGGCTTGGCCATCAATCCCCGCATACCTGCAAGCTGACGAATCTGATCCTTGCTTCCCCTTGAACCGGAATCAGCCATGATAAAGATGGAATTAAAACTTGGCGTTTCAATCATCTTATTATTTTCATCCCGCAGGTATTGGATACTGAGCTCATCCATCATCTCTTTGGTAACTGAATCTGTAGCCCGGGACCAGATATCAACCACTTTATTATATTTTTCCCCTGAAGTAATCAGTCCCTTGCTGTACTGCTCCTCAACATCCATTACCTCATCCTGGGATTTTTCAATAATATCATCCTTGTTTACCGGGATCTGCATATCGTTTATTGATATAGAGATAGAGGCCCGGGTGGCATACTCATATCCGATATCCTTGAGACGATCAGCCAGAATAACTGTGTCCTTGGTGCCAGCCTGGCGATAAGTATAATCTATCAAACCGGCCAAAGCCTTTTTGGAGAGAACCTTATTAACCTTTTCAAAAGATACTTTTTCAGGCAGTAGGTCTCCTATAATTACCCGGCCTACTGTGGTCTCGGTAAGTTTGCCGTCAATCCGGACCCGGATCTTGGACTGCAGGTCAATTTCACCATGATCATAGGCGATACGCGCTTCTTCCGGAGAAGAGAAAGCCTTGTTTTCCCCCTTGGCCAAGGGCCTCTCCCGACTCATGTAATAAAGACCAAGAACGATATCCTGGCTGGGTATAATGATAGGCTCACCATTGGCCGGTGAAAGTATATTGTTGGTGGACATCATCAGGACCCGCGCCTCCATATGTGACTCCACAGTTAGAGGCAGATGGACAGCCATCTGATCACCATCAAAATCGGCGTTAAAGGCAGTGCAGACCAGAGGATGTAGCTGTATGGCCTTACCTTCAATCAAAACCGGCTCAAAAGCCTGCATCCCGAGACGATGCAGAGTCGGGGCCCGATTCAGTATTATAGGATATTCGGTAACCACGTCGTCAAGGACATCCCATACTTCTTTAACTTCCTTCTCCACCATCTTCCTGGCGGCCTTGATTGTGGTTACGTAACCAAGAGTTTCCAGCTTGTGGTAAATAAAAGGCTTGAACAGTTCCAGAGCCATCTTCTTGGGAAGACCACATTGATGGAGACGGAGATGAGGACCTACCACGATGACCGATCTGCCTGAATAATCCACCCGTTTTCCCAGGAGATTCTGGCGGAAACGGCCCTGCTTGCCTTTGAGCATGTCACTCAAGGACTTAAGGGGTCTGCGGTTGGGACCGGTTATGAGCTTGCCCCGTCTGCCGTTGTCAAAAAGAGCGTCCACTGACTCCTGAAGCATTCTCTTTTCATTGCGGATAATAATCTCAGGAGCATCCAGTTCCAACAGACGCTTCAAGCGGTTATTACGATTGATCACCCGCCGATAAAGGTCATTAAGATCAGAAGTTGCGAACCTTCCTCCCTCCAGAGGTACGAGGGGCCTGAGCTCCGGGGGAAGTACCGGAATAACATCAAGGATCATCCACTCAGGCTTGTTGTTGGAGTGCCGAAATCCCTCGACCACATTGAGTCTTTTGGCAAGTTTTTTCCTCTTAGCCTCTGAACCGGTCTGACGCATTTCCTGCCTCAGCTCTTCAGACAGGGCGTCCAGATCAAGGTCCTTCAGGATTTTCGTTATAGCAGCAGCACCGATATCCACGCTAAATTTGCCGGGGAATTCCTCCTTTTTCTCCCGGTACTGCTCTTCATTCATCAGGGAACCCACGGCTATGGAAGGTTCATCAGATTTAATCACCACATAGGAATCGAAGTAAAGCACCCTCTCCAATTCCTTGAAAGTCAAATCACACAGGTTGCCTATCTTGCTGGGCAGACTCTTCAGAAACCAGATATGGGCGACCGGAGCAGCCAGTTCTATATGGCCCAGTCGTTCTCTGCGGACTTTTGATTGGATAACCTCGACACCGCATTTTTCGCAGACCACTCCCCGGTGCTTCATCCTTTTATACTTGCCGCAGTTACATTCGTAATCCTTGGCCGGTCCGAAAATTTTGGCACAGAACAAGCCATCCCTTTCCGGTTTGAATGTCCGGTAATTGATGGTTTCCGGTTTCTTTACCTCGCCATGGGACCAGTCCCGGATTTTCTCCGGGGAGGCCAGAGAAATTCTTACCGTATCGAATTTCAGGGGTTTCTTTTCCTTTGTTAAAAAACTAAAGAGTTCTTCCAAGGCAGCACCTATAAAAAGTTCTGAGTTTTGAGTTCAGAGTTCTGAGATTTTACGCTTTAAGCTTTCGCTTTGAGCCTTACTGTTCCTGCTCGTCAAGCAGCTCCATATCGAGGCAGAGCCCTTGGAGTTCCTTAATCAGAACATGGAATGACTCAGGGAGTCCGCAGGTAAGAACATTGTTCCCCTTGACTATATTCTCGTACATCTTCGTCCTTCCACTGACATCGTCGGATTTGACTGTTAAGAACTCCTGGAGAGTGTAGGCCGCTCCATAAGCCTCCATGGCCCATACTTCCATTTCACCCAAGCGCTGGCCGCCGAATTGTGCCTTGCCGCCGAGAGGCTGCTGGGTCACAAGTGAATATGGTCCTGTTGACCGGGCATGTATCTTGTCATCAACCAGATGATGAAGTTTCATAATATACATAGTACCCACGGTTACCGGGTTATAGAATTTTTCACCGGTCAGGCCGTCGTAAAGAGTAGCTTGACCTGTTTCCTTGCATCCGGCTTCGACCAGGAAATTCCGAATTTGAGCCTCATCCGCTCCATCAAAGATGGGAGTGGTCATGTGGATTCCTCTCCTCATTTTTCTGGCCAGATCAAGCAAATCCTGATCACTCATCCCCTCGGTTAAACGCTCATACTCCTCGTCGGAATATACTTTATGCAATTTTTCCTTAACCGCTTTTATCTCGTGTCTCTCAGCCAAATCCTGAATCTGCTCACCGAGTTTTTTGGCGGCATAACCGAGATGGACCTCAAGAACCTGCCCCACATTCATCCGGGAAGGCACCCCGAGCGGACTCAGAACTACATCTACAGTCGACCCGTCTTCAAAGTAGGGCATGTCTTCTTCAGGCAGGATCCTGGAAACAACACCTTTGTTGCCATGGCGGCCTGCCATCTTGTCCCCTACCGCCAGCTTACGCTTGGTTGCCACATGGACCTTGACCATTTTAACCACTCCGGGGGGGAGATCATCACCTTTTTTTACCCGCTCGATCATTGAGCTGTAACGTTCCTTAATCTCCTTTGCCTGCTTGTCATAACGCTCAAAAAGATTTTCGACATCGTCTTTCAGCTTGTCCTTGTTGGTGTAATTGAGCTGTTTTATCTCGCTAAAAGACAGTTGATTCAGAAGATCATGGCTTATTACTGAACCTTCCTCGAAAAGGACCTCGCTGTTCTTAGTTAGCACGCTTTCCTGTAATTTCTCCTTGGCCAGAAGATCACCTATTCCAGAAAGTACAGCCTTTTTAAGACAGTTTATCTCATCCTCCCGGTCAGCCTCAAGGCCGGCGATCTCTGCCTCTTCTATAGCCACAGCCCTTTCATCCTTCTCCACACCTTTTCTGGAAAACACCTTGGCATCGACAACCACACCCTCGACACCTGGCGGAACCCGCAGCGAGGTATCCTTTACATCCCCGGCCTTTTCACCGAAAATTGCCCTCAAAAGCTTTTCTTCAGGAGAAAGCTGGGTTTCGCTTTTAGGTGTTACCTTACCAACCAGGGTATCGCCTGCTTTAATCTCTGCGCCGACCCGAACCACGCCGCTTTCATCCAGATTGCGCAGACTTTCTTCACTGACATTAGGGATGTCTCTGGTTATTTCCTCTCTTCCCAGTTTTGTATCCCGGGCTACTGTCTCAAATACCTCAATATGGATAGAAGTATAGGTATCCTTCTTCAACAGTTTTTCACTAACCAGAATTGAGTCCTCGAAGTTATAGCCCCGCCAAGGCATGAAGGCGATAGTTACGTTTTTGCCAAGGGCAAGCTCTCCAGTATCAACAGCAGGACCGTCTGCCAGTACTTCTCCCTTTTCGACTTGCTGCCCCGGAACTACCTTCGGTCTCTGGGTAAAACAGGTAGACTGATTGGATTTCCGATACTTGTCCAGGCGGTATACGACAATGCCGGAGTCAGAATTATCAGTGCCTGCTTCAAAATGGCGGACGACAATACGATTGGCGTCTGCTGTCTCCACTATACCGTCATTAGCAGTGGTCAGGCAAACTCCGGAATCCAGCGCGACATCAGCTTCCATACCGGTACCTATGATGGGTGCTTCACTGCGGAGCATGGGAACTCCCTGCCTCTGCATATTGGAACCCATTAATGCCCGGTTGGCATCATCATTATCCAGGAAGGGAATCATGGAGGCCCCAACACTGAGGATCTGGTTGGGAGCGATATCCATATAGGTTATATCGTCTGCCTTTACAATACCCAGTTCCCCTTCAATCCGGGCGATCAGGGTATCATCAACAAAATATTTTTTTTCATCGGTTTTGGTTTTGGCTGAAGCTATAATCTGATGCTGCTCTTTCAGCGCCGAAACATAGTCGACCTCATCCGTGACTTTTTTATTTTCCACTTTCCGGAAAGGTGTTTCAATAAAGCCATACTCATTGATTTTGGCATAAGCAGCCAGGGAAACTATCAGCCCGATATTGGGCCCCTCCGGAGTCTCGATGGGACAGATCCTGCCATAATGAGTAGGATGAACATCACGAACTTCAAAACCGGCCCTTTCCCTGGATAATCCTCCCGGCCCTAAAGCGCTGAGACGTCTCTTATGAGTAACCTCGGACAGGGGATTCGTCTGATCCATAAATTGGGAAAGCTGACTGGTTCCAAAGAACTCCTTGATAGCTGCAGAAATCGGTTTAGGATTGATTATATCATGGGGCATCAAGTTCTCGGGTTCCTGGAGACTCATCCTTTCCCGTACCGCCCTTTCCATTCGCACCAGCCCCACTCTGTACTGATTTTCCACCAGTTCCCCGACTGTCCGGACCCTTCGGTTGCCGAGATGGTCAATATCATCTACCGGGCCCTGATGGTCCTGAAGATAAAGAAGCATCTTAACTGCTTTCATTATATCTTCCTTGGTCAAGGTCCTGACCTCAGTATCAGTTTCCAGATCGAGCTTGGAATTGAGCTTAAAGCGCCCTACTTCAGAAAGATCATAAGTCTCCGGATCAAAAAACAGTTTTTGGAAAAAATTCTCTGCTACCTCATGAGTAGGAGGACTGCTGGGCCTTAATCTACGGTATATTTCCAACAGGGCTTCATCAGAACTGGAGACCTTATCGAGTTCCAGGGTCCGCCTGAAAGAATCAGACACCTTGATCCCATCAATATAGAGGGTGTCTATATGATCAATTCCCTCTTCCAGCAGGCTGTCAAGCAGCACTTCAGTGACTTCTCCGTTGGCCTGAGCAACTACTTCACCTGTTGCCGGGGACACGACATCACTGGCGAGGTATTTGCCAATTATATCCTCCCGGTTGATGTTAATCCTTTCGATTCCGGCCTTCTCTAAACGTTTGGCTGTGGCCTTGCCGATTTTACGGTTTTGCTTTACTATAACCTCCCCGGTTTCGGGGTTGATAATGTCGTAAGGAGCTTTCTGCCCCACCATGAGCGAGGGATTGATAGTCTTGCTGAACTGACTTTCTGTCAAAAACACCCTTTCAATATCATAGAAATAACTCAGCAACTCAGGGACACTGTATCCCAGAGCCTTTAAAAGAGTACTCACCGGAAATTTTCTCCTCCGGTCTATACGAACATGGAGGAGATTCTTGGTATCAAACTCAAGATCCATCCAGGATCCTCTTACCGGTATAACTCTTGCGGAATACAGGAGCTTGCCTGAAGAATGAGTTTTTCCGTTATCATGGGCGTAAAACAGGCCGGGTGACCTTTGCAGCTGGCTTACTATGACCCTTTCAGTCCCGTTAACAACAAAGACACCGGTTCTGGTCATTAGAGGCATGGACCCCAGATATACCGATTGCTCTTTTATGTCCTTTATGCTTTTCGATTCTGTGTCAGAGTCAACTTCATAAGTAATAAGACGAACGGTAATTTTAATAGGGGCCTCATAAGTCATCCCTCTCTCAATACATTCGGTAACCGTATACTTCGGTTCTCCGAATTCATAATTTACGAACTCCAAAGAGCATAAGCCATTGAAATCCTGTATAGGAAAAACAGACTGGTATACTCCCTGTAAGCCGATGTCTTCCCTCTCATCCGGGGAAATGTCAGCTTGAAGAAACTTTTGATATGATAATAGCTGCATCTCGATAAGATGCGGTTTATCTATAAGCTTTTCAACTGTGCCAAAGTTCTTCCTGACTCTCTTATTGGCCTTCATGAAAAAAATCCTGTTAAATTAATTGCAGTTCAGAGTTGACAGCTGATGGCAGTTCCTTCCAGGTATCTGAAACAAAATATAACGCTGCCCGGGTCTGGCAGCGTTATATTTACAGCATTAACCAGGGGTTCTATCCCTGGTTAATGTCTGTTATGTACAGATAAAAAAAAACCATCTTTATTTTATTTCGACACTTCCTCCAGCTGCTTCAATCTTTGACTTAATCTCATCAGCTTCTTCCTTGGCTACTCCCTCCTTTATCGGAGCCGGAGCACCTTCAACCATGGCCTTGGCTTCTTTCAAGCCGAGCGATGTAATGGTACGAACCTCTTTGATAACATTTATCTTTTTATCTCCACCAGAAGTAAGCACCACATCAAATTCGGTTTTCGCTTCAGCCTCACCACCTTCTGCAGCTTCACCGCCGGCGGGAGCCGCAGCTACAGCAGTGGGCGCGGCTGCTGACACACCAAATTTTTCCTCCATTTCCTTTACTAATTCGGAAAGCTCAAGGACACTCATATTAGATATAAATTCAATCACATCATCTTTAGTTACAGACATCTTTACAAATCCTCCCTTTAATTTCGTTATGTGGATTCAATTAAAAACTTATTGTTCTTTACTGTCCTGAATTGCCTGAAGTGCATATACGAACTTCTGAGGCACGCCTTGGAGAACCCTGACAAATCCGGTGGGTACGGCCTGCATTACTGACATAAGCTGAGCCAGCAATACATCCCGGGGCGGCAGCTTGGCCATAGCAGTAAGATCATCCAGGGTAAGAAAATTACCGTCACTTACGGTTGCCCCTTTGATTTCAAGCTGCGAAAAATCCTTGTTAAAATCTGTGAGAACCTTTGCCACGGCTACCGGATCATCATAGGCTACAGTTACTGCTGTCGTCCCCTGAAGATGCTCCTTTAAGGGCTCATAAGCTGAATCGGATACAGCTCTGCTTAACAGAGTATTTTTAACCACTTTAAATTCAGCATTATTTTTCTTCAGTTCACGCCTGAGGGTTTCCAAGGAGGCGACATTCAGACCTTTGTATTCAGTTACAACTGCAAGTTCAGCCTTTTTAAGCTTGTCGCTTAGATCTTCGACAAGAGCTGCTTTTTCATCACGATTCAATTGTATTCCTCCTATCTTGACCTTAGTCAACCTTATCTGTCTTCATTGGTTCAACACGGTGAATTATAAACAGCTCAAAAAATGACTGAATGATTCAACGACCGTATTACGGATTCATCATAGTTGAATCCGTTTCTGAATGATTCGATCAGTCAGAAAAAAGCCAATAAACAGAGTATTAGATGTGATAAATTAATGTCGAAAATTACGGACAAGTAGTCTATAAAGCCACATAACGAAACAACAGGTGCATATTACCTTGCAACTTTTTTACCTTGATCGCTTGTCTCGGCAGGATTACTTTTAAACAGCAATCAACTCCTAACTCTTCCATAGAGAGCCGGGTTGCTGTTCCCGCTATCTTCGACATCAACAGATCAATTATACCCTTTCAAATTAGGTATAAAATTTAAGCTGAATTACTCCCGGCCAACAATCAGCTATGACTGTTTAGCCAGAGTTCTTAATTCAATAGGATCCAGCTTAATGCCGGGTCCCATAGTGTTTGAAACAGCCACCCCCCGTAGGTAAATCCCTTTGGAGGTTGATGGTTTCACCTGAATAATCTTATCTATGAAAGCCAGGATATTATCCTTGAGGCTGGATTTATCGAAGGATGACTTACCAACCATGGCATGCACGACTCCTGCCTTGTCAACCTTGAAATCCACCTTGCCGGCTTTAATCTCCTGAACTACCCGGGCAACATCAAAGGTAACAGTACCCAGTTTTGCATTGGGCATCATGGCCCTTGGGCCGAGTATCCGCCCTATCTTGCCGACAGTTCCCATCATGTCAGGAGTAGCGATTACTTTATCAAATTCAAGCCAGCCACCCTGGATCTTTTCGATATACTCATCGCCTCCGGCGTAATCAGCCCCGGCATCAAGAGCTTCATGGACCTTGTCTCCGGTAGCGAAGACAAGCACTCTCTCTGTCTTACCAGTTCCGTTAGGAAGGACCACTGAACTCCTGATCATCTGATCAGCGTGCCTGGGATCGACTCCGAGACGCACTGCTATATCAACAGATTCATCAAAGGAGGCTACTTTAGTTGACGACAAGCTCTCAAGGCCATCATCAAGTTTATATAAACTCTTTTTATCAACCTTTGCAGCTGCTTCGATATATTTCTTACCACGTTTAGCCATTTCTACTTCCTTAAAATACTATAAAAATGTTTGAAACTATTATAGGTAGTCAACTGATTAATTCAGTCAATTACAGTAATTCCGCAGCTTTTGGCGGTTCCGGTAACAATCCTCATCGCGGATTCAAGATCATAGGCATTAAGGTCAGGAAGCTTTATCTGCGCTATTTCTTTGATCTGCTCCCTGGTCACTTTGCCAACCCGCTCCCGTTTGGGATTACTTGAGCCCTTATTTAAATTCAAGGCCTTAAACAATAGAGTAGAGGCCGGCGGCGTCTTGGTGATAAAGGAAAAGGACTTATCCTTATATACTGTAATTACAACAGGAATTACCATATCACCTTCGTCCTGGGTCTTGGCATTAAAGGCCTTGCAGAATTCCATAATATTAAGGCCATGCTGACCAAGTGCCGGTCCAACAGGTGGAGAGGGATTAGCCTTACCAGCCTGTATCTGAAGTTTTATATATGCCGCAACTTTTTTTGCCATAATATTACTCCGGAATAAAAAATTTGATTAGCAAAGAAGTTAAATTATTCTTGATCGTTAAACTACAATTTAGCAGTAGTTCAGTTAAATACTTTTGTACCCAGATATTCAGTTTGTAGATTGTTTTACCCTTTGGAAACCTGGGCAAATTCAAGTTCAACAGGAGTCTCCCTGCCGAAAATGCTCACCATTACCTTGACCCGGCCTTTGTCTGGGTAGACCTCATCGACTACGCCCTCGAAATTGGTGAAAGGCCCGTCTGTCACCCTTACCACATCACCTGTCTCGTACATGACTTTTGGTTTGGGCCTTACAGCACCATCCTGAATCCGGTTAATGATCTTCTCGGCTTCTTCATCCGGCAAGGGATCAGGATTAAGATCATTGCCGACAAAACCAGTCACTTTGGGAGTATCTCGGATAGTATGCCAAGTTTCTTCATTCAGATCGACATTTATAAGTATATAGCCGGGGAAAAACTTGCGGGATGAGGTACTTTTGGTACCTTTTACCATTTCAACGATCTGTTCAGTAGGTACAAGAATATCACCAAACATGTCTTCCTGGCCGGCTTTTTTTATACGTTCTTTCAATGTTGCCTTTACCTTCTCTTCAAATCCTGAGTAGGTATGCAGTATGTACCATTTTAGTGCCATTCTTATGAGATAATCCCGCTGGATTTACTGAATCAGCAAACCGACTAGTTTGCCAAATATTAGATCAACAGTTCCAAGATATATCGAAACCAGAAATACCAGAAATATGACAACTCCAGTTGTAGCTATGGTCTGCTTTTTATGGGGCCAGGCGATTTTCTGGAACTCAGCCTTCACCTCTCTGGCAAAGCCGGGGATCTGACCTATCTTAGAGCCGGTTTTTTTTTCAGCTGCCTGCCCGACCTTATCCTGCTTTTTCTTGGGTTGACTGTTTTTTTTAGCTGCCATATTTAACCACCAAACTGAATTAGTTTGGGTTTATTCGTTAGGTTCATTGTTTTCTGTTTAATATGGAACAAAATTATTCCTTCCATGATTATACCATGGTGAATTCGGTTCCATATCTGGCAGGCCAGGAGGGACTCGAACCCCCAGCCGTCGGATTTGGAGTCCGATGCTCTGCCAATTAGAGCTACTGGCCTGCTCAACTCATCTTATTTCTTGGTTTCCCTGTGCAGAGTGTGGGTTCTACAGAAACGGCAGTACTTTTTGAGTTCCAGCTTATTAGGCGTTCTTCTCTTGTTCTTTGTCGTTGTGTAGTTCCGCCGTTTGCACTCGGAACATCCCAATGCAATAATATCACGCATCACTGGTTACCTTCTGTTATATTATTCAACAATCTCTTTAATAACGCCTGCACCAACGGTGCGGCCACCTTCCCGAATGGCAAACCGAAGGCCGACTTCCATGGCAATAGAATTGATCAGATCACCAT
>JBKHJR010000001.1:0-135944 GCA_046537975.1 Desulfurivibrionaceae bacterium
CCTTAAGCCTTATACTTTCCTTTTATGATTCCTGCAGAGTTCTGCCGGTCAGCTGGATAAAAAGGTCTTCCAGGTTGGCCGGCCGGCGCAGCCAGTAGTCAGTCTTTCTTACCCTGTCTTCCAGCTCGGTACACTGCCTGCCGGTATAGATAAAGAGACCGTCGGTAACCCTTTCCGTGCTTGCCTGGCATTCATGGGCTATAGCCTCCATGCGCTCCAGTTCTTCCGGACGGTCGTGAATTTCAAAGACATCAATACCCACCATATCGGTGATCAGCTGCTGGGGTTCACCCTCAACCACGATTTCACCGTGGTTGAGGATTACTACCCGGTCACTGAGCCGGGAGACCTCATCCATATAATGGCTGGTCAAAAGCATAGTGACTCCCTGATCTTTTAGAAACTGCAGGCGCTGCCAGATCAGATACCTGGCCTGGGGATCCAGGCCGACGGTGGGTTCATCAAGAATAAGGAGCTCCGGTTCATGAATCAGGGCCCTGGCCAGAAGGAGCCGGCGGCGCTGGCCTCCGGACAGGTGCTGAATCACCTCATGCCTTCGGTTTTCCAGGGCAAAGAATTGCAGCAGTTCCCTGCTCTTGTTCAGGGATTTCCAGGCCGGTAGGCCATAGTAGGAGCCATAGATCAGGAGATTTTCCTCCACCGTCAGGTCAGGGTCCAGTGTATCTTCCTGGGGGGCTACCCCAAGCCGGGCCTTGACCTGTTTTTCATTTCCGGCAACCTGGATGCCCATTGCTTCCAGACTACCCGAGCTTATAGTTGCCAGGCCCAGCAGCATATTGATAATAGTGGTCTTACCTGCCCCGTTAGGCCCCAAAAGTCCGAGGCACTCACCTCTGTTGACCGAAAAGTTGACCTTTCTGACTACGGGCTGGCCGCTGTAAGTCTTTACCAGGTCATGGGCGCTTATTATGTGTTCATCAGTGAAATTCAAATCAGTTTTTTAGTTAAATGATGAGGAAAGAATGATCTTAAGGCCCTCCAGAAACATCTCTACAGAAATTGCCGTAAGAATGAGTCCCATTAAATGCTGCAGGGCGTTCAACCCCTTTTTGCCCAGGATCCGGTCCAGCTTTGAGGAGCTGATCAGGATTATGCTGGAGACCATCCAGGCCAGAAAGACGGCTAAAAGCCAGTCGAGCCAGCGGTCAGGGCTCTGCCCCATAAGAAGCATTACGGTGGCGATGGCTGAAGGTCCGGCAATGCAGGGGATGGCTAAGGGCACGATCAAAGGCTCTTCTGTTGAGGAACCCCCGAAGATGTATTCTGGTTCACCGAAAATCATCTTAATGGCAATCATGAACAGGATTATACCTCCGGCGATTTGAAGAGAGGCCTCTGATATCTGCAGGATGTCCAGCAGCAAAGGTCCCGCGATCAGGAAAATAATCAGGACAGCCAGGGAGATAAGCATTTCCCTGATTATGATTCGCTGCTTTCTCTCAGCTGGTATGCCCCTGAGCATGCATAAAAATACCGGGACATTACCAAAGGGATCCATGACCAGAAAAAGAAGGATTGTGGCAGAAATAAAAGACATGTATTTAATATAATATAAAAAAATAATCAAACAAGATTATATGGTAAAAGAAGAAGTTTTAGTTTGTGCCTGCTCCTTTTTTCCGTTTGAATTATTGACATAGTTATTATAATTAAAAGATGAGTCAATCGTTAGCTGCTGGGCTGACAATCTCCTTTGGATCCCGGAATTTTTAACCCTGAACTCTCAATATGCCTATTTATAAGCGCAAGGATACTCAAAAGCTCATTCAAGAGGTGGAGAAAGGGGCGGTGGCTCCCGTCTACCTGATCCATGGTGAACGCTATTTATGCCGGAGTGTCGGAGATGAGCTTATCGACGCCTTGTGCAGGGAACGGCGTGAAGATCAGGTTAATGTCAAGCGGTTGGAGGGGGAAAATGAGGATCCCGTCCACATTGTCAATCTTCTTAAGTCTTACAGTCTTTTTACCGGCAGAGAGATTGTCAGGGTGATGGACTCTAAACTGCTTGTTTCCAAAGCCAATAGCCGGGCCCTCTGGGACCGGGCCTTAAAGGCTTATGCCGATAATAAGAGAGAAGAGGCGGGCCGCTGCCTTTCCCGCCTCCTCGATCTGGCTTCCCTTGAGACTTGTGCCGAACTGGCCGAACTCGGCTCTGAGCAGTGGCAGAAACTGTTTGGCTTCTCCAGGCCGGCAGACCTGAAATGGCTTGCTGATATCAGTATACCGGCGAAGGGGAAAGCTTCCCGCAAAGAGGATCGGGACAGTGAACTCGTCTCTTTCCTGGAGGGCAGGCAGTCCAGTGACAATATCCTTATCCTGATCAGTGAGGAGGTGGATAAAAGGAAAAAACTCTACCGAACCATAGACCGGCAGGGAGTAATTGTTGATCTTTCCGTTCCTGCCGGGGAAAATGCCGCGGCCCGCAAGGAAAAGGATTCGGTTGTCCGGGAGCTTATTGCCGGGAGAATGCGGGAAATGGGTAAAAAGCCCGGGCCGGCCGTGATCGACAATATGGTTGAGCGGGTCGGTTTCCATCCGGTAGCCGCAGTCCTGGAAACAGAAAAGCTCGCCCTTTTCTGTGATGACAAGGATATTATAGAGGTTGCGGACGTAGAGGCCGTAATCAGCAGGACCAGAGAAGAAGCCCTGTATGAGCTGAACGAGGCGGTGGCGGATCTGGATCCGGGCCGTTCTCTCCTGATTGCTGACAGACTTATGGACAGAGGTCTCCATTCCCTGGCCATAATTGCCGGATTGAGAAAAGTGTTCCGCAGGTTCCTCTATCTCCGTTTCCTGCAGGAACAAGGGCCTGTTCCCTATTCTCCGGGACAGTCCTACAATTTTTTCCAAAAAGATTATCTTAACCGGCTGAAAGAATCACAGTACGCTGAATCCCCTTTTCTGAAAGGACATCCTTATGCCCTGTACAGGTCCTTCAGGCAGGCTGAAAAATTGAGTTCCACTTTTTTGCGTCACGGGCTGAAGAAACTTCTGAAGGCTGAATACCGGCTGAAAGGATCAGGAATCAGGGACGATCTGGTTATGGCGGATTTTTTCTTCTCCTTTCTCACTGGACAAGAAGGGGATTAGGGTTTAATGTTTGCAATAGAAAATGGTAAAACTCAAACCCGTAATCATAAAACCTGAATCAGGAATTGATACCTCAGAACTCAGAATTGAGAATTGAGAAACAAGATTAAAAACTATGCCGGAAAGCGGGACCAAAGAAAGTGTAGTTGTTGAAGAAAAAGAACAGGTGGAGGAACCTCCTCTTTACAAGGTGCTCCTGCATAATGATGATTATACAACCATGGATTTTGTGGTAATGATTTTAGAGAGTGTTTTTCATAAATCGACCTCTGAAGCCACCAAAATAATGCTCAACGTTCATCAGCAGGGCATCGGTATAGCAGGAGTCTATACAAGGGAAATAGCTGAGACAAAGATTAATATTGTCCATGATATGGCCCGCAAGAACGAGTACCCTCTGCACTGTTCCATGGAAAAGGTGTAGACATGATTAGTCACAAAGTAGAAATAGCATTGGTAATGGCCATAAGGGAGGCCAAGAAGCTCCGCCACGAGCATGTGACCGTAGAGCATCTCCTATACGGTCTGTTATCAGACGATTTTGCAGAAAAAATTATTGAAGAATGCGGCGGCAGTGCCGAAAATCTTGAAAAAAATCTGGAACAATTTTTCCGTGTTCATGTTCCTGTAATTGAGTCAGCTACCGAACATGATCCTGTTCAGACCATGGGATTCAACCGGGTGCTCCAGCGCTCTATAGCCCATGTCCAGAGCTGCGGTAAGAAAGAGGTCGATTCCGGGGATGTTCTTACCTCGCTGTTTGCCGAGCAGGATTCCTTTGCCGTTTATTATCTGGCTATGGAAGGCCTGACCCGGCTGGCGGTGATGGAGTATCTTTCCCAGAAAAAAGATCCTGCGGCCGGGGAAGAGCAGTTCACTTACTTTGAGAAAAGTGAGGAGGAACAGCCAAAGGACAAGCCCCAGACTGCTCTGGAAAAATATACGGTCGATTTCAACGGAAAGGCGGCTGCCGGTCTCCTCGATCCCCTGATCGGCAGGGAAGATGAATTGAGAAGGCTTATGCAGATTCTCTGCCGGCGCCGTAAGAATAATCCGCTGTTGGTGGGGGAGCCCGGGGTGGGTAAAACAGCTATCGCCGAAGGCCTGGCTTTAAAGATATACGAAGGAAAGGTTCCTGAGCCCCTTGGAAATGTCAAGCTGCATCAGCTTGACATGGGTGGGCTCCTGGCCGGGACCAAGTACCGCGGTGACTTTGAGGAACGCCTCAAGGCGATTATCAGCGAAGTGGAAGATGATCCGGAGGTCATACTGGTTATTGATGAAATCCATACAGTGGTAGGGGCCGGAGCAACCAGCGGCGGCAGCATGGATGCCTCCAATCTGCTGAAACCGGCCCTGCAGGCCGGGACTTTGCGTTGTATAGGCTCGACAACCTATGAGGAGTACCGCAACAATATTGAGAAGGACCGGGCCCTGTCCCGGCGCTTCCAGAAAGTGGACATTGAAGAGCCTTCCATTGAAGATACTGTCAGTATTCTTAAGGGCCTGCAGTCAAAGTATGAGGATCATCACCGTGTCAAGTACTCCAAAAAATCAATCAAAACCACGGCTGAACTGGCAGACCGGTATATCACCGAGCGTTTTCTCCCTGACAAGGCTATTGATGTCCTTGATGAGGTGGGAGCGGCCTACCGTTTGAAGGTAGGAGGCGATGGGAAGATAAAAACCATCAACGTTCGTGATGTCGAGTCAGTGATCGGTCGTATGGCCAGGATTCCGGCTAAGAATGTCTCATCCTCGGATGTGAACCAGCTCAAGAATCTTGGAGGAAATCTGAAGCTGCAGATTTACGGTCAGGATCATGCCATCGAGTCGCTGGTTACTGCGGTCAAGCGCAGCCGGGCCGGACTGAAAGAGCTGGACCGGCCTACAGGTTCTTTCCTCTTTGCCGGTCCCACCGGAGTTGGAAAAACAGAGGTGGCCAAACAGCTGGCATCCGCCCTTGGCATTCATTTTGAACGCTTTGACATGAGCGAGTATATGGAAAAACATGCGGTTGCCCGTCTTATCGGTGCTCCTCCGGGCTATGTCGGTTTTGATCAGGGGGGTCTTCTCACTGATTCTATCAGGAAACATCCCCATTGCGTCCTTCTCCTCGATGAGATCGAAAAGGCCCATCAGGACATATTTTCCATACTTCTCCAGGTAATGGATCACGCTACTCTGACTGACAATTCCGGCCGCAAGGCTGATTTCCGTAATGTGATTCTGATTATGACCACCAATGCCGGGGTCAGGGACATGACCGGTCAGCCCATTGGTTTTGTCTCCAGCAGGAAAGGAAAAGAGGATCGGGAAATCAAGAATCTTTTCTCTCCTGAATTCCGGAACCGCCTGGATACCATCGTCACCTTTAATTCTCTTGATATGGCGATCATGGAAAAGATTGTGGACAAGATGGTTTTTGAGCTTGAGGCCAGGCTGGCTGAGAAAAAGGTCACTATTTCCCTAACTGAAGCGGCCCGGAGTTGGCTGGCACTTAAGGGTTATGATCCGGATTACGGTGCCCGCCCCATGAGGAGGCTGATAATGACTGAGCTGGGAGACCGTTTGACTGATGAGATCTTGTTCGGCAAACTCAGTCAGGGAGGTAGAGTGGTAATTGATCGTAATGAGGAAGATTTTATTTTCACGTATGAAGACTGATGAGTTATGGGTTGGGCAGCTTTACCTCTAAGATAGTTGCACCAGCCTTATCCCTTCTTAATATTGAGAGATGTTCTCTCTGAATTTGTAAGTAACCATAAACAGAGGTGATTAAATGTTGTTAGACAGAAAAATCTATTTGACTGCGGGACTGATCATGGCCCTTGTTTTTCTCGGCTGTTCAGATCAGTCAGAGAGCAATGCATCAGCGAATAAGTCGGAATCAGGCAAAACCGGAAGCATGCAGGCTCCATCTTCCGCCGGGGAAAAGGGAGCGTCCCCCAATGGAGCGATTGTTGAAGGAAAAGTTTCGGAAACTTTTGACAGCGGCGGTTACACTTATCTTAAACTGGACACCGAAGCAGGTGAAAAATGGGCTGCTACCGCCCAAACCGATGTGCAGAAAGGAGAGGATGTAGCACTCAAGTCCGGTCCGGTTATGCGCGATTTCCACAGCGAGAGCCTTGATCGTACTTTTCCGGAGATCATCTTCTCCGGTGGTTTAGTGGGAGAGAGTTCAGCCGGAGCAGGGCAAGGCGCCGGCATGATGGGCTCCCAAGGCAGTAACGTCGCTGATTCCGGTCAGGAGGAAGCCGATTTTCAAAATGCCCTGCAGTCGGAAGGAGGAGGAGGATCCATGTCTTCCTCTATGCAGCAGCCCGATTCCCAGGATGTAAGCGGGGGTAGTGAGAAGTCCATTACTGAAGCCCAGGACATTTCGGTAGAAAAGAGCAGTGCTGAAAATGGTTATACCATTGGCGAGATTTACAGCGAGGCAGGTGAGCTTGACGGTGAAGAGGTCCGGGTAAGAGGCAAGGTCGTGAAAGTTTTACCCAATATTATGGGCAAGACCTGGGTCCATCTTCAGGATGGGACCGGCAGCGCCGGGGAAAATACCCATGATCTGGTCTTCACTTCCGAGGAAGACAATATGCCCGGTAAGGGCCAGGAAGTCGAAATGCAGGGTGTATTGGCCAAGGATAAGGACTTCGGGGCAGGCTACAGTTATAAGGTGATAGTGGAGAAGGCTGAAATCGTCGAGTAGGCCGGATGAAGATCGCGGTCATTGGTCCGGGAGCCCTGGGCAGTCTTTTTGCAGCAGGCCTGTCTGTGGGTACCGGCCATGAGGTCTGGTTGCTTGACCATGACCGGGACAGGGCCGCCCGCCTGGAAGACACCGTTTTTCTATCAGAAGAGGGAGCAGGGTATGAGGCGGAGTTGAATATTACTGCCGACCCTGAGGACATAGGCAGTGCTGATCTCGTTCTTCTTTGCGTCAAATCGTTTGCTGTAGAGGCGGCTCTAATCGGAGCCGCCTCGCTTTTTCATTCCTCCAGCCTTCTTATAGCCTTCCAGAACGGGATAAGCCATGCCGAAATTATAAGACAGGCGATTGTCCCCGGTCATAAAGCCCTGGGGGTTACTTCCGAAGGGGCAACCCTCCTGGCTCCGGGTAAAGTAAGTCACCGGGGAACAGGGCAGACCAGTCTCGGTTTTCCGGATGACCCCGGACGGCAGGGTCGGAAAAAGCTGGAGGAGGCCGCTGATGTATTTGCTGCTGCAGGTTTTCCCTGCGCGGTGGTCGCCGATATCCGGGAATACCTGTGGCGGAAGCTTCTGGTCAATGCCGGTATTAATGGCCTTACCGTGATATATGACTGTAATAACGGTGAGCTTCTGGCTGATCCCCGGGCCAGGGAGCTGATGGCCGATGCTGTCAGGGAAGGGGCTGCTGTGGCCAGGGCCTCAGGTGTTAATCCCGGTCCAGATCCGGTCAATTATACCGAAGAGGTCTGCCGCAGGACCGCCGGAAATATATCGTCCATGCTCCAGGATATCCACCGGGGCAGACCAACGGAAATTACGGCAATCAACGGTGCCCTGGCGGCCAAGGCGGAAGCCCTGGGTATTGCGGTACCGGTTAACCGTATGATTATTAAAAAGGTCCGGGAAGTTGAAGCACTCAATTCAAACGCAGGGCGGCCAGGTAATGAATAAGGATTTTCTTTCCGGGGTGGAACTCTTTAAGGGGCTGCCGGAAGCGCAGTTGGCAAATATATTGAGTATAAGCACCACCCGGTCTTATAAAAGGGAAGAATTGATCTTCAGCCAGGAGGATGAGGCCAGGGGCTTTTACATAGTGGTCACCGGCCGGGTCAAGGTCTTTAAATTGTCCTCCGGGGGCAAGGAGCAGATTCTTCATCTCTTTGGTCCCAAAGAACCGTTCGGAGAGGTCCCGGTATTTTCCGGCGGCACTTTTCCAGCCTATGCCCAGGCCCTGGAGCCTTCCGATCTCCTTTTCCTGCCCCGGGGCAGGCTGCGGCAGCTCTTTAGCGATGATCCCTCCTTGGCCATGAACATGCTGGCGGTACTTGCCGGTCGTCTGCGACGGTTTGCCGCCCTGATCGAGGATCTTTCCCTCAAGGAGCTGCCTGCCCGTCTGGCCACCTATCTGGTTCAGCTTCAGGATGCCGCCGGTGGGGCGGGAACCGTGTCTCTGGAAGTCTCCAAGGGCAATCTTGCCCGGATTCTGGGGGCATCTCCTGAAACCCTGTCCCGCGTGCTTAAGAAAATGACCGGGTCAGGAATTATAGAGGTGAATAAAAAGAACATAAATATCTTGGACAGTGGGGCCCTGGAAGATATAGCTGAAGGTTTTGAAGAGTTATGAATCAGGAATGACGAATCCAGGAAGTGAAGAAGAAATATGGGCTATGGATCACATGGCGGCCTCTTGTCCTGCTGCAGCCGGGATACAAAAGAATTAATCAGGGTTATCCCAAGGGCATAATCTATATGCTTATTAAATAACCCTACAAAATCAATAAACCCAACAATCCTGAAAAGTAAAATATGAGTGAAGAGCCAAATAAAATTATCTACTCCATGGATGGAGTTTCCAAGTACTATCAGCAGAAGCCGGTTCTGGAAGATATCAGCCTGTCCTATTACTATGGCGCCAAGATCGGGGTCCTGGGCCTGAACGGGGCTGGCAAGAGTTCGCTGCTGAGAATAATGGCCGGCCTGGATACTGAATATGAAGGCAGGGTCTCCTTTTCTCCCGAGGTTTCGGTGGGCATTCTGGAACAGGAGCCTGAGCTTGATGACAGTAAAATGGTTAAGGATATTGTGGAAGAAGGCGTTCAGGAAACCATGGACCTGTTAGCCGAGTTCGATAAAATAAATGCCGGGTTTGCCGAGTCCATGACCGACGAGGAGATGGATAAACTCATAGTCCGGCAGGGCGAGGTTCAGGAGAAGCTGGATGCCCGGGGGGCCTGGGATATTGATTCCCGTCTGGAGATGGCCATGGATGCTCTCCGCTGTCCTGCCGGGGAAACACCGGTTAAGGTCCTCTCCGGTGGTGAGCGCCGCCGGGTAGCCCTGTGCCGGCTCCTCCTCCGTCAACCTGATATTCTCCTCCTGGACGAGCCCACCAACCATCTTGATGCCGAAACCGTGGGCTGGTTGGAACAGCATCTCCAGCGCTATGAGGGGACAGTGATTGCAGTCACTCACGACCGTTATTTCCTGGATAACGTAGCCGGCTGGATATTGGAGCTTGACCGGGGACGCGGTATTCCCTGGAAAGGCAATTATTCTTCCTGGCTGGAGCAGAAACAGAAGCGTCTGGCCCTGGAAGAAAAGCGGGAAAGCGAGCGGCAGAAAACTCTTAAGCGGGAGATGGAGTGGATAAACATGTCTCCCAAGGGTAGGCAGACTAAATCCAAGGCCCGGATCAAGGAGTATGAAAAGCTGTTCAGCCGGGAAGAAGAGAAGCAGGCCGAGGATCTGCAGATTTATATCCCTCCCGGACCGCGATTGGGTGATGTGGTGATCAAGGCGGAAGAGGTCGTTAAGGGATTCGGGGATACCCTGCTCATGGAAGATACGAATTTTGCTCTGCCTCCGGGCAGCCTGGTGGGAGTGATTGGTCCTAACGGGGCAGGAAAGTCCACCCTTTTCAAGATGATTACCGGTGAAGAGGAGCCTGATTCCGGGGCAGTTACCGTGGGGGAGACTGTCAAACTTGCCTACGTGGAGCAGTCCCGGGAGAGCCTGGATCCGGAGAAGAGTATCTGGGAGGCTATCTCCGACGGTCAGGATACGGTCAAGTTAGGGGACAAGGAAATCAACTCCCGGGCTTATGTGGGAAAGTTCAATTTTTCCGGATCCGAACAGCAGAAAAAGGTGGGTCTTCTTTCAGGCGGACAGCGCAACCGGGTCCATCTGGCCCGGATTCTGAAAACCGGAGCCAATGTCATTCTTCTGGATGAGCCCAGTAACGACCTGGACGTCAATACCCTGCGCGCTCTGGAGGAGGCTCTTTTAAACTTTGCCGGCTGCGCCGTGGTGATCAGCCATGACCGCTGGTTTCTGGACAGGATCGCCACTCATATCCTGGCTTTTGAAGGTGACAGTCAGGTCGCTTTTGTCGAGGGTAATTACTCTGAGTATGAAGAAGACAAGAAGAAAAGGCTGGGGGAGGAAGCCTGCCGGCCCCACCGTATCAAATACCGGCATTTAACCAGGTAGGTTTAACCTGGAGATTGAAGGATTACCTGATTATTAACCGGCTTTGCCAATTGTTATATCCCCGGAGATAACCTCATGCATTTTCCCCCGGTTATCCCTGATCCAAAGTAATCCTTCCTCATCTATCCCCTGCGAGAGGCCGTGGACCGTTTCCCCTTCCGTGGTAAGCCAGGTCAGATACTTACCCCTGCTGGCATCGTGGTTCCGCCATTCTTTGAGGATGTCTGTAAATCCGTATCGTTCCGCCTGGTTCAGAAGGGCGTCAATCTGGTTGAGGATACTCTCCAGTAACTTCCCTCTGGCCAGGGGGCTGCCGTATGCTGCCTGAATAGTGCCCAATCTGTCGGCAAGCTCGGCAGGTACATTATGCTCGCACTGGTTTACGTTGATGCCGATGCCCATAATGACAAGACTGGCGGTATCCTGCCGGGGTATAGTTTCAGTCAGGATGCCGGCGACCTTTCTGCCTTCCAGTAACAAATCGTTGGGCCATTTCAAGGCGGGGTTTTCCACATAACCCCTGATTGCCCGACAGAGAGCCACACCTGTAGCCAGGCTGATTTTGGGAAGATCGGTGGTAGATATTCCGGGAGAAAGAATGAGGGAGAAGTAAAGCCCTGAACCGGCAGGGGAGTGCCAGGAGCGGCCCAGCCTGCCCCGGCCTTTACTCTGGGTTTCGGCGACAAAGACCGTACCTGATTCCGCCCCTTTCCGGGCTTCTTCCCGGGCCCTGGCATTCGTGGAGTCGGTTTCCTGAAAATACCGGACCGGATGGCCGGCTATCCGGTTATTTTTTTTCATTTCCTCCCATACGGGATCCCGGGGTTTCATTATGTCTTTTCTCAGGTCCTGCTATCTGTTAATCTATCAGTAATCTCAGGCGCTAAAGATTAATCTCGTTTTGCGGTAATAAGTTTGAGGGGATTGGTTGGAATTTATCCGGCACGGTAGGCCCTTATATGAGATTACCTCTCGAGGTTACGTGAGCCGGTTGATGATGTCAATAAAAAACTACGTGTTTTTTTATGAGTAAAAGGCGGAAATATAATCTCAAATCAGGAATTCCGGTTTAAGGGGGGGAAGATGGCTGAAAAAAGTTTACATGCTGTGGTAAGCGGCAGAGTACAGGGGGTTTTCTTCCGGGACTATACCAGGTCGGAAGCCGAGAGGCTGGGAGTTTCCGGATGGGTACGTAATAGAAGTGATGGTTCGGTGGAGGTGCTTATTTCCGGTGAGGAGCACAAGGTGGATCAGATGGTGGAATGGCTTTACCAGGGGTCGCCTATGTCCAAGGTCAGCAGTGTGGAGATTGATGCTGTTGAAAACCCTGGGGAGCTGAGAGGTTTTGAGATCAGGTATTGAAGTGGCCATGCAATTAAAGCTGTGATTCTCTTGAGTGTCTTGGTGACCCGGAGCAGAATCATACTTAAGTAAAACGATAGCTGAAACTTAGTGGTGGACCTATAGGGTCCCGGATCTATTCATGACTCGAATTATAACTGATAATGACCGGTTGCGGAGGGAATGGGAAGAGCTTGAAGCCGGCGACATAATAGTGGGAAGAATTCGCCTAAAGGAAAGTGAGGAGCATTTATTGCTCGACTTAAAGGAAAGAGGCCTGATCCTCTGTCCCTCAGCACTTTCCCAGGCAGTTAGCAGATCCAAGGTCCTGCAGTCCCATATATATGAGGCTTATATGCTGCCTTATACTGTTCCTGTTCATGATCGCCACGGTCTTTTAGAAGTGCTTAATAACTATCATGAGGCGGAGATTAAGCAGGTGGTGAGCAAGCTTGATCGGAAAAACGCCGGCCTGGGTATTAATCTCTGGCCTTCCATGGAAGATCTATATAACCAGGCCAGCTTGGGAGGATTGCCTTATCCTTTTGTTGTTCAACCCTTTATGGAGGGGATTCGGGATATCCGGGTGGTGGTGTTGGGAGAATATGTAGAAGCTTATTACAGGGATAATAGCCGTAATTTCCGTAATAATCTCCATTGTGGAGGCAGTTTCAGGGCCTGTACCCTTTCAGACGAACAGTGGCAGATCTGCCGCCGGGTGATGAAGCGCGGGGATTTTCCTTATGCCCATATTGATTTAATGGTGACCCCGGAAGGGGCAACTTATTTTACGGAAATTAACCTGCGGGGGGGGATCAAAGGTGCGGTGATTACCGCCCCGGAATACCAGGAGCGGGTCAGTAGAATTCATAATGATTTCATAAAAAAAGAGAAAACAGCCTGAGCTGTTTTCTCTTTAAAGTTCGAAAAAAGACGTGGGGAACAGTCCTTAGACGCAGCCAGTAGGCTTGGGCAGACCGGCCATCTTGCAAGCTCCCTTGCCGGGGCCTGAAGGGAAAAGCTCGTAAATCTTTTTTAATGGAAAGCCTGTGGTTTTGGAGAGAATCCGGACCATGGGAGCGATTCCGTTTTTCTTGAAATACTCCTGGAGAGAGTTGATAACTTTCCAGTGTTCATCGGTTAATTCGTCAATGCCCTCACTGTTTTTTACATAATCTATCCAGTTTTCATCCCATTCTTCCATGCCCTTGGTCAGGAAGCCGTCTTCATCTACATCGTAGGTATGTCCGTTGTGTTCGACTGTAGCCATTCTGTCCTCCTTTAAAGCTTGATTATAGACCACACTTTTTAAGAAAATTATATCCTTTAAAACTTTATCTTTTAATCTATAGTCGATTCTTTGTCAAGATCGCAATGTCCATTATTTAAATAAAATGGCCGCACCAAAAAACAGTCTAAAACCTGGAGGCCAGATTGAGTTCGGAGGCATACTCCATAATCCCTTTGCTTATCTGGCCGGCCAGTATCTGCTGGTAGTTCTGATTAGAGAGTCTTTTTTCTTCCTGCAGATTGCTCATAAAGCCGGTTTCCAGGAGAACGGCCGGCATTCTTGCTCCAAGCAGGACAATAAAAGGGGCTTTCCTGACTCCGAGATCATTTATGTTGTAGCTTTCTCTCAATCCTTCCAGGAACTGCTGGTGCATGATATTGGCCAGACGGCGTGATTCTTCCTTTTTGTTCTTTTTTACAAGATCATCTAAAATCCTCTGCAGGTCACTGATCTGGCTGGCGGAAGAGGCATTTTCCCGGGCCGCCGCTCTCCTTTCTTCGCGGTTGGTGGCCATATTCAGATAATAGGTCTCTATTCCTTGAAGTTCGGGGTCAGGGGCTGAGTTGGCATGGATGGAGATAAATAGATCCGCCTTATGGGTATTGGCCAGAGCCGTACGCTCTTCCAGGGGGATAAAGACGTCTTCTTTCCTGGTAAGAATAACCTTGTATCCCTTTTTTTTATTCAGAATGTTTGCTGTTTTTTTGGCAATCTCTAAGGTAAGATCCTTTTCCATTTTTCCTGATGGACTTATTGCTCCCGGATCTTTACCCCCGTGTCCGGGATCCAGGATAATGGTTCTGATCCCGAGGCCGAACTGTTCTGCCAGGCTTATATCCTGATCCGGCGGCCCGTTGGGCAAGGAGGGAGCAGCAGGTTTTGCCCCGTTTACATCTATTACTATCCGGTAGGGATCATTGAGCTCGAATATTTTGTAATCCTCCAGGGATTCGGTATCAAGGACTACTCTGACAGTGTCCCGGTTGAACTGCCCTGTTCTTATCCGTTTCAGCAGCCCGTCGTCGACTGGAGTTGTGTTTTTGATATCTGAGGCGAGGCTGCAGTCTTTAAGATCAACATATAATCTTTTGGAATGTTTTTCATTCTCCGGAAGCAGGACATCCCGGTAGTCGACTTGATCTGAGGTCCTGATAACAATCCGGGTATAGTCAGGATTGGACCAGTAGCGGACAGGATTGGTTAACCAGGCCCGGTCCCTGTTTTTCCCCGGGCTGCTTCGGGCCTCGATGGTTTTTATCGCCGGGCTTTCCCGGAGTTTATCAGCAGCGGCTTCATACATGTCTCCTTCAGGATATTGTTTGATAATCCTGGAGAGATACTTTCTGGCTTCATTTTTTTTGTTCTGATCAAGTTTTAATTCGGCTATCCTGAATAAGGCGTCGTCAGCCAGCCTGCTGTCGGGAAAAATTACCTGCAGATCTTCATAGTAGGCCACTGCCTCCTGCAGATCGCGAATTTTTTGGAAGCGATAAAACATCTCTTCATATATCCGGGCCAAGCGGTAGAGACAGGCTTTCCCTTTTTCATGAGTTGGCCGCTCGTGATAGATTTCTTTGAATTTATCGGCAGAGGCCAGCCAGGCGGTTCTATTTTGGCAGCGTTCGTTGTCAAAACCCACACTGTTATAGTAGGCGCAGGCCAGGCTGTAGCGTTTGCTGATCGGGTCAAGGTTATTACCTTCTCCTGTAGAAGGGGAGCAACACAAAAGCATCAAGATAAGAAGATACAGGGTGAACTTATTCCCTGTACTTTTTGACGACACCGGGTTGTTTTTATCTGAGTTTGTCATGATCGACAGAATGGAATTCAGGACCGAGCGGTAATTTTTTAATAAGGAACTTTCATAACCGGTCTTTTAATTTATACAAAATATCCAGGGCATCACGGGGTGTCATGTTGTCAGGCTCCAGGTTTGCCACTTCCTCCCTTAATGGGTCCCGGGGTTCCTGGAAAAGCCTGCCCTGTTCGCTCTGTTTTTTGCGGTTTTTCCCCGAGCTCCTGGCGATTCTGGGCAGCTCCTGGGAGCTGTACTCCTCTTGCTGAATGTGGGTCAGCAATTCCTCAGCCCGCCGGACCACGTGTTTGGGGACCCCGGCCAGGGCTGCTACTTCTATACCATAGCTGCGATCAGTTCCTCCGGCAAGTAATTTGTGTAAAAAAATTATGGAGTTGTTCCATTCTTTCACTCCTATATGGTAGTTTTTTATCCGGTCATATATAGCGGCCAGCTCAGTTAACTCATGGTAATGAGTGGCAAAAATGGTCTTTACGCCTATGTCGTTTTTATTGACCAGCTCTTCGCTCACTGCCCAGGCAATAGCCAGCCCGTCAAAGGTGCTGGTGCCCCGGCCGATTTCGTCAAGAATTACCAGGCTCTGGTCAGTGGCGTTGTTGAGAATATTGGCGGTTTCATTCATCTCCACCATGAAGGTCGACTGTCCCCGCCGCAGGTCATCCATGGCGCCTACTCTGGTGAAGATCTTGTCCACTACCCCCACTCTGGCCTTGGTGGCGGGGACAAAAGAACCCATCTGGGCCATCAGGGTTATGAGGGCGCTTTGCCTGAGAACGGTGGACTTGCCCGCCATGTTTGGGCCGGTAATAATCAGTACTTCCTGGCTGTCTTGATCCAGGTGGACGTCATTGGGGACGAATTTACCCGGCGGCAGGGCCTTTTCAATAACAGGGTGTCTGCCTTCTTTTATAGAGATTTTCTGCTCCCCGTCAACCCGGGGCCGGACATAGTTGTAATTCAGGGCTGTTTCAGCCAGGGAGGTGTAGTAATCGGCCCGGGCGATAAAGGAAGCGGCCCGGAGGATCCGGGAACTCGAGGCAGCAACCCGGGAGCGGATTTCGCTGAAGATGCGGTATTCCAGGGCCAGACTCTTTTCTTCGGCACTAAGGACCTTCTGCTCAAACTCTTTGAGCTCCGGGGTAATGTAGCGTTCGGCGTTCACCAGGGTCTGCTTCCGGATGAAATCTTCCGGGACGTTAGCCACTTGGGCCTTGCTGACTTCCAGGTAGTAGCCGAAGACCTTGTTGAATCCTATTTTGAGCTTGGGGATACCTGTTCGTTCTTTTTCCCTGGCTTCCATGGCCAGGATGTGCTTTTTAGTGTCGTTGACGATGGAAACCAGTTCGTCTAATTCCTCCTTGTAACCGGGCTTGATGAGACCTCCTTCCTTGATTCCCATGGGGGCGTCTTCCCGGATTGTTTCCTCCAGCAGGGTATGAATGTCTTCCAGGGTATCCAGTTCACGGCTGCCTTCCGCCAGCAGGCCCGTGCTTATTGAACAGAGCCTGGCCAGGCGGGGGAGGGGGGCGAGTGATTTTTTCAGGGCCAGGAGATCCCGGCCGCCGGCACTACCCAGAACAACTCTGCTGTTGAGTCGTTCCAGGTCATAGATCTCTGCGAGGAGCTTTCTGAGTTCTGCTCTGATGGATTTATCCCTCCCTTCCCCCGGGATCTCTCCGATCTCCTGGTTCCGTGGTTCGGTCAGGGAGGGTTGTTTTGCTCGTTGGTCGCTGTAAAAGAACTCGACAGTGTCTAATCTGTGGTTGATTTCTTCCGGTGAACGGGAGGGAAAGAGAAGGTTGCGTTTGAGAAGGCGGGCTCCCATGGGGGTTACCGTGTGATCCAGGGTGTGCAGCAGCGAACCCTCCCTGCCCCCACCCACAATGGTCTGGGTTAGTTCCAGGTTGCGGCGGGATGAGTCGTCGATGATCAGGGCATCTTCTTTGCTGATCGGGGTCAGGCGCTCGATGTGATCAAGACCGGCTTTCTGGGTTTCCCTGAGGTAGTTCAGCAGAGCTCCGGCAGCACTTATGCCTGCTTCTAAATTTTCGCAACCGAAGCCTTTGAGATTGGTAACCTGGAAGTGTTCCAGCATGGTTTCCCGGGCGTTTTCCCGGGAAAACCAGAAAGAGGGGCGGCTGGTCAGACAGGGGATCTCCAGTTGTCCGGTTATGGAGTCATGGTTTTCATCTTCGGAGATCAGAAGCTCGGCAGGGGTCATGCGCTGCAGTTCATCAATCAGGTCTTCCCGGCTTTCGTGTTCGCTGATCAGAAATTCTCCAGTGGATATGTCCAGAAAGCTGGCCCCCCATTTCGCCCCGCAAAATATACTGGCCAGGAACTGGTTGGTCTTATCATCCAGGATCTGTTCTTCGGTAACCACTCCGGGACTGACAACTCTGACCACCTCACGTTTTACCACTCCTTTGGCCTGAGCTGGGTCCTCAACCTGCTCGCAAATGGCCACCCGGTAGCCGGCCTTGATCAGTTTGGCCAGATAAGTGGACACCGAATGATAAGGGACGCCGCAGAGCGGTACACGGTTTTCTTCGTTCTTGTTGTCCCTGCTGGTCAGGGTAATGCCCAGAATGCGGGAGGCGGTGACTGCATCCTCGAAAAACATCTCATAAAAGTCACCGAGGCGGTAGAATAAAATAGCGTCCTGGTATTGCTCCTTGATGGACATATACTGACGGAGCATGGGGGTGAGTTGTTTATCTTTACTGGCACTCATTGGTTCAGGGTTCAAGGTGTAAGATTCAAGGCGCAGGTAATTAACCCCTCACTTCTTCACTGTATTACCCCCGGCGCCTTTTGGTTGAGTATTCTCTCCGCCTCTTCCATGCTCAGGTCTTCGATCCGGCAGATCTTATGTCTGCTCTGTTTGCCTTTAATCAGGGAGACGGATGTCTTGCTCACCCGGAAGAAGCTGGCCAGGAAGGTCAGCAAGGCCTTGTTTGCTTTACCGTTGACAGGCGGGGCGGTAAGGGATAGTTTCAGCTCCTGGCCGTGGATGCCGCTGAATTTGCTGACTGAAGCCCTGGTCTGGATATAGAGGTAGAGAATTAAAGCTGAGTCTTGTTCCTGCAGAAAGGGCATGCCCAGCTATCGATTCCTGTTCCCGCTTTCTTTTGTATCCTCGGAAGATTCCTCATCTATTATTACTGAAGGTTCAGGTTCGTAATCAATGGGATCCTCCAGGTTTAAGAGCATACTGTCATTGAGGGACGGATAGTCATTCTGTTCTTCATCTTCTTGGTGGTCCGGGTCCTGGTTCCCGAAAATTCCCTCCTCTCCGGTGTCCGGGCTGTTTTCCCGGTGGCGCTCGGTTATACCGGGCAGGTCCAGATCATCAGGCAGGTCTATTTTTTCATAAAGGCTGCTTTCTGTTTTTCCGACCCAGTCTTCGCTCTCTTCGGTATTGGAACTATCAGCCGCCCCCCGGAATTCCGATCCCGGTTTATCACTTCGATCGGTAGAAAAAGCTGCCTGGAGCCGGGAAGGTCCGGTCTGCTCAGGCTCCCGGTCTCCTTCCTCCTCCAGCAGGTCAAGGTAGGACTGCAGAAATTCCCTTAGTTCTTTTTTTATCCCGGATTTAGTAGTTTTCAGTTCATCGACCTGTTTTTCCAGGGAGGCCACCTCCTTATAGGCTTCCTCTCTGATCTTTTCTATTTCCTGCTGGGTTTCCTTAAACCTCTTTTCCGCTTCCTTCCGGCTTTTTTCTTCTATCTCATCAGCTACCTTCTGGGTAGAGAGAATGGCGTTCTGGAAGGTCTTTTCTCTCTCCCTGAAATCGGCCAACTGACGTTCCAGTTCAGCCACCTTTTCTTCCAGTTCCTGCTTTTCCCTGGTCAGCAGAAGATAGTTTTCTCCCACATTTTCCAGGAACTTGTCTACCTCTTCAACATCAAAGCCGCGGAAACGGATATGAAATTGTTGTTTTTGAATATCTTCCGGAGTTAGTTGCATGTTTGTTCCTCCATAGGATCAGCTCAGGGTATGGGCCAGGCCCCGAAGGGTCGGCACCAGAAAACTCTGCAGAAAAAGAATGGCAAAGATAAGGATTATGGGTGAAAAATCTATGCCCCCTGCAGCGGTAAAGGGCAGATAACGCCTTATTCTTGCCAGTAGAGGTTCGGTGACCTCGTATAAGAATTTGACAATAGGGTTGTAGGGATCCGGGTTTACCCAGGAGATAATGGCCCGGCCCACTATTATCCACATGTAGGCTCCCAGGATAAAATTGACCAAATTGGCAATGGCAGAGATGAAGTTTCCAAAAACAAACATTGTATACCTCGTTTCTTTAATAGCTTGAGTCTGCTGACGCCGGAGTCTTGAATTTTATGAACTTCTGAATAATTATGCAACTAAAATAAAGGAACCCCCGGATTCGGGTAAACAAAAAGAATAGCCTTGAACCGTATAGGTTCCCATGATTCCTTTTAATTATCAACTAATCCTCCGAAGACGGCGATTGATGAAAGCTGAAGAGCAGGGTACGTTCTTCCGCTGAGACAGCGGATGACCTTTTTTCCCGGGGTTCCGGCCCGATTTGTGATTCATCGGGAAATGAGAACAGGCACATGGCCGAGGCCAGCTTTTTCTTTTTTGATTTCTCCAGGTTTTGGTCCACAAAAAAGACTCCCCGCCAATGGTCTGCGCTGTCTGTCAGGGTGAAACATTCCACCGGCCAATCGTCAGCCTCCTCTCTCAACTTCTGAAAGAGTTCCTCGATTGGCCATGTCTTGTTGTTGTATTTTTTCCCATTTATCACTTCTTACTACGACTCCGGATGAGAAGCAAAACAGTTGACCATATCTGTCTGTTTCCCTGCTTCGTTTCAGGATATACTGCTGCCGGGACCGACCTCCCCGGGAATTTCAGGGAGATAAAGCCTTTCTCCGTCACGGGCGGCCAAAATCATGCCCTCGGAACGGACTCCCATGAGTTTAGTGGGCTGCAGGTTAGCCACAACGATTACTTTTTTTCCGATCAGTTCTTCGGGGGCGTAGTGTTCAGCAATGCCTGCCACCACTACCCTTTCTTCCGGGGCTTTCACTGTGAGTTTAAGGAGCCGGTCCGATTTTTTCACCTTTTCTGCCCTGATAATCTCGGCCACCCGCAGATCGCACTTCTTGAAGTCGTCAAAGGTAATGACTCCCTCTTTTTCTCCTTTGCCGGATAATTGCTTATTTTTCTGGTGCTCTTCTTTCTCCGCGCTGCCTTTATGTTTTGCCATTTTCTCCAGTCTGGGAAAAAGGGCTTCTCCTTTCTTTACCTCCGTACCGGGTTCAAGCAATCCCCAGTCCAGATGTTCGGGCATGCTGTCTTCTGCTTTCAAGCCGAGGGAGGAGAGCATCTTTGCCCCTGTTGTGGGCATAAAGGGTAAAAGGGTAAGGCTGATCAGCCGCAAAGATTCCAGGAGGTGGAAAAAGAAAGTGTTGAGCCGCTTCTTCTTTTCCGGGTCTTTGGCCATTTCCCAAGGGGCATTGTGGACGATGTATCTGTTGGCCCGGCCGATCATCTCCCAGACTGCGGCCAGCGCCCTGCTGAAGTTGAACTCCTTCATTTCCCGTTGATAACTTATAAGCATCTGCCGGCCTGCTTCCGAGAGCTCCCGGTCTTCCTCCGCCGGTTCTCCGGATTCAGGGACTCTGCCGTCGGAGAATTTCTGGACCATGGTCAGGCTGCGGCTGAAGAGGTTGCCCAGATCGTTGGCCAGGTCTGAGTTGTAGCGATCAATAAGGGCTTCCGGGGTGTAGTTTGCGTCCAGGCCGAAGGACATCTCCCTCAGAAGAAAATAACGGACCGGGTCGACCCCGAAAGTAGCCACCATCTCCCCGGGCCGAGCCACATTGCCTATGGTCTTGCTCATTTTGGTTTCACCCACTTTCCAGAAGCCGTGAACACGAAGTCTGCGAAAGGGATTGAGGCCTATGGCCTTGAGCATGGTGGGCCAGTAAACGGCATGGGGTTTAAGAATGTCCTTGGCGATAATATGTTCGGCAGCAGGCCAGTAGTTGCGAAAATTTTCCTGGTCGGGATAGCCCAGGCCGGTGAGGTAGTTGATTAAGGCATCAAACCAGACATAGGTAACGAAGTTTTTGTCGAAAGGCAGCTCCACCCCCCAGGTAAGGCGGCTGACAGGTCTGGAGATGCAGAGGTCTTCCAGGGGGTCCTGGAGGAAAGAGAGCACTTCATTTCTGTATCTTTCCGGAGTGATGAATTCAGGGTGTTGGTTGATATGATCGATCAGCCAGTCCTGGTATCTGCTCATCCGAAAGAAATAGTTTTCTTCGTGGATCTCTTCAGGTTCGCTCAGGTGATCCGGGCATTGACCTTCCACCAGCTCTTTTTCAGTCAGGAATCGTTCACAGCCCTTGCAGTAGTGGCCCGAGTATTCGCTTAAGTATATATCACCCTTGTCATAAACCTTCTGCAGGATCTTTTGCACGGTTTTTATATGTTCCTGGTCCGTGGTCCGGATAAAGTTGTCGGCTTCAATATCAAGCTCCGGCCAGGTCGTCCGGAAGGATTCGCTGATGCGGTCGGCATACTCTTTGGGGCTCATCCCCGCTTTTTCCGCGGCCTGAACGATCTTGTCGCCATGTTCGTCGGTTCCGGTCTGAAAAAAGACGTTATCGCCGCCAAGCCTCCTGTAGCGGCTGTAGACATCCGCCACCAGGATGGTGTAAGCATGTCCCAGATGGGGATGGTCATTGACATAAAATATCGGGGTGGTGATATAGGTATTCATTTTGTGCCGTTGCTGCTTTTATCGCTATTTTCTTTATCTGACTGCCCTTTGTTCTTCCGGTTCTTGTGCTTCATCTTTTTCAGGGCAGGTTCCCATGTTTCCCGCTCCAGGACCTGAGTGACTTCCTCAATACCCTTTTCCTGTACGGTTACGGTTTCCTCCAGAATGGAAACCTGATTTACAATATACTGTTTCTGGTCAATTTCCAGATGCTTCCCGACCTTGGGCATTTCTTTTTTCAGTTTGTCATAGCTGTCGAACTCATAGGTGAGGCAGCAGAGGAGACGGTTGCAGATGCCTGATATCTTTGTGGGATTTAAGGGCAGATCCTGGACTTTGGCCATTTTGATGGAGACCGGGACAAAGTTGTTGATATAGGTGGAACAACAGAGCTCCCGACCGCAGCAGCCGATGCCGCCGATCATCTGGCACTCGTGGCGCACTCCGATCTGTCTCATCTCTACCCGGGTGGAGTATTCCTGGACCAGGATCTTGACCAGGTCCCGGAAATCAACCCGGTTTTCCGCAGTAAAGTAAAAGATGATTTTGCTGCCGTTGAAGTAGCGGTTTACCCTTATCAGTTTCATGGCCAGGCCCTTTTCAACAATTTTCTGCCGACAGAAGGTAAAAGATTCCTGCTCCTGTTCCAGCAGGCGGTCATACCTTTCCTGCTCTCTGTGGTTGGCCCGGCGGATTATATTATAATAAAGGTCGGTTGCACATACATCATTTTCACTGCTTTTTTCGGGAGTGCCGGAGAGCCCCGGGGCCCGGCCCTTTATTATGGCCGGTTCCAGATCATGGTCAGTCTCAACCATGACCAGTTCACCCGGAGTGAGATCTGCTATCTCCGTTATGGCGGAGTAAGTCTGCTGGGTCTCCCGGAACCTTATCTTGTAAAAGGTGAGGGCTTTGCTTTGTTCAGACATTTTGTTTCCGGATAAAATATAACTCGTATGAAGGCACAAAGACGCTAAGAACAGTAATGGAAATAAGAGCCTTGGTGGCTTCAAACGGGGAAAAGATAACTTTAGATATAACTAAAGGATGCATATTACCATTAAAGGTGCTTAAAGAAAAGGATTTTACTTTTCCAGTGACTGTAAGGCAGCCAGTAGAAAACCGGGCCGGTCCAGGTGCTTTTGTTCTTCTGAACAGCCCTCGTTTGAGGGAGCAGGTAAAAATGTCTTATTTTAGGTCGGGAGCGGAGAAAAGCGGGTAACATATATCAAAGAAGTTCAAAGAAAAGAACTTCCAGGACCAGGCCGGGATTGCAGTTCCGTTGCAGCTGGCTGCGGGCCTGCCGGACAGAGCTCAGTTTGACGGACAGTTCCTCCCGGGTCCAGTGGGTAGTAGCTTTAATTGTCAGCTCCTGCAGGTCCAGATTGATGAGCCGGTCCTTAAAACCTTGGTCTGCCAGAATAACATCCCGGAACCAGTTGGCCAGAAGGTCCAGGAGCTTTTCCAGGTCTTGCTTGAGGACAGCGGCCCGGTCACTGAGGGCGAATATCCGGTCCACATCAGGCTTATCAGGGGAGCCGGCCACCAGCATCTCGGCAATCTCCCGGCGTAGCTCCAGGATTTCTCCGCCGGCGAGGTAACGGGCCCGACCCAGACTGCCTTCACTGAATCCGGCCAGGGCAGAGGCGGTCAATGCGTCCACCCCTTCTGACTCCAGCACCCTGGTCACCTTTTCCCGGGCCAGGGGATAAAGGGGGATTACCTGGCAGCGGGAGAGGATGGTGGGCAGGACCAGTCCCGCTTCATCTGCGGTCAGGATAAAGATCGAATAAGGAGGGGGCTCCTCCAGGGATTTGAGCAGGCTGTTGGCAGCTTCCCGGCCCCGGAGGTTCTGGTGGATATCGTCGAGCAGGATAACCCGGTACCTGCCTTCGAAAGGGGCATAGGCCAGCTGTTTTTTCAGTTCTCTAACCTGGTCTATCTTTATGTAAGCTCCGCTTGCCTGAATATGTCGGAAATCCGGGTGATTGCCGGAGGCAAATTTGAGACAGGAAGGGCACTGGCCGCAGACCCGGTCGCCCTCGGCTGCCCGGCAGTTGATCAGGGCGGCGAATGCCTGAGCCAGGCTCTTCTTACCCACCCCGGCCGGTCCCCGGAAGAGGTAGGCATGGCTTATTTTATTATTGGCCCGGCAGGTCCGGAGCAGGTTTTTGGCCCTTTCCTGGCCTATGATGTCCTGGAAGGTAATCAGCAATACAGTTACAAGCTTTCGAGTTTCAAGGTATAGGGTTAAAACAGGGTGGGCTGCTGGCCCTTGTCTTGTGGATTTTCTTCTTTTTTCCGGGGTTCCCGGGGGTCTTCTTCAGTTTCTTCCTTCCGGCCGGTATCGTTTAAGAAGAGAAAGCGGCCCAGGTTGCGCTGATAGGGGCTCCAGCTGTAGCCTTCATCCCCTTCCATCCGGCTGGCCAGCTGGTCGGTATAGTTGATCTTGGCATCCAGATCATCGAGAAAGTTGAGGACAAAGGCCTCCTTGAGCATGGGCAGAGCAGGGGAACCGAATTCATGGCTGCCGTGATGGCTGAGGATAAGGTGCTTAAGCCGGGCGGCCAGGTCTTCGGGAAAGTCCTTGATTTTCTGGACCGCTTTTTCCACCATCTCAACCCCCATAACCATATGGCCCAGGAGCCTGCCCTGGTCGCTGTAATCAAAGGGAGGGATATCAAAGGAAAACTCTTTTACCTTGCCGATATCGTGGAGCAGGGCTCCGGCCAGGAGCAGGGACCGGTCCACGGAAGGGTAGAGATCTGCTACCTGGTCGGCCAGGCGGCAGATGGCCAGGGTGTGTTCCAGGAGACCGCCGAGATAGGCATGGTGCATGTACTTGGCCGCCGGAGCCCTCTGGAAGATTTCCTGGAAAACCTGGTCCTTGAATATGGTGTTCAGCAGTTTTTTCAGGTCCGGATCCTTAATGGACTTGATCATCCCCAACAGCTCAGCCATCATCTCACTGGTGTCACCGGCTGTTGCAGGAATAAAAAGGCTCAGGTCCACCTTCCCTTCTTCCTGGAGGTTTACTGAGACGACCTTCAGCTGTACCTCCCCCCGGAAAGACTGGCTCTGGGCTTGGATAGCAACCACACGGCCAGGTAGGCACTGCTCCTGCCAGCGGTCCGCCTCATCCCAGATCTTGGCGGGCAGTTCCCCGGTTTTGTCCATGATCTGGAGACTCAGGTAAGGTTTACCTGCCTTGGTTTCGGCCCGGCTTACCTCTTTAAGAAGGTAGAGGCCCTCGATCTGCTGGCCCTCCTCGATATCTTTCAGGAAAGGACCCTTGTTTGGTTCATCAGCCATAATTAAAGGTTCCGTGAAATTTAAAATCGTGCGCCGGGGCGGCGGGTCTTGCCTGTCTCAGGGAGAAAGAAATATTTAATTACCGGTGGTACAGCCAATCTTTCATCTAAAAATCCAGGGTGCCCTGCCAGGCATCTTTCAGTTCAGAAACCGCCGTTTCCATAACCCGATCGCCGTTTAAACCAGTGACCCGCAACTCGGGCGCGCCGATCACCTCTCCCAGGCGGAAGCAGCCGGTATCAGACATAATCTCTTCAAATCTTGCCCTGTTCTCCGGGGCCACGGTAACTACAAAACGGCTCTGGCTCTCGGAGAAAAGAAGGGTGTCATCCCGCCAGCTGTTATCCTCCTGGCCCAGCCCGGCCTGGCCCAGATTGATATCCATTCCCAGGTCCCCGCTAAAGGCGGTTTCTGCCAGAGCTGCCCCAAGACCGCCGTCGGAACAGTCGTGGCAGGAGGCCACCAGTCTTTCGGCCATGGCCTTTTCCAGGCAGCGGTAACGGGGCAGGGCTTCATCTTCCCTGACCCGGGGGACGCTGTTGCCGGTAGCCCCATACTGGTTGGTATATTCCGAGGCCCCCAGTTCCGGATAGGTATGGCCCAGGACGTAGACCAGGTCTCCCGCCTTTTTGGCATCCATGGTGACCGCGGAGCGGATGTCCTCGATCTTGGCCATTACTGAAAAGAGAAGGGTGGGGGGAATGGAGATCTTGGTACCCTCCATGATATAGTCGTTTTTCATGGAGTCCTTGCCTGAGATGCAGGGCACTCCGTAGGCCCTGGTATAACGGGCCAGGGCCTCTCCGGACCGGACCAGCTGAGCCAGCTTGTAGTCCCCGTCCGGGGTCTTTTCCGATAAGATGGGGTCGCACCAGCAGAAATTGTCCAGGCCGGCCATGACCTCCAGGGAGGCCCCCACGGAGAGGGCGTTGCGCACTGCTTCGTCCACGGCGCAGGCCGTCATGTGGTAGGTGTCTATATCCGAGTAGCGGGGGCAGACCCCGTGGGCCAGGACCAGACCGGACCAGGAGTCAAACACGGGCCTGATGACGCTGGCATCGCTGGGACCGTCATTGACTATGCCGGTCAGGGGCTTGACCACGCTCATTCCCTGGACCTCGTGATCGTACTGGCGGACCACGTATTCCTTGGAACAGATGTTGAGTCTGGCCAGTAGCTTTTTGAGTTCTTCTCCCAGATCAGGGCCTTCCGGTAGTCTGGGTTCCGGCCAGATCTTCTGCTGCCAGCGGGCCTTCATTTTAAGGGGCGGCAGGCCCTTGTGGACAAAGTCCATGTCCAGGTATGCTACAGTCCGGCCTTCGTAGAGGCAGTGGAACTTGCCGGAGTCGGTATAGGTCCCCAGGACACTGGCCTCCACATCCATCTTGCGGCAGAGTTCCAGAAATTCATCTATTTTGGCCGGCGGCACCGCCAGGGTCATCCGTTCCTGGGCCTCGGACAAGAAGATCTCCCAGGGCTGGAGGCCGGCATACTTCAGGGGGGCCCGGTCCAGATGCAGTTCAAAACCACCGGTATCCTCGCCCATTTCTCCCACCGAGGAAGAGAGCCCTCCGGCCCCGTTGTCGGTGATGCAGCTATAAAGTCCCAGGTCCCGGGCTTTGAGCAGGCAGTCAAACATCTTTTTCTGGGTTATGGGGTCCCCGATCTGGACCGCTGTGGCTGGTGAGCCTTCATGGAGTTCCTCCGAGGAAAAGGTGGCCCCGTGAATGCCGTCCTTGCCGATGCGGCCGCCGGTCATGACAATGTAGTCCCCGGGACTTGCCTTCTTGTACTCGGAAGGGATGCCGTTTACCTCCCGGGGCATGATCCCCACGGTGCCGCAGAAAACCAGGGGCTTGCCTGCGAAGCGTTCGTCAAAGGCCAGAGAGCCGTTTACCGTGGGGATGCCGCTCTTATTGCCTCCGTGCTCCACTCCTTCCCGGACTCCTTCCATGATGCGCTTGGGGTGCAGGAGGCGGGCCGGCAGCGGTTTATTATAAAAGGGGGAGGCGAAGCAGAACATGTTGGTGTTGCAGATCAGTTTGGCCCCCTGGCCGGTGCCGAAGGGATCCCGGTTGACCCCGACGATGCCGGTCAGGGCCCCGCCGTATGGATCCAGGGCCGAGGGGCTGTTGTGGGTTTCCACTTTGAAGACCACGTTCCAGTTGTCATTGAAACGGATTACTCCGGCATTGTCCTTGAATACGGAAAGGCACCAGTCCTCCTCCCCCCTTTCCCGGCGGATGTCTTCAGTGGGCTTACGGATGCAGGTGTCAAAGAGGTTGGAGATTTCTCTTTTTTCCCCGGTCTCCAGGTCCTCATAGTCGATATCACCGGAGAAGATTTTGTGCTTGCAGTGCTCGGACCAGGTCTGGGCCAGGGCCTCCAGTTCCACGTCAGTTATCTTTTCGCTGATCCCCCGGGTCCTGCGTTCTTCCTTGACTTCCGGACGGGAGACGTACTCCCGGATCAGTTTCATCTCATCCAGGCTTAAGGCAAGAACACCTTCACTGCTTATTTTCATTAATTCTTCATCTGGTACCTCCAGATCGATTTCCGCCACTCTGGCCGGAGTTTCATCAACCACCCTGGGGGCAAAGGGAGGAATGCCGCCCTCAGTCCGGAACTGGTCCCTGCTCATGATGGTGGAGCGCTGGATCAAGTCGTTGGCCAGAGCCTCCCCTGCTATTTTCCGGGCCTCTTCCGGAGTCACCTCCCCTTCAATCAGATACTGTCTGGAGGTGTAAACCCCTTCCCCGTCTTTCAGCTTTCTGCCGATAAGGAGCTCCAGGGCCCGGGCTGCGGTGCGGCCTTCGTTGTCTGTCACCCCGGGGCGGAAACCGATTTCGATGAGCCAGTCGAAAGCAAGTGCCTTATCCAGAGCCAGAGAGGACAGGGAGTAGTCCTGGATTACCGGGTCACAGTAAGGTCCGGCAGCCACGGCCTTAAGGTTTTCCCGGCTGATGTCCGCCTCCACGGTAAAGACGTTGATGGTGCGGACCCCGGTTACCGGGATCCCCAGGTCCCTGGTTATCTTTTTGTGGGTTTTTTCGGCTAAGGAATCGGGCAGGGAAGGCTTGATGCCCACTTCTATTCGTGCCAGCATTGATAACAGCTCCGTTTATTTATAAATTACGAATTACTTATTGTGCACAGGGAATTATGGTTCCAGGGTCAGGGGATAGGGTTGTAAGTACGGGGCGCAGACCGCCGCGCATCTTAAACCTCACATCTTTCTAACATAAGCAGAAGGAGTACGCCATTGGAAAGTGAGGACGTCTCCGGGAATTACGAATCCGTAATTTTCGATTCCTGATTTTTCCCACCGGGCGGATGGAGAAATATTTCCTGCCCGGCTTCGGATACCCGGAAGCCATGGGCGGCAAGGACCTTAAAGACCGGACGGCCGAAGAGAAAGAGTTCCCGGGCCAGGGAAATGGAAAACTCTTTTTGAGCCTGGCCGCGGATAGTGAGATCCGCCCTTACTATACCGGTCAGCTCTTTTAGGGGATCAGTTTCCCCGGACTGATTTTCCAGTCTCTTGACCAGGGTGATGATCCTCTGGTAATCGCACTGTTTATCCTGGGCACTCAGGAGGCCCAAAACCGGATCAGAGGGATCGAGGAGATCCCTTCGGGTCAGGGTATTCCGGCCGATCATTTCCTTCAGTTCCCGGGTGTCCCAGCATTTCAGAAGCCGGCATTCCAGGGGGCGGTGCTGATAGATGGTACAGCCTCTGGAATCGCCGTAAAAACGGCAGGACCAGGTAGAGCTGCCTCCGGAAATTTTCAGGATTTCCTGTTCTACGGGTTTGATCTTGCCGGTCAGGGGGTCGTAGGCCGGTTCTCCGGACCGGATGGTGACCAGATGTCGGCGGGAGAAATGGCCTTCCCGGAGCAGGGGAAGGTCTTCCCGGTGCAGAGCCGGGCCTCCCTGCCGGCAGCAGGTCCCGCAGCGCCGGCATTCTTCAGTCCCGGATAATTGTTGATCAGTGGTCATATCTTGATTCCTGCTGTCCGCCGACCCGGTTGATGTTGCAAAAGTTCCTCTACCCTTGTTAGATTTATCCCCTGTTTCGGAAGCTTCCTTGAAGCCCCGAAGAAATATTCTTTCAGCTTTAACTAAAGTGAGTCCTTTTGTCCAGTTTTGGCCTCGAAAAAGTTGGCGGCATTATAAGATTTCTGTTTATTGACCCGGAAAGTTGCATTAGGATGTGTACTGATACGATCAATGCCGGCAAGACCTCTCATCTTAAAGTTAAGGACTGTAGGGTAAAATAGACATGCAGTATCTCGATAACCAGGAATATCTTCTCGATCTGCTGAAAAGGGACCAGCTGATATCTGCTGAACAGGAAAAGCTGATCAGGGCGCGACTGAGCAGCAAGAGACGGCGGCCTGCCGGCAGGTCAGGGAAGAAGCTGCAAAAACCGGAAGAGGAGACAGTGGTTGATATTACTGTTGCTCTCTCCTTAAAGATACCCGGAAAAAAGAACGAGGTTCTCTCTGAAGAGAGGATAATGCGTTCTCTGGCCGGTGATGTAGGGCTGCCTTTCAAGAAGATTGATCCCCTGGAGCTTGACCTGGAGGTGGTCACCAAAACCCTGCCCCGTTCCTTTGCCCTTAAACACCATCTTCTTCCTGTTGAGGTGGCGGACGGCACCCTTCATCTTGTCCTTTGCGAGCCGGGAAACCTCAATCTGATTGAGGAGATTGAACAGGCCAGCCAGCTCAAAGTCAGACCCTTTTTAAGTACCAGGGGAGATATTAAGAAAATACTGCAGGAGTTTTTCGGCTTCCAGTCCTCCATTTCCGCAGCCGAAACTCACCTGAAAGGGCCGACGGTTGATCTGAGTAATCTGGAGCAGTATGTTAAGATCTCTACGGCGGAAGAGGTCTCCTCATCCGATCAGCATATAAAATCGGCGGTGGATCATCTCTTCAACTATGCCTTTCAGGAAAGGGCAAGTGATATCCATATCGAACCGAAGAGAGAGACCAGTGCGGTAAGACTGAGAATCGACGGGGTGCTGCATACCATTTATGAACTGCCCAAGGCCATACACGCCGCCCTGATTTCCCGGATCAAGTACCTCTCCCGGCTTGATATTGCAGAAAAAAGGAGGCCCCAGGACGGACGGATTAAGGTGGACCGGGGCGGGGTGGAGGCGGAGATCCGGGTCTCTACTATCCCGGTGGCCTTTGGGGAAAAGGCGGTGTTGAGAATCCTGAGTACCGACATTCTTTTTCAGAATCCGGAGAATCTCGGGTTTTCCGAAAGGGACTACAGGCTTCACAAATCATTTATGGAGGCTTCTCACGGCATGGTGCTGGTGACCGGCCCCACCGGGAGCGGCAAATCAACCACCCTTTACTCCACACTGCGGGCCATTTATTCACCCCGGATCAATATCGTTACCATAGAAGATCCGGTGGAGATGGTGTATGAAGAGTTCAACCAGATCTCGGTCCAGCCCAGGATAGGGATAACCTTTGACAGTATCCTGCGCAATATCCTCAGGCAGGATCCCGATGTGATAATGGTGGGGGAGATCCGCGATGCGGAGACCGCTGCCTATGCAGTCCAGGCTGCCTTGACCGGACATCTGGTCTTTTCCACCCTGCATACCAACGATGCAGTCTCTGCAGTCACCCGGCTGCTGGAGCTCGGGGTTCAGCCTTTCCTCCTGGGCTCCACGGTAGTCGGGGCCATGGCCCAGCGTCTGGTCCGCACTATCTGTCCCCACTGTATTGAAACAGTGTCCGTGCCTGTTTCAGAACTTAAAGGCAGCGGCTTCCCGCTCCCTGACCAGGAGACTTTGAACCTGAAGAGAGGCAAGGGCTGCCGCCAGTGCCGGGGTACCGGTTTTCTGGGGAGATGCGGAGTTTTTGAGGTCTTTGCCATGAATGAGGAGATTCAGAAGCTGGTAAGCAGTGGTTCAACCTCAGCGGAGCTGAACAGGGCGGCCCGTCAGGACGGGATGACCTCTCTGAAAGAAGATGCCTGGCGCAAAGTCTGCCAGGGTATTACCACCTTTGAAGAGGCTCTCCGGGTGACCGGAAGCGGGGAATAAAACAGAAGCCAGAATCCTGAACCTTTATTTATATGCCTGAAAAAGTAATCGCCAAAAATAAAAAAGCCTATCACGATTATCATATTGAATCCACCATGGAAGCCGGGATAGTCCTCACCGGTCCGGAGATAAAATCTATCCGGGCCGGCCGGGTCAACCTCAAGGATGGATACGCCCATATCAAAAATGGCGAGGCCTGGCTCCATAACGTACATATTTCGCCTTACAGGTTCGCCACCCATGCAAGTCCGGATCCCCTCCGGGTCCGCAAGCTCCTCCTGTCCAAACGGGAGATCAGGAAACTGATCGGCAAGGTCCAGGAAAAGGGGATTACCCTGATCCCCCTGAAGATCTATATCAATCAAAAGGGGCTGGCCAAGCTTCTCCTCGGCCTCTGCAAGGGTAAAACCAAATACGACAAACGCCACGCCTTAAAGCAAAAAGATCTGGATCGGGAAATGGGCAAGCTGGGGAAAAGGCCTGTTCATTAATATCTCTTATCTGATGTATCTTAAGGAGCTGGACTTACAGCACAGTTGATTGAAGGAAAGTCGTGAATATTACCTGGAATAATCTTTTTTCCCAGTTTACGGATAAGCTGGATCAGTTCGCAGAGGCGCTCAATTCCCCGGAATTCATGATGTCCCTGCTGTATAAAGGGGTTCTCTCTCTGCTGGTTATTGCTTTCACTCTGGGAGTCCGGTTCCTTCTTAAGCGGCTTTTATCCGGATATCTGGAGCGGATGCGTTTTGCCCGGTGGCTCATTAACCTGATAATTGTCGTCACTGCTGTTCTGGGCCTTTTTCAGATCTGGGGGGTAAATGTTGCCGCCTTTTTCCGCAGCCCTCTGGGTGCCAGGATAATAATCGTCGGCCTGACCTTTATTTTTGTCAGTGTAACGGGTCTGGTTGTCTGGCATGTAGTCAACTCCTATCTTGATAAAAAGATGGAGGCCTTACAGGAGGATCCGGAGGCAAGCAGGCGTCTTCTCACCATTCTCCCCCTTCTGCGCCATATCACCAGGATGATCATTCTGGGGGTGGGGATACTTATTTTTCTCCCTGCACTCGGGATTAATATCGCCCCCCTGCTTGCCGGGGCCGGGATAGTAGGTGTAGCTATCGGTTTCGGATCCCAGAGCCTGGTCAAGGATGTTATTACCGGATTTTTTGTTCTGGCGGAAGACGTTATCCACACCGGAGACTGGGTGATCCTCGGCGGCCATGACGGCCAGGTTGAGGGCCTGACCATCCGTCATGTCCGTCTGCGTGATATATACGGTAATCTCCATACCGTGCCCTGGGGCACAGTGGGTTCCATTACCAACCAGACCAAGGAGTTCGGCTATGCCGTGGTGGAACCCGGGGTGGCCTACCGGGAGAATATAGATGAGGTTATAGAGGTGGTGAAAGAAGTGGCCCGGGAAATGCAGGAAGACCCGGCACTTAAAAATGATATCCTGGGCAATCTTCAGATACTGGGGTTGATAGAACTCGGTGATTCCGCTGTAGTCGTCCGGACCAGGTTTAAGACCTCACCTTTCAGGCGCTGGTTCCTGGAACGGGATTTCCGCAGGCGCCTGAAGAACCGTTTTGATGAACTGGGAATTGAGATCCCTTATCCCCACAGCACTATCTATTTCGGTGAAGACAAAAAGGGCGAGGCACCTCCGGCCAGGGTCCATATCTCCCACCAGGACAAAGATGGAGAGGAGTCTTGACTTCCGGCAGGGATGCCCTTATATTGTAATCATAATTGCAAGAGATTATATCTTGAATTGAGCGCCTTTAATTTTAAGCGCTTAATTAAGATCTTTGACAAACAGGGGGCGAAACGGCTTCGACGGAGATATGTAAGCTCAGGCTGCATACCGAGCTCTATTACCTCGTAAAACTGATAGGACTAAAGCTTAGTTGCAGACGACTATGCATATGCTGTAGCCGCGTAAAAGGCTACCGCTTCACCGGCTCATTCCTGCGGGGCTGGATGGAGCGTCGACTAGCGGGATAGCTTTCTCTGACTTGTCCGCAGTCACTGAAAGCGAAAACTGAGCGGAATAGCGCCGGATACCTCTTGTTCCGGGGGGTTAAGGCGCGATAAACAACTTTTACGGAACTAAGTATGTAGATGCTTGAAGGGGAGTATCTTCGGACGCGGGTTCGACTCCCGCCGCCTCCACCAATTTGCCTTCCAAAGAATTCCAAGAAAGTCTCAAATCCCGCACCAGATAATAGGTGGCGGGATTTTTTGTTTTTAGGGTGTTCCAATAATACATCTATTGACATCCTGTCCCTTTTGGCGGTATTTGTGTCAGTACTTGTTCCCGTCCGAGGTCAGATGCTGTATAAAGGAGAATCGGGCGGAACCACCGCTGAAAAAGCGCTTACTTTTCATCAATCTCCGGACTTGTCTGTCCTTGATGTTGATTTTCATGCTTCCATATTAATATTATGATAAATATCATGGATATTTTTTAATAATTTCTCAAGGTGTTTTCTCAGTCGGAAAGAACAGGCCATGACCAGGGCAACATGTTTCTTAGAAAAAGCATTGATTATTGCACTGCTTGTCTTTTTTACAGGCGGCTGCGCCTCGGAAAGATTCCTTTTACAGAAAAAGGATCTGTCCGGGGTGAACACTGAGATAGACCTTCTTGAGGACAAGCTGGAACAGCAGTCCGCCAAAACTGACCGGCTCATGGATCAATACATTAAACAGCAGCAGCTGCTGAACGAATCCATGGAGCAAAACACCCTTTCTTTCCAGGCCCTTGAAAAACAGATAAAAGAGGCGCACAACGACACCTGTCAGAAGCTGGATGCACTTAAAAGCTCTGCTGATGAGGATCCGGACTTAGAAGACCGGCCCTTACTGGAAAACGTCGGCACTGACAAGCTTGTGGTGGGCAGGGCTGAAAATGTCCGCCTTACTCCCCCGGGCCATATTTTTCCTGCGCGGATTGATACAGGGGCAACCACGTCCTCGCTTGACGCCCGGGATCTGGAGGCATTTGAAAGAGACGGGGACCCTTGGGTGCGCTTTAAACTCAAAGACACGGAAGAAGATAATCTATACGAAATTGAAAAGGAGGTGGTACGTCACGTCAGAATCCTGCAGGCCTCAAGTCCTGAACCCGAGCGCCGTCCGGTGATTGAACTGCAGTTTCAGCTCGGCGGGATCAAAATGGTCGAGGAATTCAATCTCGAACAAAGAGAGCATCTGACCCACAAGGTACTGATCGGACGCAATATATTACGGGATCTCATGGTTGTGGATGTGGCCCAGAAATTCATTGCTCCGTTGCCTGAAGAGAATAAAAACGGAGATGCAGGTAAATGAAGTCAAAGTACCCCTTTTACCTGGTGATTCTGATTCTGATCACCACCGGGGTAGGACTTGCCTGGCTCAGGCACGCGGAATTGAATATCCCTTTGATCCCCGGCCAGGAAAAACCGGTCTGGCTCATAGAGGCAAGAATTGACTTTGTCGCGGAGGGAGAGCCGGTGAAGGTAAGCCTGGACCTGCCGGGAAATCCGCCCGGATTCAGACAGGTTTCTGAACAGGCGGCCTCAACGGGCTACGGCTATTCCATTGTCGAAGGCCCGAACGGACGCAGGGCTGAATGGACCCGGCGCAATGCCACAGGCAGGCAGACCCTGTACTACAAGGTTCAGATGATACCCGATCCGGAGGCCGGCAGCCGGAAGGAGGCCGGGAAAGAGCCTGAGCCGAAAACAGTTTACTGGGACCCGCTCCAGGCCACTGCCGCTCATCAGCTCGTTGAGCAGGCCTACGATAAATCCAGTACTCCGGCCAGTTTTGCCCGGGAACTGGCAAAGCAGCTGACCTCATCCAAACCTGACCAGAACGCTTCCCTGCTTTTAAACGAATATTCTCTTTCCACCCTTTTAATGCGGCTGCTCAACCATGCAGATATCCCCGCGCGCGAATCCATGGGGCTGGAACTGAAAGACGCCCGGAGATACCAGTCCCTGCAGCCGGTACTTGAGATTTTTGACCAGGACCGTTGGGTGCCGATGGATCCCGGCACCGGCGCCCACGGTCTTTCGGAAAACATGCTTTTATGGCACCGGGAGGGCAAATCCCTCCTCGACGTCTCTGGGGGGCGCAACTCGGAGATCCGTTTTTCCATGATGCGTCAGACCATGCCGGCAATGGACCTGGCCAGGCTGGCGCTTGACAAGGACTGGCTTTCCATGCTGAGCCTGTACTCCCTTCCTATTGAAGAGCAAAGCGTTTTCAAGCTTCTGCTGCTTCTGCCGGTGGGGGCTCTTATAGTCACATTTATGCGGATCATCATCGGTGTGCGCACATCCGGTACTTTCATGCCGGTTCTGATTGCCCTTTCCTTTCTGCAGACCGAGCTGATCCAGGGTCTGACAGCATTTATAGGTATCGTGGTATTGGGCCTTGTGCTGCGGGGCTATCTGTCAAAGCTCAACCTGCTTATGGTTGCCCGGATATCCACCCTGATTGTACTGGTGGTTTTCCTTACTTCCATGATAAGTGTCATAGGCCACGAGCTGGGATTAAACGTGGGGCTGACGATCACTTTTTTCCCCATGATCATCATCGCATGGACAATCGAGCGTATGAGCATACTCTGGGAGGAGGAGGGAAGCAAAGAAGTTCTGATACAGGGGGTTGGAAGCCTGTGTGTTGCAATTCTCGCCTACCTGTGCATGCAAACGGGAATTGTCCGGCACCTGACCTTCAATTTCCCGGAAGTCCACCTTGTCCTTCTTGCCTTTATTCTCATGATGGGACAATACACAGGCTATAAATTAACCGAACTCAAGCGCTTCGGAGTGATGAAAGGAGGTCACTGATATGTGGATTTCTCCCTTGTCCCTCCGCAAACAGGGGTTTCTGGGCATAAACTGCCGCAATTTCACCTATATCAGCAGGTACAACAGACGCAGCAGGTACCCGCTTGTAGACGACAAGCTGAAAACAAAGCTTCAGGCTGAAAAATTCAACGTGACCACCCCCAGATTGCGGGGTGTAATACGCTACCAGTATGAAGTTGCCTCTTTTTCCGGACTTGTGGAAGATCTGGACGGCTTTGCAGTCAAACCCTCCAAGGGTGCAGGAGGCAAGGGGATCCTGGTGGTCAAGGGCCGCAGCGGGGGTTTGTTCGTCAAATCCTCGGGCAAAACCATGGACGTGTATGCCGTAAAAAGGCACTTGTCCAACATTCTGGCGGGGCTGTATTCTCTTGCAGGTACACCTGACGTAGCCATAATCGAGGATCTGATCCGGCCTGTTGAAATGTTTGAGAAACTTTCTTATGAAGGCGTGCCCGACATACGGATAATTGTGTTCAGGGGTTACCCGGTAATGGCAATGCTGCGGCTGTCCACCCAGGCCTCTGACGGCAAGGCCAACCTTCACAAAGGCGCCGTGGGCGTGGGCCTGGATATAGCCACCGGAAAATGCCTGCATGCGGTGCAGTATTCAAAGCGGGTCACCCGGCATCCCGATACCGGCTTGGCCCTGGATACCATTGCCGTGCCTGACTGGCAGCAGCTCCTGGTTCTTGCAGCACGCGGCTACGAAATCACTCAGCTGGGATACATAGGCGCCGACCTGGTGGTGGATAAAGACCGGGGCCCGTTGCTCATTGAGTTAAACGCCCGCCCGGGCCTTTCCATTCAGGTGGCCAACGGTGTCGGCCTGCGTCCCCGCCTGAATAAAATCGAGCAGATTGACTCCGATTTAATCCCCTCTGCCGAAGAGCGCGTCAAATATGCCATGAACGCCTTCTGATCAACCCCGACTTATTTTCCTTTAGGCCTGTCGCTTCTGGGAAAGGGCGGCAATAGTCGCTATAATTGAAAAGGAAATCAAGTTCATGAATCAGGGAGACGAGCCGTGGAATTTCATCGGCTACACCGGCGGAGACCAATGGCCGAAATAAAGTCCTACATAAACCAGGAATGTGGGTTTAGAGTCTCCTGATCTGGGGAATCTGGGGAAAGCTTTTCTTCAGTTGAGCTATGCATTGAAAGGCGAAGACAAAAGCGGAACTTAGGCTAGTTAGCAGGACCCAGTCATATTCTTAAGGGAAAATATCCGCAGCTGGGCAGGTTTTGGTTGAGCATTGCGCTGGATTTGTCATGAATAATGGTAACTTTTATAACATAGTTAGGCTTTTCGCCTAACTATTACAGATAATATATTAACTTCCTGAAAGCTATATCATTTTTAAATATATCAGCTCTATTCCTCCAAGAGATCCTCTATGTCTATAGTAATACCGGTTTTTGTTTTTTTATAATAGATGAAGGCTGCATCTATTTTTTCCATAAGTCCTTTCTTGGATTTATAGCTTTCAGGTTTAATACTGACCGGTTTTTGGTCAATATAACCATCGATACCCTGAGATTCCTCCTCAGGGGTAGACATACGGTAATTTCTATTTAACAGATCAGCTGTTTTGCTGAGAATAGCATCCTGAAATTTCAAACCGATAAATGTCTTTATAATAACCAGGTCTTTCACCCAGTTTTCGATCATCTCCTCATCAATCAAATGTATAACTGATTTGAAATGATCGATCATATCCTTAATTTTTGCAGTTGCCTTTGGGATGGCATCCGGGTGCTGTTCAAGATACCATGCTTCCCACTCCTCTATTGACTGCCCAGAAAATTCCTGAATTAATTCACTCATCTGACCGACAACCGCCGGCCGAGTTCCCTGGGAGTTCTGGTTGGCAAGGTTAAGAAGCTGGGTGGAATATTTGGGAAACTCAAACTGTTCTGTCCCAAGAAGTTCTTTTACTTCATCATAGGATATTTTTAGACGTTTTTTCATTATCCAGTCACCCTGCTTTTTCCAGTTTCTCAAACTTCTCCCGGTGCCTGCAGGGATATTGAGGATCAAATTTCGCAAACCCCTCTTTCAGCAAGTGAGCATTGATGAAGGTTTTGTTCTTCATATATACATAAGCCATAAGCCGGTTTGAATCGTCATATTTAGCCTCATCATATTTCAGGAAAACAGGACGGCGTAGAATTTTATTGGTAAGAAAACGCCGGGCGCTTTCGGCCTTTTGCTGTTTTGGTTTGATCCCGATCAACCGTACAATAAGATCATTGTTGAGTTTAATAATGTTGGTCTCCAGAATTTCTTTGACGGTATAGTAGTCTTCCCGCTTAGTGCCTTTCCTGCCGTCTTCCAGGCTGATTTTTGAGCCGAATTTCAGCTTATTGGGATCAATCTTTTTATCAAAGCTGACCGGATCTCGAAAGATATAAGGCTGGTTCCCAACCTCCGCCTTCCAATCCGGAGTTGGCAGCTCCTGATGTTTGATATTCAGTACAAAATCACTGAACAGCAGATTCTTCTGCGGTTTTAACTTCTCGTCGATTACCGGCTCAACTTCCGGGTTGATTTCATAGCCGATGGAATTCCGGTGGGAGGCGATAGCGGCCAGGGAGGTGGTGCCGCTGCCAAGGAAAGGATCCAATACTGTTTCGCCGACAAAAGTGAACATTTCTATAGCCCGTTTGGGCAGTTCGACCGGGAACATGGCGATATGCCCTTTCTGCCTGGCTCCGTTGAAGTACCAATGTCCCGAAAAATACTCCTTCCACTTCTCCTTGGGGATAATTGATTGTTCTTTGATCTCTTTGCTAACTCCCGGTGGCTTCCCCGGTTTTTTAAATATGAGAATAAACTCATAATCGATCTCGATAATCCCGTTTCTGGGATAAGGATAGGAACCCATAACCGTGGCACCGCCGGTTGTATTCATCGTCGTCTTTTTTTGCCAGATTATGGCTCCCATATAGTCAAATCCCATGGTTTCACAGAATTTGATAATTTCCGTCCGGATCGGGATTACTTTATAGCGGCCGTAATAGACAGCTCTTGCGAATTGGTCGCCGATATTGACCAGCATACGGCAGCCCGGATGAAGAACCCGATAGCATTCCTTCCATACCAGGTTTAAGTTATTGATATAAGCTTCATAGGAGTTATTGAAGCCGATCTGGTCTTCTGAGCCGTAATCCTTTAGCTGCCAGTAAGGAGGGGAGGTGACTACAAGATGAACGGAAGAGTTGTCCAACTCAACCATCTTTCTCGAATCTCCAATAATGCAAGTATGTTTCGTTCTCATTGCATTCTCTTACGTATTAAAATTGACTATCAAAGCAGGTACTGGGGGTGAATTTCTATATTGTCCCACTATTAAATCATGAAAAATTCCCTCATACCATTTGCCGGTTCCTACAGAGATTTGAATATGATAATACATCAAACTAATGACAGGGAAACCTCGGTTACTCATAGAGTATGAACATTATCGGAATACCTAACGTATTTTCCACCAAAAATCAAAAAAAGTATAGAGAATAGGATTAAACCTGGAAGATTCGGCTACCCCGATAAGATGTTCTGGTATAATAGTATTATTTCAACTACTTAAAGAGGGTGTGTCGTAAAGAATTATTTAAGAGCTTCCTCGCCGGACGCCTTCGTCATTGCTGCTGAAGCAAAAACTGACAGGAATCAGAATTACGAGCCATAAGATTAGATAGTTCGGTTTTTTTGTTTTTATGGTATGACGAGATCAGTAATTAGATGGACTATCCTAAAATAATAAATAACCAAGCGTAAAAATATCATGCGTGATGACATTGATCTGGATTATTATCAAAAATGTCTTGAGGATCGCCTTGCAGCCATAACCGCCGGCCAGGAAAGCCGGGCCCAGGATGCGACGTCTGCGGAACTGGACCAGACCCGGATAGGACGCCTGTCGCGTATGGACGCCATGCAGCAGCGGGCCATGTCCGATGCTGCCGTCCGCCTGGAAGACCTGGAGCGGCAGCGGATCAGGACCGCGCTTGGCCGCATTAAAGCCGGGGAATACGGCTATTGTGTGGTCTGTGAAGATGAAATCGCTGAGGGGCGCCTGCAGTTTGATCCCAGTGTGCTGACCTGCATCTCCTGTGCCCAGAAGGCTGAAGAAAAATAAGACATTCCCTCCCTTAAGCCCCTTTCAGCGGGTCAGGAGTCCTGGCCTTTATCCACATTGGCCAGAAAAGTCTCCACCAGATTGGGATCAAAAGAGGTCCCGGCATTGTCCCGGATATACTGCACCACCTTTTCCCGGGGCCAGGCCTCGTGGTACCTCCTTTTTACCCGGAGAGCATCCCAGTTATCCGCCATGGAGAAGATCCTGGCGGCAAGGGGTATTTCTTCTTCCCGCAGTCCCCGGGGATAACCGGTGCCATCCCATTTTTCATGGTGGCAGTAAGGGATATCGAGCGCCGGTCGAAGGTAGGCGATGGAGGACAGCACTTTAAAGGCGTATACCGGATGTTTTTTCATGGTCTCCTCCTCTTCCGGAGTAAGCGGGCCGTCTTTAAAAAGTATGGAGTCAGGGATGCCCATTTTGCCGATATCGTGCAGCAGCGCACCCCGGCGCATATGGACTATTTCCTCCTCTTTTATGCCATAGGCCCTGGCCACCCGCACGGTAATTTCCGCGACCCGCTGGGTATGTCCCTCGGTTTCACTGTCTCGAAGTTCGAGGGCCCGTCCCCAGCCCTCAATGGTGGAATCGTAGGCGATCACCAGCTCGGTGTTGGAGGTCTGGAGTTCCTTGAACAGGGTTGCATTATCAATGGCAATGGCTCCCTGTACAGACAGGGCTTCCAGGAATTCCAGCCTTTCTTCACTGGGGCAGAGTTTCTCTTTGTTGAAAATTTCCATCACTCCTTTCACTTTTCCCTTGGCTATGAGGGGAAGGGCACAGTAACTGTTGAAGTTTTCCCGGGCGATTAATTCCTTACGGGAAAAATCAATCTCCGGATTGCTCAGGTCATTTATCTGGACCCTGCGCCTCTCCAGAGCCGCGGTCCCGGCAGGTCCGGTGCCGACTCTGATCCGGGAATCCTGGATGAGGAGGGTGTTGAAGCCCAGGCCTGCTTCATATTCAAGAATCTGGGTATAAGGATTCAGGAGAAGGATAGAGGCGGCATCGATTTCAAGCTTCGGGAGTATCTGTTCGAGGAAAATCTTGATGATTACTTTCAGGTCCAGATTAGAGGTTATCATCAGATCTATATTGTGCAGGGTCGCAAAATACTGCATCCTGATATGTGCTTTGTCTTCCGCCAGCCGGCGGGCTTCGTTCTCTTCTTCCAGTCTGGCGTTGGTGGCGGTCAGGGTTTTGTTGATGTCGCTGATCTCTACTTCTTTTTCCAGGATCGTGTTGATAGTTATTCCGGTAAGCCTTATGACCAGGAAAACAAAAATCGAGCCGCCCAGAAAGACAACGCTGGTCAACAGTTCCAGGGGGAATCTGAGCTCAAGTATCTGAATAAGTATAAATAAGAGGTAGCCGATCAGGAAGAAGAAAATCAGATAGGTCATTGCAGACCATTTGCCCCGCAGAATATCCGGGAGTGTCCTGTTCATGTAAATACATTTCACCAGTGAGGCGAGCATGAACAAAACGCCGGGTAAGACAAGCAGTATGGATAAAAGCTTTATTGAGACCATCTCGATTTCTCCTTAAGTACAACGGGCCGGATAAAAGGCATAAGAGTACTTACTCATAGCTGAAGGCGCTTAGCCTGATATGGATAAAGTGGCGGCATCGCCGTTTTGCGGCAGGCTAGGGAGCCGATCACCGGACGACGGTTTTTAAGAAGATTTTGAAACAAAATCACGGGCTATTTCAGCTACCTGGGGGTCCTCGTCTTCAACCAGAGGCTCCAGGGCCCTAAGTGCCTGATCGGAGCCGATAATTCCCAGGATATTGGCGGCCTCGCCCCGGACATAAGCCGGTGTGGAGGAGGAGAGCAGCGGCAGGAGAAGCGGAACAGCCAGTTCCGCTTCCCGGGGACGGGACCGGCTCAGCTCTTCAAAGAGGACCGAGACTCCGAGACGGACCATAAAACGTTCGTCTTTTAATAGTTCGCCGACCAGGGAGTAGTAGCTGGCATCAGCCTTGAACATGGAGATAATGTTTTCCACCAGGCCTTGTTCCAGGAAGTCGGCGATAACAGTGACCATATCCCGGTCGCTTACTTGCTCAGTCATATTTAAAACCAGAATTTCAGCCCGGCTACCAGGGAAGTCTTATCCACATCCCCGCCCTCAGCTTCAATAAGATTTTCAGTTTCACCTATCTTGCGCATATAGGAGACACCGATATACGGGGCCAGTTTCCGGCTGATCTCGTAACGAAGACGGGCTCCCAGGACAAGATCGTTTATTCCGGAACCGATATTGCGTTCTTCCACTTCCTGGACCGCCATGCCGATTTCCAGGCGGGGCTGCAGGATCAGACGCTGGGTGAGCAGGATGTCGTATTCTGCTTCCAAGGCGGCTGAAATATCACCGTCCTCACTGAGGTAGGCGGTGGCGTCTATCTCGAACCAATAAGGCGCCATTCCCTCCAGACCCAGGGCGGCAAAGCTGCGGCTTGGTCCCGGTTCGAAGTCATGGCGCAGGCCGACCTGCAGGTCCCAGAAACTGTGGATGTTGCGGTTGTAGAAGATTTCCAGCACGGATTCCTCGATTTCATCTCTGTCTGCTATCTTTTCACCCTCGCTTTCCAGGGCGATTTTGTTGTAGTCATTACCAATCCAGGCCCGGACGTCCCAGACTATGATATCATCGCCTTCCCTGGCCTGATATTCAAGGCGGTCGGCATTGAAAGTATAAAAAATCTGATTGTCATGGACGGGCGAGGACTGGAAATCTCCCGGCGGAGCGGCCCGGGAATATTTGCGGATATTTTTATCTTCCGAGCTTAAATCTCCGCCTTCCTGCGGCGTAGAAGAGGAGGCGAAAACAGCAGCCGGGAAGAGGATCAAAAGCGCTGCCACTAATATTTTTTTCATCTCATCTCCTTTTTGATCAGGCAACCCTCACCACCTGAAACATTCCGGCTTCCATGTGGTAGAGCAGATGGCAGTGAAAGGCCCAATCCCCTTTTTCAATAGGAGTGATAAGGGCTGACAGATACTCCCCCGGCTTGACCAGAACGGTGTGTTTGAAAGGTAGCTTGTCGGCACCGTTTTCAAGCTGCATCCACATGCCGTGCAGATGGATGGGGTGGTCCATCATGGTATGGTTGACCAGGTAGAGCCGGAGCCGCTCCCGGTACTTAAAGTTGTAGGGCCCGGGATGTTCGCTGAACTTCTTGCCGTCAAAGGAGAACATGTATCTCTCCATATTGGCGGTGATATTGATGGTCATTTCCCGGTCGGCTTTTTCCTGGTATGGCTGAGGTTCTACCGATTCCAGGTCTTTGTAGGTCAGGACCTTCCAGCCGTCCTCTCCCTGGCCGAGGCCCGGTTCATCCAGCCGGAATCTGGGGTTGGGGATAACCATGGCCACATTGCTTTTGTTTTTATCCGGAACAAAAGGTTCAGGACCCTGGGGCCCCGGCAGGTCGGGATCATCCTTGATTCCAGATTCCATCTTATGACCGCCGTGTTCCATGTTGCCATGATCCATCCCCCCCATCATGCCGCCCATGCCTATATCTTCCAGCTTGCGGACCGGCCGGGGCCGGAGTTCGGGAACCGGGGCCTCGAGACCGGGCTCCGGCGCCAGGGTTGCCCGGCCGTAACCACTGCGGTCGCTTGATTCAGCAAAAATGGTAAAAGGTTTGTCCTCTCCGGGCCTAACCAGAACGTCATAGGTTTCAGCCACCCCGATCCGGAATTCATGGGCCGTGACAGGCTTGACGTTTTTGCCGTCCGCTTGAACCACAGTCAGGTCCAGACCCGGGATCCGGACATCGAAGTTGGTCATGGCAGAGGCGTTTATCACCCGCAGGCGTATTGTTTCACCGGGATCGAACAGTCCGGTCCAGTTCATGTCCGGGGAGTTGCCGTTTATCAGGTAGGTATAGGTTGCCCCGGTGACATCAGCCAGATCAACCGGGCTCATCCTCATCTTTCCCCAGGCCAGGCGGGGAGCCAGGGCCTGTTTGAAACCTTTTTCTTCGATGTCTTCCAGGAAATCAGGCAAAGTCCGGCGCTGATAGTTGTAGTAGTGCCCCATCAGGTTGATGTTGCGGAAGATGGTTTCCGGGGCTTCAAAAGACCAGTCCGAAAGGACCAGGACATGTTCCCGGTCATAGGAAAACGGTTCCGGGTCCTTGGGGTCGATGATCAGGGGGCCATAGCTGCCGGACTGCTCCTGGAGAAAGGAATGGCTGTGATACCAGTAGGTCCCTGCCTGCTTGATCCTGTACTGGTACTTATAGGTTTCTCCCGGAGGAATACCGCGGAAATTTACTCCCGGCACCCCGTCCATGGGGAAGGGCACCAGAATGCCGTGCCAGTGGATGGAACTGTGCACAGTGTCCGGCATGGCGTTGGTGACATTGAGCGTTACCCGGTCTCCTTCCCGCAGGCGGACCAGAGGGCCGGGTACTGTCCCGTTTATCCCGGTTGATCTCCCCTGGCGGCCGTCGATGGTAATAGGATAATAGCCGATTTTAAGGTTGTATACCCTGTCGGATTCAATCCCGTCGATCCCTCTGGCAGCGCTTTCCGCCCAGGCTGGCAGCGGCAGAGCCATTTTCAGGCCGGTGAGAAAAATCCCTGCCCCGGCTGCCTTTATAAATTGACGGCGGTTAAGGTCTTGATCTATCGTTGTCATCAAAATTCACCCTTCTTTATGACAGAAATAAGCACCGTTTAAACTGTAGGGCAGGTTGTCTGCCGGTCCAGGACGGAAGGATCTTTACTGTTTTATTATAAGCTATGGGAAATCAGGGGAGTTGTCAAACATATATTGTCTTGGAAAGGCTTGGGAAACAGGGATGTACTTGTTATTTGTTTGCTGCTATTATGGTTAATTTCCGGGTATGGACTTTATGGCAAAAAGTTTTTGTTACAAAATAAAGCATCCGGGTAAGCCTGATAACCTGCTTTTCTTTAAGGAGCAGGCACGTTTTTAAGTTTATATCCCCCCTTTGGCCCGGCAAACCAGCCAGGCAGCAGGATTGACCTTGAATCGGGAAGAGATTCCTGGTTTGTGATACTGAATAGTTATAGTTGGTCAGAATTAGGAGAGCAGTCGATAATGGACCATGAATGGTTTTCTTTAAGTATTGCCTGTGCTTTCAGTCTGGCATCGGCGGATGCCTGTGCCAAGAAATTTTTTTCAGACTGCAGCCCCTGGGTAATGGTGTTGATAAGATTCGGGGTCCCGGCCGTTCTCCTGTCCCCTTTTACCCTCCTTTGCCCTCTTCCGGCGGTACCCCCTGTCTTCTGGGTCTGGATCGCCCTCCTGGTGCCCTTGGAGATCCTGGCCATGTGGCTTTATATGTCAGCCATCCGGGACAGCCCGCTTTATCTTACTCTTCCCTATCTGGCCTTTACCCCGGTATTTAATATCCTGACCGGGTACCTTGTCCTTGCCGAGAGGGTGAGCTGGACCGGCTCTGCAGGAATAATTCTGGTGGTGGCAGGGGCTTATTCCCTCAATCTCAAGCAGACTTCATTTATGGGCTGGCGCTCCTGGCTGCTCCCCTTTACCGCCATTTTTCGGGAAAGGGGATCGCGCCTGATGATGGGAGTGGCTTTGATCTACAGCCTGACTTCGGTTCTGGGCAAACATGCCATGTCTTATGCTACCCCCCTCAGCTTCGGTCCCTTTTATTTTGTTCTGATCGGCTGTGTGATGATAGTAGTCTCGCTTGCGGTCCGGAGGGAGCAGATAAGATCAGGACCGGACCTGCTCCGGCGCTGGCCCGGTCTTTTTCTGGTAGGAGGCTTTCTGGCGGTTATGGTGATCACCCATTTTACGGCTATCGCTCAGGTGGAGGTGGCTTATTTTATTTCTCTTAAGCGTTCCAGTCTGCTGTTCGGCATCCTATATGGAGCCCTCTTTTTCGGGGAACGTTCCGTGGCCCGGCATTTTCTGGCCGGGGGGCTGATGGTGGCCGGTATCATCCTGATCATGACAACTTAAGTTATACATAACTTCTTGCAATCACCAGACTATTCGCTTATCCTTTAAACAGGATTTAATTGATCCGGAAAACCTCCCTGCCGCGCTAAGAGGTGAGGATCGGAAAGTCTTTTGTTATGCTTTAAATCAATTATCCGTATTTCTTTTATTAAAAACTTAAAAAAAGAGGTGGAATATGAGTGATGATCTACACGGTGCCATTCTGCAGAGGGACAAGCAGACCTATGCCATAGTGCCCCGCACTCCTTGCGGTATGCTGAACGCTGACGTATTGGAAAAGGTGGCCGAAGTTGTCCGCAAGTATGAGATCCCGGTAACCAAAATTACTTCCGGACAGCGCCTGGCTCTGGTGGGCTTGAAAAAAGAGGATATTGAACCGGCCTGGCAGGAACTGCAGACCGGAATCGGCCGGGCCACGGAGTTGTGCCTTCATTATGTCCAGGCCTGTCCGGGGACAGCGGTCTGCAAGTTTGGTCAGCAGGACTCCCTGGGCCTGGGCATGGAACTCGAGGAAAGATTTATGGGGCTTGATATGCCGGCCAAGACCAAGATCGGGGTCTCCGGATGCCCGTTCTGCTGCGGGGAAAGCTATGTCCGCTGCCTCGGGCTGATCGGCAAGAAGTCGGGCTGGATTGTTGTTTTTGGCGGTAATTCCGGAGGCAGGCCCCGGTTCGGTGATGTTATTGCTGAAAATGTCAGTAAAGATGAGGCTGTTGAATTAGTAGACAGGCTTATCCAGTACTATATAGACAATGGTAAAAAGAAGGAGCGGGCCGCCCGATTTGTTGAGCGGGTAGGGATCGAGCCTATCAAAAATGCGGTGTTGAAATAATACCCGGCCATTCCTGCTGATTTCCGTCGTTACTTATTCGGCGAAAATCAGCAGGACATTACCGGCTTTTCTCCTCTCCTTTACTTCATATAGAGAACGTGGCAGCTCTTATCGTGCCTGCACGTTATGGTTAGGATAAGTGGCTGAATCGTTCATTTGTTCTTGACACGGTCCGCTGATTTTACGAAAATTTATTTAGTCCCGCAAGGGAATTACAGTCAGAACAGAATGCTATCTTAATTATGCTGCTTAAAAGGGCAGGGGGCTTCTTCTTAAGGAGACAGGATTTATGAACCCGGGGTGGAAGACAGGATTAATCATTTTCGTGATAATCCTGTTGAATTCTCTGCAAACCAAGGGAGGTGAGGCTATGGAACTCAGTTCTTCTGCGTTCAAGGATAAGGAAACCATTCCGGTAAAATATACCATGCCGGGAGCGGGAGGGGAGAATGTCTCTATTCCCCTGCAGTGGTCGGACATCCCCGAAGGTACCAAATCATTTGCCCTTTCCATTGTGGACCCTCATCCGGTGGCCAACAATTGGGTACATTGGCTGGTAGTCAATATTTCTCCGGACGTCCATTCTCTGCCGGAAGGGGCTTCAGGTCAGGGTATGCCTGCCGGTGTCATGGAGCTGCGGAACGGCTTCGGAAAACCCGGTTATGGCGGGCCTCAGCCCCCGCCGGGTACAGGTGAACATCCTTATGTGGTCACGGTCTACGCCCTTGATACAGCTGAACTTGATGTGGACCGGAATACCGACCTTTCCGGTTTCCAAAATGCCATAAAGGACAGGGTCCTTGATAAAGCGGAACTTACCGGAACTTATGAACAGTGATGATCAGGGCGGGAGAGGTGATTGGGTCGGTACTGTCCTTTGCCCTGGTCTGGCTGGTTCTGGTAGGCGATGATCCCGGCAGCTGGATCCTGGGCGGGCCGGCTGTTTTGCTGGCCGTAATCGTCAGCCAGGCTCTGGGCAGGGGGAGATCCGGGTCTGTAAGTTTGCTCGGGGCCCTTTATTTTGTCCCTTATTTTCTGGTCCAGTCGACGGTTAGCGGCCTTGATGTCCTTCGCCGCACCTTTGCCCTGAAGCCGAATATAAATCCCGGTCTGATTTCCTATAAAACATCTCTCCCGGAGGAGGGGCCGCGGGTTTTTCTGGCCAATACCATCAGCCTGATGCCGGGGACCCTGAGCGTTGATCTGCGGGGAGAGTTAATTGATGTTCATACCCTGGATGTGGATAAGCCGGTCCATTCGGGTATTCGTAAACTGGAGGTCAGAATTGCCCACCTCTTTTCGCTTGATTCTGCCGGGAGGAAAAAGGGGTGATCTATATCCTGATGGCCCTGTTTCTGCTTATTACTGTGGCAGCTGGTATGGTCCGGGTTATGATCGGTCCGACCATCGCCGACCGCATGCTGTCCGCCCAGCTTCTGGGTACCGGCGGCCTGGCCGTTTTGCTGATGCTGGCCAAAGGCCTTGAGTCGGCAGTGCTGATCGATATAGCCCTTGTTTTCTCTTTGCTGGCCCTCCTGGCCACAATGACCTTTGTCCGGCGGACCTGGTACGGTGGAGGGGAGGAGGCCCGGGATGGAGATTCTTCATGATATCGGGTTTGTTTTTCTGCTTGCCGGAATACCTTTTTTTCTGTCCGGCACCGTGGGGCTGCTTCGTTTCCCGGATATCTATACCCGTCTGCATGCCCTGACCAAGGCCGACAATGTCGGATTGGGAATGATCATTATGGGTCTGGCTTTACAGGCCTCAAACTGGTATAATGTCGCCAAATTGCTGCTTATCTGGCTTCTGGTTCTGGTTGCCAGTTCCGCTTCCTGCCATATAGTGGCCCGCCGTGCCCTCCAGAAAGGGGTTGTTCCATGGAGCCGCAAATAGAATATGTTCTTGTCTGCTTTGATTTGTTGTTAGTGGCTGTCCTGCTGTGGCTTGCCTGGCAGCTGCTGTGTTCCGACGGCATCTTCAAGGCGGTTATCCTCTTCATCTCTTTCGGGCTTTTGATGTCTCTGGCCTGGGCACGCCTCCAGGGCCCGGATGTTGCCATGGCTGAGATGGCGATCGGCGCCGGTCTGACCGGTCCCCTTTTTCTGGCTGCTCTGAGAAGGATCGAGAGGCCGTACAAGCAGGAGAGGCGGGTCGATATGGATGAGGAGAGAGAGGATGGCTGACAGTACCGCTGAAAAGCCCAGAGAGAGAAGACTTGATCCCCTGTTGTGGGTGGTCTTTTTGCTGAGTCTCTGTCTGGCCCTGATGCTGGCCGGGATTATTCTTGATATGCCCAGGTCGTCACCGGGCCTTACCGGGGAAGTGACCGAGATGATGGGCCGGAGCGGGGTCAAAAGTCAGGTTACTGCAGTGCTTCTTAATTTCAGAAGCTATGATACCCTGCTGGAGGTAATGGTCCTTTTTCTGGCGGTTGTCGGGGTCTGGTCCCTGACCAAGGCGCCGTTCCCTCCGGAAGTGCCGGATTACAGCCCCGTGCAGAGGGGGGCGGTGCGTTTTCTTGCTCCCCTTATGTGTCTCATCGGCGTTTTTTTGGTCTGGCAGGGCAGCCATTTGGCAGGCGGCGCTTTCCAGGGCGGGGCGGTGTTTGCTGCCGCCGGCGTCCTGCTCCTGGTTTCGGATTTGCCTTGGCTGCGTAACCTTCCTTCTCTTCCCTTGCGGTTTGGACTTACCCTGGGACCGTTGGTTTTTACGGGGACTGCTCTGTGGTGCCTGGCGGTAGAGGGAAGGCTGCTGGAATATCCCGAGGATTTGACCAAAAGCCTTTTGCTGTTGGTTGAATTCGCCTGTGCTGTTTCCATCGGCCTCGCTCTTGCCGGTCTTTTTGCCGGGGGGCGGCCGGCGGACGATCTCCGGGAAGAACTATTTTCGCCTGATGTGGAAGAGCAGTGATGACTACCGATATCCTATACAGTTTTACCGGTCTGGCTCTTTTCTTTTTCGGATTTTTTGCCCTGATTGCCTATTTTCACCCCCTTAGAAAGATCCTGGCGATAAACGTGATGGCCACCGGTGTTTTCCTCTGTCTGATGGCTATCTCCCATAGCCCTGGCAAGGGACATGTGGATCCCGTTCCCCAGGCTATGATCCTGACCGGTATCGTGGTTTCGGTAAGCACCACTGCCCTGGCCCTGATCCTGGCCTGCCGGATTCAGGAGACCTCGGCCTCTTCCCGGCTCCTCAGCCGACAGCCGGAAAAATCTGAAGAGAGAGCAGGCAGGCAATGATCTTTGCCGATCCATCCTGGATAGTCTTGCCGGTTATGGGTCCCCTGCTGGCAGGGATCCTCTGTTTCCTGGTCCGCCGGGGGGCAGTGCTGATCTCCCTGGCTGCTCTTGTTCTGAACAGCCTGGCAGTAATTGTCCTGTTCAGGCGGTTTATCCTCTACGGTCCGGTATCTTACAGTATTGGCGGCTGGTCCGCTCCCCTGGGTATTTCCCTGAGGGCCGACGGTCCGTCCCTGCTCATGCTGGCCATGACTGCCGCTACCGGTCTGGGAATTACCTTTTATGCCCGGGGCTATTTCGCCTTCCGGGTCGATGCTCACTACCGGATTGACCGACATGAGCGGCAGGAACGGTTTTTCTGGCCCCTTTGGATGATACTGCTGAGCGGGCTCAACGCCCTGTTTCTCTCCAACGATATCTTCAACCTTTACGTTACCCTGGAGCTGATCGGGGTTTCCGCCGCAGCCCTGACCGCACTTTCCGGCAAGCCGGCCTCCCAGATCGCTTCCCTTCGTTATCTCCTGGTCAGTCTGCTGGGCTCTCTCTCATATCTCCTGGGGGTGGTGTTTATTTATAAAACCTATGCAGTTCTTGATCTTGGTCTCCTGACTGAAATGGCTTCAGACGAGCCCGGGGTCCGGGCGGCTCTGGCCCTGATGAGTGTAGGGCTTCTTCTGAAGACGGCTCTTTTCCCCTTCCATTTCTGGCTGCCGCCGGCTCATGCCAACGCCTTGGCCCCGGTAAGTGCCATTCTCTCCGGTCTGGTGGTTAAGGGCACTTTTTTTATGATGTTCAGACTGTGGTTTGATGTTTTTGCCCCGGTTATGCCGGTTTCAGCCTATAATCTGATCGGTGCCCTGGGGGCGGCGGCCATCCTCTGGGGGGCGGTCCAGGCCATGCGCCAGCAGCGCCTGAAGCTTCTGGTAGCCTATTCCACTGTTTCCCAGCTGGGCTATCTCTTTATTGCCTTTCCCCTGGCCTTTCAAAATGGCGGAGATCAGGCCTGGAGGGCGGTAATCTTTATGGCTGTCGGCCACGCCTTTGCCAAGGCTGCCATGTTTATGGCCTCCGGTACCATCCTTCTTCATACCGGACATGACCGGGTCGCCGACCTGGCAGGGATCAGATCCTATCTGCCGGTTACGGTCTTCGCCTATGCCATAGCCGGGGTAAATCTTATGGGCCTGCCTCCTTCCGGAGGCTTTACCGCCAAGTGGATGATGCTCACCGCTGCCCTGTCTTCTATGCAGTGGTGGTGGGCCCTGGTCCTTATGGCAGGCAGCCTCCTGGCTGCCGCCTACGTCTTTCGGGTAGTCTCCCAGCTTTTTATCATACCTCCGGATCAGACGGCAGGTCAGCGTCATGCCAGCGCCGGTCTTCTGGAGTGGCCTGCTCTGGCTCTGGCTGTCTGCTCCCTGTTTATGGGACTGATCGCGCCCTATCCTCTGTACATAATCAAGATGAATCAGGCGGCGGGCGTGGTTCTCTCCATGGGAGGGGCGCCATGAGCTGGGAAAGCGGCTTGATTATCGCCATTCTGGTCAGTTCCTTCCTGCCGGGGGTAGTCATTTTCGCCATAGCCGAGGAAAGCACCCGGCTGCGAACCAGCTTGAACTTTATGGGCGCCCTGTTCAAGGTGATTCTGATTGTGATAATGGATATTGCCATTTATCTCGGCCGGACTTTTGAATTGCGGCTCCCCCTTTTCAAGGGGGTGGAGATATTTTTAAACGCCGATCCCCTGTCCGCCCTGTTCGCCACTTTGTCCGGCGTCCTCTGGCTGCTGACCACCATCTATGCTGTAGGCTACCTGGAGAACTCCCCGAACCGCAGCCACTTCTTCGGTTACTTCAGTCTCTGTGTGACTGTTACCATCGGCATTGCCATGGCCGGCAACCTGGTGACCTTCCTTCTTTTTTACGAGATGCTGACCCTGGCCACTTACCCCCTGATTATCCATCGCGGGACTGATGAAGCCCTGGAGGCTGGACGCAAGTACCTGATTTACGCCTTCGGAGGCGGGGCAGTGTTTCTCTTCGGAGTTATCTGGCTCCATACTCTGGTGGGTCTGGGGGACTTTACTCCGGCGGGATTCTCCCCTGTGTTTCTGGCCGGGCATCAGATGGAATTGAAGCTGATTTTTCTGCTGCTTATAGCCGGGGTGGGAGTGAAAGCGGCAATAGTCCCTCTGCACGGCTGGCTGCCCCAGGCCATGGTGGCTCCGGCTCCGGTCAGCGCCTTGCTCCATGCCGTGGCTGTGGTCAAAGCGGGAGCCTTCGGCGTTGTCCGCATTGTTTTTGATGTTTACGGAGTAAGGAACGCAATGCATCTGGGGGTACTGCCCTGGCTTACCTTTTTTTCTTCACTAACCATTATCTGGGGGTCCATCCGGGCCCTGCAGCAGGATGACCTGAAAAGGCGCCTGGCTTTTTCCACAGTGAGCCAGATCTCCTATATTGCCCTGGGTGTAAGCCTGGCTCCCCAGACTGCGGCTGCAACCGGCGGCATCGTTCATCTGGTCCATCAGGGCCTGATGAAGGTAACGCTTTTTTTCTGTGCCGGTAATCTGGCGGAAACTCTGGGTATTCACAAGATCAGTGAAATGGATGGGGTAGGCCGTCGCATGCCTCTGACCATGGCTGCCTTCACTGTCGGGGCCCTGGGGATGATAGGAATACCGCCTACCGCCGGTTTTGTCAGCAAATGGTACCTCGGCCTGGGCAGCCTTGAGGCCGAGAACTGGTGGATTATCGGTGTGCTGGTAGCCAGCAGCCTCCTTAATGCCGCATACTTTTTGCCCATCCTCTTCAGGGCCTGGTTCAGGGAGCAGGCTCTGCCCTGGCCCCAGGACAAGCAGTTCGGCGCCTATGAAACCCACTGGATGCTCCTGGTACCACCCCTGATCACTGCAGTAATCGTGATATTCTCCGGGTTATTGGCTAATGCACAGATCAGCCCCCTGGCCTGGGTAAGGTTTATTATGCTGGAGTACGGCCTGTCATGACCGAAACCGGTTTGCTGAGTATAATCTATCCTGTTATCTTATCTCTGGTGGCAGGGTTACCTCTTCTGGTAGCGGTGCGCTGCTGTCTGCCCGCGGTCCGTAAACTTAAAGCCGGATGGAACCTTCTGCCCTGGACTACGGTGCCTGCTCTGTTAGCTGGTCTGGTCATTCCAGATGATGTTGTGGTCCGGGTACCCTGGTTTTTTATGGGTGGTGTTATGGGGCTTGATGGTACCGGCCGCATTTTCCTCTTTATCACCGCAGTCATTTGGCTGCTGGCCGCACTTACAGTCAGGGAAGAATTTCGAAACCGGCAGGGAGAGCGTCGGTTCAGCGCCTATTTTCTGGTGGCCATGGCCGGTAACCTGGGGTTAATCGTGGCCCGGGATATGTTGGGTTTCTATCTGTTTTTTGCCATTATGAGTTTTGCCGCTTACGGCCTGATTAACCATTATCATACCCCTGAATCCCGCCGGGCCGGGAGGATCTATCTTATTCTGGTCATGGTCAGTGAGGTGGCCATGTTCACTGCCCTGGTCCTGATTTCGTTCCAGGCCCAGAGCCGATCTTTTTCGGATATCGCAGATATCTCCTTGTCCCTGCCCGCCCTGCTTCTTCTATTTATCGCTTTTGGAGTCAAGGTCGGGGCTCTGCCTTTCCAGGCCTGGATGCCTCCAGCCTACCAGCAGACCCCGATCCCCGGAGCCACAGCCCTGGCCGGGGCCATGGCCAACGCCGGAATCCTGGGCTGGTTGCGCTTTATCCCCCTGGGTTATATGGTATCCGGAAGCGGGGCCTTGCTTTTTATAACAGCGGGAGGCCTGGTTGCAATCTACGGGGTGATCTACGGATTAGGGCAGCGAAAGGCGGGAGCGGTGCTGGGATCATCCAGCATGAGTCAGATGGGCCTGATGACCATTGTGGTAGGCCTGGGTCTCTTGTCACGGGAGGGAGGGGAGTATGCCGTTTACCTGCTCCCCCTTTATGCCGTGCATCATTCCCTGGCCAAAGGCAGCCTGTTTTTAGGCTATGGTGTAATTGAAAGAGGTGGAAGGCTCGCCCGGCCCCTGCTCCTGGCCGGCTTACTGCTGGCTTCCCTTTCCCTGGCAGGTCTCCCCCTGACCAGCGGCGCTGTGGTCAAGACCGGCCTCAAGGAACTGGCCCAGGTAAGCGGCGGCAGCTGGTACGCCCTGGGCCGGGTCTTTCTTCCTGTCTCTTCTCTGGGGACCACGGTCCTGATGCTGCACTTTTGCAGGCTGTTCTGGCGGAAAAGGCCGGCCGGGACAGGGCAAAAGGTGCTGATCCTGCCCTGGCTTGCCGCCCTGGCCGGATCGGTTTTTTGCCTCTGGATGTGGCCGGTTGCGCACAGGCTGGGCAGACATTCCCTGGATCCTTCTCTGATCCTGCATTCTTTCTGGCCGGTGGCCGCAGGTACCGGTTTGTTTCTGCTCTGGTTTATCCTGCCGGACGGGTTCAGAAAAAGGGCTGGAGATCTTTTTCCGGGGGCCTGTCCGGAAGAAGAATTGCTAACCGCCCGGTCATCCGCCCCAACTCCGGTACGCTGTGTCAAGGTAGTTGATCAATTATCCACTCCGGTCAAAAAATTTCTCGCCGGGGCTGAAAACTTCTATCAGAGTCTGGATACTTCCTGGTTCGGCAAATGGCTGGCCCTTTCTCCCTCCTCCCCTCTGGGAGCAAGACTGCGCAAGCCCGAAAAGGTGCTGGGCCGTTGGTCGGTGGTGGGTTTTTTCTATCTGGCAGTCTGTATTACTCTATTGTTCCTTTTCAAATTATAAATCACTTCTGTCGTATTCAGAATTACCTGACTTGTCGCAGGGACATGCCTTTCGGGGACGGCAGATCTTGCAGCGTTCGTCACTGCACCACTGGCAGGCGAAGCAGTCCGGACACCTTTGTTTTTTTTCTTTACCGGACTGTTCCGGGATGTAGATCTTGCCCAGACCATCCGGGGATTGTTCAAAAGGCATATATTGTTATGCTCCGCAGAGCAAGGCTTTGGTTAATCTGCTTTTCTGGTTCCTGTTTAGTGCAGTTTTTTCATTTAATCAGTGAACCTGACAAGAGTTGTACAAAAATTAATGACTATACTAATAGGTAGGCTAAATACAATATTTGTCAACAGGAAAAAAATTGTAACTGTGAATATAAATGAAATGATTTACTGTTTATTTTATTAACCTTTAGTTTTCAGGTATTAGCGGTTAACATTAAAGGTTAAGCCGATTAGTTTAGTATCGGATACAAAAAGTATTACCTGCCTGCTGATATACTTGAAGTAAAGGCGGTATTCTGCAAGTTGTTGATACAATATCATTAATCCTCAAAACTTTATTCCATTTTTTTATACATGAACTTAATAAATCTACAGGAAGTAAGCCTTGCCTTCGGCGGCAGTAACCTCCTTGACCGGATTAACCTCCGGATTGAAAGCGGAGAACGAGTCTGCCTGGTGGGTAGAAACGGTGAAGGCAAATCTTCCCTTTTGAAAATTATTAACGGCGATCTCTCTCCGGACAGCGGCCAGATTATTCGTAGTCAGGGGATGAAAACCGCTATGCTGAGCCAGGAAGTCCCTGGAGACCTGAAAGGCACGGTATATGAGGTAGTGGCTTCCGGTCTGGCCGAGCTCCAGGGGCTTCTTACCAGGCATCATGAAATAAGCGAGGCCCTGAGCTCGTATCAGGATTCAACCCTGTTTGCCGAGCTCAGTGATATCCAGGCTAAAATAGAGGCAGCCGGCGGCTGGGATATAGCGCAGCAGGTGGAGTCGGTTCTTTCCAGACTTAAACTGGATCCGAAAGCTGTTTTCGCTGATCTCTCCGGAGGATTGAAGCGCAGAACCATGCTGGCCCGATCCCTTGTGAGTTCTCCGGATTTGCTTCTGCTGGATGAACCCACCAATCATCTGGACATCGATTCCATCAACTGGCTGGAGGATTTCCTCAAGGGGCTTGACTGTTCACTGCTCTTCATCACCCATGACCGGATGCTGGCGGCAAGTCTCGCCACTCGGATTCTTGATCTGGATCGGGGTGTCCTCACCAGCTGGCCGGGAGACTGGCATACCTATCTCAGGAAAAAGGAGGAATGGCTGGCAGTGGAGGCGGAACATCAGGAGAAGTTTGATAAGCGGCTTTCCCAGGAAGAGGCCTGGATACGACAAGGGGTCAAGGCAAGACGCACCCGCAATCAGGGCAGGGTCAGAGCTCTGCAGGCCATGCGCGAGGAGCGCCGGGCCCGGCGGGAGTTGAGCGGCAAGGCGAAGATGGAGATCCAGGAAGCGGAAAGATCCGGAAAACTGGTGGTCCGGGCCCAAAATATTTCCTACAGCTACGGAACTGAACCGGTAATCTCTGATTTCTCCACCACTATCCTGCGGGGAGACAAGGTGGGGTTACTCGGTCCCAACGGCTGCGGCAAGACCACTCTCCTCAAGCTGCTGCTGGGTGATCTCGAGCCTACGTCAGGAAAGATCAAGCTGGGTACCAACCTGGAGGTCGCCTATTTTGATCAGCTGCGGGGCCAGCTGGATGAAGAGGCCACTGTGGCTGAAAATGTCGGGGAAGGGAAAGACATGGTTGTCGTCAACAACCGCAGCAAACATATAATCGGCTATCTCAAAGATTTTCTTTTTACCCCGGACCGGGCCCGTTCTCCGGTTTCCATTCTCTCAGGGGGGGAAAGGAACAGGCTGCTTCTGGCCAAGCTTTTCACCAGGCCCGCCAACCTGCTGGTTATGGATGAGCCCACCAATGACCTGGATATGGAGACCCTGGAACTCCTGGAGGAACTGCTGGTCGATTATCAGGGTACGGTCCTCCTGGTCAGTCATGACCGGGCCTTTCTGGACAATGTGGTAACCAGTACCCTGGCCTATGAAGGCAAAGGCTGTTTTCAGGACTATGCCGGCGGTTACAGCGACTGGCTTAAGCAGAGAAAAAAACAGGAGCCTGCTGCCGCCCTGGACCAGCAGACCGGAAGGAAAAAGGGGAAAACAGTTAAGAACGGTACCCGGAAACCCACTTTCAAGGAAAAGAAGGAACTGGAGGAACTGCCGGAAAGAATCGAGGTCTTGGAGTCCGAGCAGGAAAATCTGTACAGTGCCCTGGCTGATCCGGAAAGCTATCAGCAGGAGGGAGGAGATAAGATCGTCAGACTTAGAAACAGGCTGGCTGAACTTGAAAAAGAGCTGGAAGAGGCTTACCAGCGCTGGGAAGCTCTGGAGGGGATAGGGGATTAAAGTTATCTGGTGGCTTTTAAGAAGGGGTTCTGATAAGTACAGAGGCCTACCTGGACCTGTTAATCCGGTTCCCCATTCCCATTATCTCTGCAGCCCTGCAGTATCTTATTGACATATCATAGAGTTTAATTAATCTAATGAAAGGACAACCTCATCGTTTCAGATAAGAATATGAAAGAAATTCAGGAAATTCTAAACAGACTTCTCCGCTTCCGTGACGAACGGGACTGGGCCCAGTTCCACACCGCCAAGAACCTGGCCCTTTCCATCTCCCTGGAATCCGCAGAACTTCTGGAGTTTTTCCAGTGGACCACGGAAGACCAGGATATCCCGCCGGAAAAAATAGATCACCTTTCCGATGAAATTGCCGATATCTTCATCTACCTCCTGCTTATGTCCCACAAGCTGGGTGTTGATCCCCTGCAGGCGGCGGAGGAAAAGATCAAAAAGAACGAAGAAAAGTATCCGGCCGAGCTGGTGAAAGGCAAGAGTTTCAAGTATGACGAGTATTGAGGAAGGTGGATAATCCCGCCGAGCCCCGGCTTTCTGCCGGACTATGCCCATGGATGAAATGATCCAGGGTTGAGAAGGTTTATTTATGGAGATCAATCCCGATAAATTGTATGCCGTAATTACCGGTGATATTATCGGCTCTTCCGGGCTTCCGGATTTCGAGAGAAAGAAGCTTTATGAAGTCATGAGGTCAGGGGGGGATGCCCTGAGAGCGGCGCACCCGAAAGCTGTTCCCCTGGATATTGATATCTTTCGTGGTGACAGCTGGCAGCTGCTTGTTGCAGATCCCGGAATGTCTATAAGGACAGGGCTGCTGTACAGGCTTTATATAAAGGCACATATGCAGAACAGGGTTGACACGCGTATGGCTTTTGCAGTCGGCCGTATCTCGTTTATCCCCGAGCGCAGGGTGAGTGAGGGAGAGGGGAGGGCATTTTACCTGTCAGGTAAGGCTCTGGAAGAAATGGAAGCTTTCTGTTCTATGGCTTTTTCTCTTGATGACCCGGACGTCAAATCAGAAGTTTTTAATTCCATTGTGATTCTTCTTGATGCCGTTGTTTCGGATTTAAGTGAGAAACAGTCTCTTGCCCTGTATGGCGCCCTATTGAATCAAACTCAGAATAGAATAGCCACCCTCTGGAATCCGGCGGTCAAGCAGCAGACCGTAGCCAAGTTACTTAAAAGAGCTCAGTGGCGTCACCTTGAAAAGGTTCTTTATTTATTTGAGAACAGCCTTTACAGGTTGTTCCCGGATTATACAGCCTGATATGGCTGTATTTAGACTAAGCAGCCATTTATGCCTGTATGGTTGGGACTGGATTAATGATTGATTTTTCAGTACAGCTCACCATATGTCTTCTGAGTGCCCATATATTCGGGGATTTTCTGCTGCAGGCCGATAATGATGCCACCCGCAAGCCCCGGAGTTTCCGCATTCTGTTTAAACACTCTCTTGTTGTTGCCGCCCTGAGTTATCTTCTGGCCGGATTCTGGCAGGCCTGGTCCATCCCTGTTGTAATTTTTCTCTCCCACGCAGCAATAGATTATCTGAAATCGTTATCAGCCGGTAAAGGGTTCAGGGCCCTGATGTTTGATCAGGCGGCCCATGTTGCAGTTATTCTGGCTCTGGTCTGGTTGATTGCCCCTGTTTTCCCCGGCCGTGATACCTACTGGATGATACTTTTCGGTTCTCTATTTTTTAAGGCTCTTGTCCTGGCAGCAGGTTTTGTTCTGGCTGTTAATGGAGGCAGTGTAGCAGTAAATACAGCTGTAGCTTCCCATCTTGACGAGATGGGGGAATCCGCGTCAAAAGAGGGAGAACGGCCCGGGGTTGGAAGAGGATTGCAGCAGGGCGGCAAGATAATCGGCCGATTGGAGCGAGCCCTGATTTTTCTTTTTATCCTGATTGAGACTCCGGAAAGTCTGGGCTTTCTGATAGCGGCAAAAACGATATTCCGATTCGGGGAACTCAAAGAAACCAGCCAGCGTATGGAGACCGAATATATCATGATCGGCACTCTCTGGAGTTTTGTCTATGGCATAGCTGTAGCATACGGAACCTGCCAGGTTATGGAATGGCTCCTGCCTTGACAGTATTTTGCCGGGCTGTCGCTTTTACAATTGCGGCAGTAAGGTCAGGATCGGTTAAATGATAAGACCGGATTATAACTACAGTATTGTCAACCTTGTTTCTTCCCTGATTCTGGCTTCAGGAGGCAAGCCCCGGGGCTATGCCCCCCTGGTCGGCCTGGAGGAACGGGAACTGTCCGGACGGCCTCTTGTTCTTCTGGTCATTGATGGACTGGGGGACTCTTTTTTAGGGAATTTCCCGGACAGTTTCCTCTTCCGGCACCGCAAGAGGCGGCTGTCCTCGGTTTTTCCTCCCACCACCGCCACAGCGGTGACCAGCTTTTATACCGGGGTAGGCCCCCGGCAGCACGGAATCATCGGATGGTATACTTTTTTCAAGGAAATGGGTACAGTAGCCACGGTCCTGCCTTTCCGGCCCCGTTACGGCGGACCCAGTTTTTCCGGGGCCGGTGTTTCCCCGGCTCAGTTTATCGGCAGTGATTCCCTGTTCAATTCGCTGGATATTCCCTGTCACGTGGTACTGCCCCACTATCTGATCGATTCCGGCTACAGCCGGACCCTGTCAGGAAAGGCCCAACGCCACTCTTATGAGGATCTGGCCGGGATGTTTGCCCGGCTCGAAAATCTGGCGGTTTCCGGGAAGGCCGGTATGGTCATAGCCTACCTGCCGGATCTGGACAGTCTTGCCCATGAGAAGGGGATAAGCAGTCCCGAGGTGAAGACCCTTTTCCGGGAGCTGGACAGGCAGTGTCAAACCTTTCTTCCCGAGGTGGCGGATAGCGGAGCCACCGTCCTGATAAGCGCCGATCACGGCCTGGTTGATAGCTCTGCCGATAGAGTTATCCACCTGAATGATCACCCCCGGCTTGCCTCCACCCTGGCTCTTCCCCTCTGCGGCGACCCCCGCTGCGCTTACTGCTATGTGCGCCCGGAGCGTCAAGGGGATTTTGAGCACTACATTGACCACGAACTCGGCTTTGCCTGTGAACTGAAAACCGGCCGGGACCTTATCCGGGAAGGCTATTTCGGCCCGGGGCCTTCCTCGCCAAGGCTGGAGGAGCGGATCGGGGATTACGCTTTGCTGATGCGGGATAATTACGTTATTAAAGATTGCCTGCTCACCGAGGATAGAGCATCAGAACAGAAAGGAGTGCATGGGGGGCTTACGGAAGAAGAGCTCTATGTACCCCTCATCCTGCTGTAATTTATGTTGAGGGCTTCAATCTTCCCCTTATTGAAATTATGGTAAGGTATATGCGGCCATTTCCCTGGTCCGCTATTTCCAAGCCGGTCACAAGGTTAGAGGGGATCGTGGCCATGGTAAGCATTTAATAAATCTGCCAAGGGTAAAGGTCATACTTGTCAAAAGTCCTCTTGCGGGTTTATCCTGTTTAAGTATCCAATCTGGAGTCACGAATTATCACCTCAGTCAAGGAGGCTTATATGAGCGATAACAGCGTCTTTTTCACTCCCTGGACTTCCGGGGGGAATATGCTGGAGAAAGCCGAAAAACTGTATCTGAAGTCCGGTATTCTGGATGCGGTGCAGGCAGGTGACATAGTAGCGGTCAAGCTTCATGTCGGTGAATTGGGCAACCCCAATTACATCCGTCCTTTCTTTGTTAAACAGGTTTTGGACCTGATCCGGGAGAAAGGGGGCAAGCCTTTTCTGACCGACACCAGTACCTTGTATCCTCTGAAGCGTACCAACGCTCTGGACCATATGGAGACTGCGGTGGCCAACGGCTTCGGCTTTGCCCCCTTTATTGTGGCAGATGGTCTGAAAAGCGAAAACACGGTTTCGGTCGGAACCGGGGATCCTCTGCTGCCGGAAGTGGAAGTGGCCGGGGCTGTGCACCAGGCCGACGCCATGATCGTACTCTCCCATGTCAAGGGCCATCCTTTGAGCGGTTTCGGAGGTGCGGTTAAAAATCTGGCCATGGGCTGTGTGGGCAAGAAAAGCAAGCTGGAGCAGCACCGCCTGGTGGACCTGGTTCTGGATGAGGGTCTTTGTCAGGGCTGCGAAACCTGTGTGGAGGCCTGCTGGCTGGGCCTGCCCAGAATGGAAGGGAATGTTGCGGTTATCGACAGCCCTTACTGCATGCGCTGTCCCATCTGCAGCAGTTCCTGTCCGGAAGGGGCCATAACTCTGCATAATCTGGAGAGGTTGAGCCAGGGTCTGGCTGTGACCGCTAAGGCGGTTGCCTCCACATTTGATCCGGACAAGACGGCTTATGTCAATTTTGCCACCGAGATCTCCACGGTTTGCGACTGCGCCCCGATCGAGGGCAGGATGGTCGGGGCCAACCAGGGGATTGTGGCAGGCTTTTCCCTCCTGGCGGTGGAGGCCGCCTCCCTGGCCAGGATAGACCACCAGGCCCTGTATCAGGAGCATAAGGTGGACTGCTGGACCCAGCTCCGCAAGCTGGCGGAACTTGAAGGCGGGTCAGGCTTGGAGCCGGAGGTATACGAGGTTTAAATCGTTAACAGCGCCTGGAAGTTTAGAGCTCAGTGTCGGTTATTGGTTTGAAATGGGCTGAACCAGGGTAAAGGCCCCCCGGATGTCGCCTTCGGAAAATCCCCGGGCCCGGTCCCGGGGATAAAATTTGTCTATTTTCTTTTCAACCTCAGGGGCAATTGATTTGCCGTGGCATTTAAGGCAGACTTCCTCGGTTTTAATGGCCTTCATGTAACGGAAATATTTTTTGCCGTCCTTTTTCACAACCGAATATAGTTCCATGTCCTCAGGGTCCCGGCCGGCCTCGTTCTGCTTCTTAAACTTCTTTAACACCTTTTTCTCCCATTGGTCCGGGGCGTTGTCGGGATTGCGGTATTTGAGGGAGGTGCGGCCTATCTCACAGCCGGAGCGCACTGTAAAGCGCCGGTCAATCCGGGGAGCCTCTTCGCTGCATACAGTAATGGCTTTGACCGCCCCTCCTTTTAGGAATGCCAGTCTGAGGCGGCTTTTGAGTTCATTGGCATATTGCGAGATGAACTCCCGGCTTTCTGCAGCCCGTTTTTCAAGATCAGCGGAGAAACCGGAGCCCGGACAGAGGACTGAGAGCATAAGGGCTGTGAGTAAGATTTTTATCCGCATACTGTAGTTCTCCCTTGTTATGAGGTCAGAGGACAGCCGATGGTGTGAACTCTTAGTTAAATTATTTGTTTTTTAAGCCCGGTTGTCAATCTTCAATTCCTTATCAGGCCATTCGCCCTGTTTAATCTTAGGGGGATCCTGCCTTCCGGGGATTACGGTAATCTTCTTATCCAGGCGGCAGGAATCCTGCCAAGTTGTTTGACTTAATCTTTTTTTCTGCTTACTCTATTAGTCTTATATGTTGCCACCGGTATTAAAATCTCAATTTCCCGGGTTGATTTATCTCTTTGATAAAGCGCGCAAATTTCATGTAAGATATGGTGTCTTATGGTTGGTATGTTTATTCAGGAACATTGCGCAGTGTTTGTTAGTGGTTCTTGGCGAAGCGAAACGTTTAAAATTTCAACTGCCTGAAGCGAGGTACGAGCGAGTTTTGAAATTTTAGTGAAGCGAGCCTTAGGACCAGTCAACACGAAGCAGTTCCTGAATGGCTATGCCAATCTCTTGAAATCGTAGTAATTTTCATAAGCCGGCAAGTTGAGTTAAAAGGAAATGAAGACATCAGGGTCGCTCGGTATCCGGAGGGGACATTTAACATCCTCCCGGCCAGGAGCAGGCTGTCATCCCCCAAAAAACGTGTCAGGTTCAAGAGGTCCTGTCAAATTATGGTTATGTCCGGCCTGATGACCATGCTGATGCTTTCCTGCGACGGTGAGGTCCCGGAAAAGCAGCCTCCTGCCGCCTTCAGCAGAGACCAGGGCCCTATGGTGATCGCTCACCGGGGTGGGTCCGGTCTCAGGCCGGAAAACACCATGGCCGCTTTTAAGCACGCCCTAAAGCTGGGGGTGCACGGCCTGGAGATGGACGTGCATCTGAGCCGGGACAAGGAGCTGGTGGTTATTCATGATTCCACAGTAGAGCGGATCACTCAGGGGCGGGGCAAGGTGGAGGATATGGACCTGAAAGAACTCAAGAGACTGGACGCAGGGTACAGATTCACTTCCCCTGACCGCCCCGGGGAACATCCCTGGCGGGGGCAGGGTCTTGAGATCCCCACCTTGCGGGAGGTCTTACAGGAATTTTCTGATACTCCGCTGTGCATCGAGATAAAACCCGATAACCCTGAGATCGTGCAAATCCTGGCAGAGATGCTCCGGGAATTCGGGCGGTTGGACAATACCGTGGTCTCTTCTTTTCACCACAACGTCTTGGAGTGTCTGCGTCAGGAGCTGCCCGGAGCAATCACCGGAGCCTCCAAGGTTGAAGTGCGTCGTCTCTATATCCTGCATCTGTTCCACCTGGCCGGGCTCTACAGCCCCGACTTCCAGGTGCTGCAGATTCCGGAACGGTGGGGTCCCTTCAAACTGGCCACTCAGGACTTTATCCGCCGGGCCCGGGACAAGGGGCTTTTGGTCCAGATCTGGGGCGTGGATAAGAAAGAGGTGATGCGCAGGTACCTGGAGATGGGGGTGGACGGGATCATCACTGACCGGCCTGATTCCCTGCTGGAGATAACAGGTGCTGATAACGCTTCTTAGAAAAAAGACAGGTTGAAGCCGGGCTCGCAGAGGCTCTTGTAAGGCAGGGTGATGTTCTTTGGTCACCCTGCCTTTTTATTATATTCGACAAGGGTCGGGACTTGAAATATAAGTTTCAGGTTATATCCTTAAAGAAGGTTGACAATGTTTTAAGGGAGGCACGATATTTTCATCAGAGTTCCGGAGTTTATCAGGCTAAAGCCCAGACTGGCTTTTTTCGCCCTTGCTGCCACCGCTACCTCGGGCTTCGGTCAGACCTTTTTCGTCTCCGTGGTAGGTGGAGAGATCAGGGAGGCCTTTGAGCTATCTAATACTTCTTACGGAGGGATTTATAGCACCGCCACCATCCTGAGTGCCTTTTTGCTGTTCCGTTTCGGCAGACTGGCAGACACCTGGCCCCTGGCCCGGATTACCAGCCTGGCTGTAGCAATCCTGGCACTGGGCTGTTTTTTAGTGGGTTCGGCCCCAGGGGTCTTGGTCCTGGGGTTGGGATTTATCCTGATCCGTTTCGGGGGTCAGGGATTAATCTCCCACCTGGGAATTACCACTGCCGCCCGATACTTTACGGCGCATCGGGGAAAGGCGGTGGCCCTGGCGGCCGCCGGGATTCCCCTGGCCGAAGCGGTGCTGCCCCCGAGTGCGGTCCTGCTGATCGAGCCCCTGGGCTGGAGGGCACCCTGGCTGGCCGGATCAGGCGCTCTGGTGATCCTGATTCTGCCTCTTCTTCTTTACCTCTCCAGCCGGACCATAGCCCCTGTCAGCGACCATTCTTTGAAAGGGGGGACTGAGAATGCCGTTAATTACGGCCGGAGGGAGGTTTTGAGGGACCCGGGTTTTTATATGGTCCTGCCTGCTGCGGTAGCTGCTCCCTTTGTGGTTACTGCTATCCTCTTTCATCAGGTGGCTATCGCCCGTATTCATGACTGGCCCCTGCCTTTGGTGGGCTCTGCTTTCAGCGGCTATGCCGCCGGTCATCTGGCAGCTCTGACCGTGGCCGGTCTTTTGGTGGACCGGCTTGGAGCCAGGCGGTCTCTGGCTCTGGCACTTTTACCCATGATCGCAGGTCTGATTTTGTTGGGTGTCAGCCGGGGAGACTGGCTGGCTTTTGCCTATCTGGGTCTGGTCGGGATTACCCAGGGATTTGCCGGTACCGCTGCCGGAGCGGTTTGGGCAGAGCGTTACGGGGTCCTGCATTTGGGAGCTATCCGGGCCATGGTCCAGGCCATTATGGTGGTTTCCACCGCCATTGCACCGGTGGTGCTGGGTTTTCTTCTGGATCAGGCTTTGAGTCTGACTGTGCTGAGCGCTCTGCTTGCTGTAGGGACTCTGTTCAGTTCAGGCCTGGCCTGGTGCGCCGGGGAAGTTAAGGGATGATTTTGCGATTATCTTACCATCAGGTATCGGTAAGCACGGTCAAAGGAAATCATGGTTGAACTGCCTATAGATGAGCTGCAATCTGAATTCACCTCCGCCCTGGCCCGGAAGCCGGTGGTGGTGGAGGCTCCGCCGGGAAGCGGCAAGTCCACCAGGCTGCCGGTCTGGTGTGCGGAAAGCGGCCGGGTACTGGTGGTGGAGCCCCGGCGCCTGGCCTGCCGTTCCCTGGCCAGGTTCGTGGCCCGGACCCTGGAGGTCCGGCCGGGGGGAGAAGTGGGTTATGCCGTTCGTTTTGAAGGGGAATACACTTCTGCGAGTCGGATTGTCTTTGTCACTCCGGGCATTGCCCTGCGCTGGTACGCCGCTGACAGGTTCAGCGGCTTTGATACCGTGATTCTGGACGAGTTCCATGAGAGACGCTGGGACACCGATCTTCTGGCTGCTTTGCTGCGCACGGGGAACAGGCGGCTGGTCCTTACCTCCGCCACTGTGGAAGGCCGGCGCCTGGCCGATTATCTGGGAGGATACCGCCTGCAGGCAGAGGGCAAGCTCTTTGAGGTGGACCTGCACTACAGTGGTTCTCCTACTCTGCCCGGAAGCAGGGATCTGGACAAGCGGGTGGCTGAGACCGTAGTCCGGGCCCTGGAATACAGCCAGGGAGGGGATGTTTTGGTCTTTCTGCCCGGGAAAGGGGAGATTCAGGCGGCCCGGTCCAGACTGGAGAAGAAGTGTCCCCGAGTGGAGGTCATTCCCCTGCATGCCTCGGTGGATGCCTCCTCTCAGGACAGGGCCCTGGAGATTTCGGAACATTCCCGGGTCATCCTGGCCACCAACGTGGCTGAGACTTCCCTTACCCTGCCTGGGGTCAGGGTGGTGGTGGACAGTGGCCTGGAACGGAGGACTCATTACCGGGGGGGCCGCACCGTCCTGGCCCTCTCTGTAATCTCTCAGGCGGCTGCGGATCAGCGTACCGGGCGGGCCGGCCGACTGGGGCCGGGAGGCTGCTTTCGGCTCTGGAGCAAAGCGGCCCGGCTTCAATCCTATACCCCTCCGGAGGTGGTTCGGGAAGACCCGGCCGAGTTCATCCTGGCTGCAGCGGCCTGCGGCGTCAAAATCCGGGAGCTGGAATACCCCGACCCTATTCCCGGACCTGCCCTGGACAAGGCCCTGGCCAGGCTCCAGTCCATGGGGGCGGTAGACAGGGAAGGTGTAATTACCGAGCACGGCCGCAGGCTCTTCCCCCTCCCCCTTGATTCCCAGCTTGCCCATTTGATTGCGGCCTTCAAGGATGAAAAAGTCCGGGCTGACATGGTTGATCTGGCTGCAGCCCTGAACGCCCAGGGGTCTCTCCTGGCCCGCAACCAGTCCGAGGAAGGCTGGACTGACCTGGAAGAGTTCGCCCCGGAGGCTTGCGACGCCTGTACCCTGGTCCGGCTGGTCCGGGGAAGACCTCCGGCTTCGCTCCGTTTGAATCAGGCGGCCTTGAGTGAATCCCGGCGCACCGCCGAGCAGATAAGACAGGCCCTGGGGCTGGCTCCTCCGGAGAGATCAAGGCCTCCGGCCCGGGACCGGCTGGTTGGCGGCATTATTGAGGCAGTCCCGGATCTGGCCTTTGTCAGGAGACTTAAGCGCAGCTGGGCCCTGGGTAACGGCAGTGAGGAGGTGGAGATCGGCAAGGGGACCAGGATGCCGGGAAAGGCCCAGGCTGCAGTTGTCCTGGACCGGCACAGTATACCGGGCAAGGGCACGACCAGGACCTTGACCATCGCCACCTGTCTGGCTCCGGCCGGCCTCCAGGAGCTGGCCCGGGCCGGTCTGGGAGACGTGTCCTGCCGCGAGCCCAGGCTGGAGAATAACCGGATATCAATTACCGCCGAACGCATCTACGCCGGCCGGATTATCGACTCCTGGACTGAGTATCCCGAAGGGGATCGACTGCGCCGGGCAGTGGCCGAGCTCATCAGTGGCGGCCGTCTCTGGCCCGAAGCAGGGAAACGGCTCCAGGAGGAGATTGGGGCCTGGAACCTTTATGTGAAGCTGGGATACGGCGAGGGCGAAGAGGTTAACCTGCAGGACTGGCTGAGGAACAGGCTTGCGGATATCGGCCTGGAGACCGGGCAGGACCTTGAGGCCCTGGAGGCGGGCGACCTCGAGTTTGAAGGAATCCCGGAGTGGGAGCGGCCCAAATTCGACCGGCAGTATCCCAGGAATCTAAGTCTGGGTGATATGAAACTCAAGGTGGAATATGAACCGGGTCGCAGGCGTATTACCCTGGTGCGCCTCTCCGGAACCAGAAAGAATACCCCCCGGCGCTGGGAACTTCCCAATTGGGAGAGCAGCTGGGAATTGAGATACCGGGACGGCAACCGGGTGGTGCCTGTGACTTAACCGGATTCGCCGTACAATTGATACGGCGCTGATTATAATCCGTTCATACCCATAGCTTCCCCGCCCTCCCGCCTTAGCGATTATCTTTGTTATCCCTTCCGTCTTGCAAGTCTTTTTTGCCTGAGATATTGTCTTGACAGGAATGGTCTCCCTTGCCGGCACCATTGTGACAGATCCTTCTTGACAAATGTGTAGCATATTATGTACATTTGTATATATCTTGGATAAGATAAATATCAGCAAAATAATTGGGAGGGCAGGTCGTGACATCTTCATATAAAACTTTGACTGCCAAACAGCAGCGTTTCCTGGATTACCTGAATGACGAGATCAGGAGCAGGGGGTACGCTCCCAGTCTGCGACAGGCCGCGGCCGACCTCGAGGTCAGCCACGGGGCGGTGGCTCAGCTGATCAGGGCCTTGGAAGATAAGGGATATGTTTATCGGGAGGGCCGTTACAGCCGTGACCTGCGGGTTCTGGAGGACCATAAGAGCGGGGACGGGAAAACGGCTGAGGACAGCCGCCTGCGGGAGGTGGCTGTTATCGGCCGGATCACTGCCGGCATGCCCATCTATGCCCAGCAGGAGTGGGACGGTACCGTGCTGGTGGACGGCCGGATTTTCCGGGGCGCCAATCTCTTTGCTCTGCGGGTCAAGGGGGATTCCATGCGGGATGCCGGGATCTTTTCCGGGGATCTGGCGATCTGCGAGCCCAGGCAGTTCGCCCGGAACGGGGAGATCGTCGTGGCTCTGATCGAAAGTGAAGAGGCCACGGTAAAACGTTTTTTTCTCCATCAGGATAAGGTGGAACTGCGGCCGGAAAATCCCGCCTTCCCGGTGAAACAGTACGATTTCGGGGATATCCTGATTCAGGGTAAGGTTGTGGGAGTCATCCGGGATGAAGTTTAGATCTAAGCGTTCACCAGCACCCCTTATTCTTTAAGTCCTTATACATGCAACGGACCATAATCCATATCAATATTACCAATTTTGCCGCGGCAGTAGAGCAGGTGGTGGACAGCAGTCTCCGGGAGAGGCCGGTGATCATCGCCCCGCAGGCGGCCCGGGCCGTAGTTTATGACATGAGTGAAGAGGCCTACAGGCAAGGGATCCGCAAGGGCATGTCCCTGGTCCGGGCCCGATGGCGCTGCCGGGATGCGGTGCAGCTCATTCCGCGTCCCGGGCTTTATACCAGGGCGATGGCCGCCCTGCAGAAAGAGATGCGCCCTTATTCCCCTCTTATTGAACAGGCTGAAGGGGACGGCCATTTCTTTGTCGATGTCAGCGGCAGCACCAGGCTTCTGGGTCCTTCCGCGGATGTGGCCCGGCGCATCCGCAAACAGGTTACCGGCGGTTTAGGCCTCCGTCCCATCTGGACTGTGGCCCCCAATAAGCTGGTAGCCAAGGTGGCCAGCCGGGTGGTTAAACCGGAGGGAGAGCATATCGTTAAAGACGGTGATGAGGCCGTCTTTCTCTCTCCTCTTCCGGTCTCTATCCTGCCGGGGCTGCTGCTCCGGGAAAAGGAGCGGCTGAAAGAATTCCAGCTCCACCAGGCCGGGCAGGTGGCGGCACTCACCCTGGCCCAGCTCAGGTCTGTTTTCGGCAGCCGGGCCCCTTTCATCCAGGCCGCGGTCAGGGGAGAAGACCGGCAGCCGGTGGCAGCCGGGGAAGAGCGGTCAAATCTCAAGCAGGTTTTCTTTTTTGCCGGGGACAGCAATAACAAACAGCAGGTGGAAGCGGCCCTGGTCAGTCTGGTGGAAGATCTCGTAAGCCGGCTTCGCCGGCGGCGGCAGAGAGCCCGCCGGACCGGCCTCTGCCTGGAATACTCCGACGGGCGCCGATGCTGGCGTCAGGCCACCTGTAAAGAGCCGGTTGATGATGAAGACGATCTGCTGGCCTTGGCCCGCCTGGCCCTTGCCCGGACCTGGACCCGTCGGGTGCGGCTGCGGTCCCTGACTCTTGTTTTTGATCTTTTGACCGGCTCCGCCAGGCAGTTCAGCCTCTTCCCCCAGCCCGGCCGGGAAAAAAGGCGGCAGCTGCAGGACGCCCTGGATCAGATCCGTGAACGGCACGGGGTGTCAGGCATCAGACGGGGCACCTCCCTGCCTGTTCTTTAATCATGCTTCTCATCCGTTCCCACTATTCCCTGGGCTGGGGAGTCTGTTCGCCCTCGACCATCTGCCGGACCGCCAGAGATAAGGGGTGGGAGGCTGTTGCCATGATAGACCGCAACAACCTCTACGGTCTCTGGCCCTTCCTGGCCGCAGCCCGCCGGAACGGGCTCAGACCGATCATCGGGGCCGAACTCCTGGATAGTCATGGTCAGCAGGCCATCTGCCTGGTCAAGGACGATGCCGGTTACAGCAATCTCTGCCGCCTGCTCAGCGCCCGGCACTGCCGGGGCGGATTCAGCCTGGGTACGGCTCTGCCTCAGTATAAGCAGGGCCTTCTGGTCCTGAGCCGGGATAAGACTTTATTGGGGGCCTGGCAGGACAAGGGGGTGGAGGTGGCGGCTGATCTGGGTCGCAGTCCCGGGAGGCGGAGCCATAAACTGCGGCGCTTCGCCTTGGAGCGCGCCATCCCCCTCTGCTTTCACAGCGACAGTCTTTTTTGCAGGCCGAAAGATCACCAACTTCACCGTCTGCTGCGGGCGATCACCACCGGCAGCAGTCTAAGCGCCCTTAAAGCCGGACAGGTAGCGGATCCGGGGGCTGTTCTTACCGGACCTGAAGAGCTTGAAAAAAAATTTGCCCTGTGCCCCGAGGCTGCCGGACATACCAAAAGGCTGACTGCTGCCTGCAGTTTTGCCGGTCCCCGGTTCGGTCTGGTCCTGCCGCCCCATCCCGGCAAAGAAAAGGCCGGAGATCTCCTGCACCGGGCCGCCTATAAAGGAGCCAGGCAGCGTTACGGCGCTGATCTCTCCGAGGCGGTAGTGGAACGCCTGGACCACGAACTGGCGGTTATCCATGCCATGGGTTTTTCCTCCTATTTTCTGGTGGTGCGGGACATTATTCATCATAAGGGGATCCGCCGCCGCATCTGCGGCCGGGGTTCCGGGGCTGCTTCCCTGGTGGCCTATGTCCTCTATATCACCAATGTCTGCCCCTTGAAGCACAACCTCTATTTTGCCCGCTTTCTCCATCCGGGCCGCCGGGATCCGCCGGATATAGATGTGGATTTTGCCTGGGATGAACGGGATGAGGTCCTGGCTGACGTTCTGGAGCAGTTCTCCGGCCGGGCTGCTCTGGTCAGTAATCATGTCCTCTTCCAGCCCCGGATGGCTATCCGGGAAACTGCCAGGGCCTACGGCCTTCCGGAAAGGGAGATCAGCCGTATAACCGGAAGGGTAGGGAGACTCCGGTCTTTGGATGAGGTTGATCTTCTGGATCAGCTCCGGAGGCTTCCCGGCCTGCGGGACTGTGATTTTCCCGAGCCCTGGCCGGAGATCGTCTCCCTGGCTTCAGGTCTGGTGGGTATTCCCCGTCACCTTTCTGTCCATCCCGGCGGGGTGATTCTCACTCCGGAGCCCATCAGTGACTATGTCCCGGTGGAAATGACCGGCAAAGGGGTGCCGGTTATTCACTGGGAAAAGGATGGGGCGGAGGAGGCTGGATTGGTAAAGATCGATCTCCTGGGCAACCGCAGCCTGGGGGTGATCCGCGACTGTCTGGCCAATGTCCGGGCCAATAATATAAGCTTTGACTATCGTTTCTGGCAGCCGGAAGAAGATCGGCGTACCAGAATGCGAATTGCCGGAGGCGGAACCATGGGCTGTTTTTATATCGAGAGTCCTGCCATGCGACTTTTGCAGGAGAAGGCGGGGAGCGGCGATTTCGAGCAGCTGGTGCTCCAGTCTTCCATCATCCGGCCGGCAGCCAATGAGTTTATCCGCGAATATGTCCGCCGCCTGCATGGCGGAAGCTGGCGGCCCCTGCATCCTCTGGTGGGTGATGTGCTTGATGAGAGCTACGGGCTCATGGTCTATCAGGAGGATGTCTCCCGGGTAGCCGTGGCCCTGGCCGGATTTTCCGAGGCGGAGGCGGACGGCCTGCGCAAGGTGATGAGTAAAAAGGACAAGGAGAAGAGACTGGAGGATTATGAAAAAAAATTCGCCGCCGGAGCCGCAGACCGGGGAGTAAGCCGGGAGGTAACCCGGGAGATTTGGGAGATGATCATGAGTTTTTCCGGATATTCCTTCTGCAAACCCCACAGCGCCAGCTATGCCCGGGTCTCTTTTCAGGCCGCCTTTCTTAAGGAGCATTTCCCGGCCGAGTTCATGGCTGCGGTCCTCTCCAATCAGGGGGGCTACTACTCCGCTTTTGCCTACGTCTCTGAGGCCAGACGCCTGGGGTTGAAGGTCCTGCCCCCTGATGTCAATCAGAGTCGGACAGCCTGGCGGGGGCAGGCGGATAGATTAAGAACGGGTCTGATGGCGGTCAGCCGGTTGAGCCGCCATACCCTGAAGGCTATCAGTGACAAAGTCCGGCAGCGGTCTTTTGCCGGGTTGGTGGATTTCCTGGACAGGGTAAGGCCCGGGGAGGATGAGGCCCGGGCCCTGATCCAGGCCGGGGCATTGGACAGCTTGGACCCTGAGGGCAACCGCACCGTTCTGCTCTGGAATCTGGCTCAGCATCGGAATAGACGGACAAATACAGCCCGGGGCCTTTTCAGATCCCCTCTGCCGACTCCTCCACCCCTGCCGCCTCCCGAGACCCGGGAGCGGCTGCGGCGGGAGTTCAAGGTCCTGGGATTTCTCTGTGAGCGTCATCCCATGGATCTCTACAGGGACAGGCTGGCCGGGACCGGATGCCTGGCGATCAGCAGACTGAGAGAGCATATCAACCGCAGAGTGACTGTAGCGGGCTGGTTGATATGCGGCAAGCTGCTCCGGACCAGGGAAGGGGAGGCCATGGAGTTTCTGAGCTTCGAGGATGAAAAGGCCCTGGTGGAGACTACCTTTTTCCCCCGGGTCTACCAGCGCTATGCCCATATCCTGAGTCCCGGCCGGCCTTATCTGCTTACCGGACTGGTGGAGGAGGACTACGGGGCCGTAACCCTGACCGTGGAGGAGATACAGCGGCTATAATACACTATTGCCGGGTCCCGCCATCTTGCCCTGAAACACTGGAGATCGTTCCGGCCGTTTCTGAACCGCAGGCCTCGAGATTGCCGGTTTTTAATGGCCGGATCTTGTCAGGTGGCATTCACCTCCAGAATCTTGGCATATTCGATGTATAGGTTTTTAAGTTTTTTCCGTAAGTCACGAATGCGCTCTGAATCTTCTTTTGAAGCAAAACGGGGTTCGCTTATGGAATAGATATACTTATGAAGTTCGTCAATAATCTGCTCGGTGGACCGGCGCCAGTCCTTGGTGCAGGACACTCTCAACGCTTTCACTTCCTCCATGTCCTCTTCCAGTATCTTAAGGGACTTTTCCAGGTTATCCATGAAATTGCGGTGAGCAGTAAGCATGGATTTTTCCATATCTACTTGTCTTTGCATTTTTTACTCCTCTCTTCATTGGATTTGTTAGAGATAAAAGTAAACTTATCCTTTATTATCAGCTTATAATTTCCTTCCGTGCTTAGTCAAATAATTTTCCTATCCTTCGGACCTCCATTTTCTGAGGTCATGCCGGCGAATAGCTGAAACCGGCCATACTTCTTTCCCGTGGAGTTTTTCTCTGTGCTTTGATATGATAGGTGACGTAGGAAAGTGCCGGGTAAGTACTTCTACCCGGCAATGACCACCGTATCTGATTAACCGGAGATTGTAGTATGGATGGTGTGACCTTTGCTCTGGCCTTGATCCTGGGAATGGGATTTGTGGCCTCCAAGCTTGCCCAGCTCCTGCGTCTTCCCTCGGTAACCGGCTATATTCTGGCCGGTATTGCCTTGGGACCCAGTGGATTGAATCTTATAACCCAGGGCATGGTTGAAGACGAGCTCAGTCATTTTATCCAGATCGCCCTGATGCTTATTGCTTTTGGGATAGGTGAGCATCTCGAATTAAATAAACTGCGCCATACCATAAAAAGTGTCGGCCTTATCAGCTTCTGCGAGAGCAGTGCGACCCTGCTGCTGGTTACAGCCGGCATTTTTCTGACTCTCCTGTTAATTGGTCCTCCTCAAGCGGTCTGGAACCTGACTGATTATATCTATGTCTCCCTGCTTTTAGGGGCGGTTTCCATTGCCACAGCCCCGGCCAGTACCCTGCACGTCATAAGGGAGATAAGGGCTTCAGGGCCGATGACCACCACTTTGCTTCAGGTGGTGGTTGTCAATAACAGCCTGGCTATCATCGTCTTCGGAGTCGTCGTTTCCCTGGTGGATAAATTAATCAGCGGCGGAACCGATCTCGGGATCCCATTGCTGGTTACTATTGTTTCCGGCAGTCTTGCCAACGTTCTGGTCTCCCTGTTTATGGGAGTGATCACCGGACTTTTGATTGATTTTACCATCAATCGGCTCAAGTATCGCAGTGAAATACTTATTGCCGGACTCTCCCTCCTTCTCCTTTGCGGTGAGACAGCCCGTGCTCTGGAATACTCGCCGCTCCTGGCCGGCATAGCAGCAGGTTTCATCATTGTTAATCGCAATCTCCGGGACGTCAGGCTGTTCCGGGTTCTGAATTATTTTGAACCACCTATCTATGTACTATTCTTTGCTCTGGCCGGAGCTCACCTTGATCTTACCCTTTTTTCCACTGCCGGCCTTCTGGGCTTCAGCTATTTTCTTTTCCGGGCCGCCGGCAAGTATATGGGAGCCAGGCTGGGTTCCAGCCTGACCGCTTCCTCCCATGCAATACGCAACAATATCGGCCTGGCCCTGATTCCCCAGGCAGGAATCGCCATCGGTCTGGTCTTTTTGATGCAGAATTTTTCCAATCTCCAAGCATATGTATCCACCATAACCACAGTGGTTCTGGCCGGCGTCTTTCTCTCGGAACTGATCGGGCCGGTTTTAGCCAAATGTGCCATGGAGGCGGTCGGGGAGGCTGTGGCCCTAAGAGATGAAGTGCAAAGACCGCCCTCCCGGGACATCTGCCCCCTGCCCTGGAAAAAGGAGGAGTTCCAGTTGGTTCCCTGGACTTGGGAACGCCTGGAACAGGCAAGAAATCCCAGCGGAGAGGTTCTTTTTGGACTTTCCCATATGAAGACGACCGGAGGACTTACCCGGATAGCCACTATCCTGGCCCATCATGCCCGTGCCATTCCGGTGGCAGTCAGGGTTAACCCTTATGATCCGTCTGTAAATCAGCTCGAGCATCTGGAAGAGAGCCAGAATCTTTTCAGAGGCGCCATAGACGAGGCCTTCAGTATGGGATACCGACTGGAGACGCTCACCGTTCATTCGCATGACATTGCCGAAGGTATCCTGGAAGCGGCTGCTTTGGCCGATACCAGAATGATTCTTCTGGGTCACCCCAAGACTCAGCCAACCAAGCGTCTGCAGTATGTTGTGGATAAGGTGGCAGCCAGGGCAACCTGCCCGGTGGTGGTGGTCAGATTTGCCGGGGTCTTGCATACGGAAAGAATTATTGTACCCCTGACCGGTATCGAAGAGTTGGAGAACTTGCAGGATGTAATCTCTTCTCTTGCTGCGATCGGCCGTCATAAAATTACTTTCTTTTACCTGATGCCGCCGGAGACTCCGGAAAATGAGCAGGAAGAGGCCAAAAAACAACTCCTGACCTGGGCCGAAGAAGAACTGTCTACTGCAGTTCAGGCCAAAATCGCCGCAACCGAAGCCCGCCTGGCCTCAATTGCCGAGGAGGCGGAGTATTATGATCTGGTGGTTATGGATGCTACCCCGGTGCATGGGCTGAAGCGGATTTTTTTCGGTTCTCTGGCTGAAAACGTGGCCCAGCAATGTGACAAGAATATTCTGATGGTGCACCGCAGAAAGAAGAGCCAGGGTTAAACATTTTACGCAGCAGTTATTCCCATTTAAGGGGGGTGAGGACATGCCGGTCCACAGTGATGTAAATGACATATCTTTAGCTGACCATGGTGAAGCCCGCATTGAATGGGCTCTGAAGGAAATGCCTGTCGTCCGGAACCTGATGGAGAGATTTGCCCGGGAAAAACCTCTGGCCGGGGGGATTGCCATGCGGGCCAAAGGACTTGGCGCTAACGTAGTAGTAACCGAAGTCGAGCCCCTGCGGGCTCTGGAAGCTGCCATGGACGGCTATCGGGTTATGCCTATGCTGGAAGCAGCGACGATCTCCGATTTCATCATCAGCGCCACGGGGGACAAAAATGTGGTTGATAAGGCCCATTTTGAAGTGATGAAGGATGGCTGCGTGGTCGCAAATTCAGGTCATTTCAATGTAGAGATCAATATCCCCGCTTTGGAGGAAATGGCGATAAGAAAGGAACAGCCCCGGGAATACGTGGATGAATACTACCTGCCTTCGGGGCGCACTGTCCGCCTGTTGGCCAGGGGAAGACTGGTTAATCTGGCAGCTGCCGAAGGTCATCCCGCCGCGGTAATGGACATGAGTTTCGCCAACCAAGCACTCTGTGCCGAATTCCTCTGCAACAATAAAACGGGCCTGGAAAACAGGGTGCATCCTGTCCCGGGTCCAATCGACCGGAAGATTGCCGGCTTGAAGCTTGAGGCAATGAAGATCGGCATTGATAAACTGACTGATGAGCAGACCAGGTATTTAGCCTCCTGGAAGGAGGGAACCTGACAGTTCATGAACGGGGCGGTTGAATTTATCGGCACGGAATCTTTAGGAGGCCGCGGTTTAAGTTGTTCTATTAAAGCGGGATAGATGGATCGTCATTGATCCGGAAGCGGCGCTTGGTTACCTCCGGCATGGTTTACTTCCCCACCCGCTCCAGGTTGCAGAAGGTGAACGGGCGCGCCGGCGGCAAACATTATCCTGTTTTCCATATCCCGCCTTTAACAATTGTAGTTTGAATAAAGATAAATTTAAGCCTATAATTTTGGTGAGACATTTTCCTATCTTAAATCCTGATGGTTAAATATATGATACCCCGTTCAGTTAAGATTCTTATCCTGGTCCATATAATCATCAGCTTGGTGGGGATGGCTGCCCATCTTGATCAACACCCGCCCGGCCAAAGTCTTTTTTTCTGGTGGCCGGTCCTGGGGGGAGTCGTCAGTCTGGTTGTAGTGCCCCTCCTTTATGCCAGACCCGCTACTGTGGCCTGGGGCTTTCTGTTCAACGCCATGTTCGTGGTCATCGGCACCCTGGGTATGGCCTATTTCTTGCTTATTACCTTTGAAGGTTCTTTAACCTTTTATCGACTGATCACTGAATCCACTCTGCCCAAGATTTTCCTTTTATGGACGAGGCTGCTGGTAGCCTGGTTTATTCTGACTGAAATGGAAGCACTGAAGATAAGCACGGCGGATGGAGGTTGCCTGGAGTGACTGGAAAAACAGCGGTGCAGGCAGAAATTTTGTCCCCGACCAGGCGCATCCTCCTGGGCAGCCTGTTCATCATGCTGGTTGTCCTGCTGTTGATCTGTGCCGCCGGCATACCTTTTGTTTTTGAATCCCAATCCCTGCGCTATAAACTGGGAATAGACAAGACCCTGCTGCGCACAGGTAAGGTGTTGGGCATACTCGCCGCTGTTCTTCTGCTCCTGCAGCTCGTTCTCAGTGCCCGTTTAAAGGTACTGGATAATATATATGGGCTGAACAGACTCTATATTGTCCACCGGATAAGCGCTGTAACAGTTGCCGTCCTGGCAGTCCTGCATCCCTTCTTTGTCTTTGCCCCGGAAGATATAACCAGCCTGCCCCCGGAGCTCAAATTCTGGCCTGAAATCCTGGGGGCTGCCCTGCTGCTGACCATCTGGACCATTACCTCCACCGCTCTTTTCCGGCGCTTCCTTGACCTGCCGTTTAATCTCTGGTGGCTCGCTCACCGGGCTGCGACTTTTATTGCTGTGGTTTTTCTGTTTGTCCATGTCCTCTTTGTCAGCGACACCTTTGAACAGGGGCTGCCCCGCTCGATTGTGCTGGGCGCCGCTGGATGCTGGACTGTGATTTTCGGCTGGGTAAAGCTCAAGCCTTTTCTTCATAAAAGAAAGCCCTATACGGTCAGTGAAGTGGAAAAGGCGGCCCGGAACACTTATTCGGTCACCCTTGAGCCGCAGCACGGCAGTGTTTTATCCTATCTTCCCGGTCAGTTTGTCTTTGTTTCCTTCAAAGCTGAAAATCTTCCGGCAGAAGAGCATCCTTTCACCCTATCCTCATCCCCGACCCGGCCCCAGTCCCTGCAGTTCTCTATCCACTGCAGCGGTGACTGGACCAGGAAGATCGGCCTGCTCAATGCAGGAGAGACCGCGGTGCTGGCCGGTCCTTACGGCCTGTTCAGCCATTTGGTTAGGGCAGGCCGTAGGGAAATCGTCATGATTGCCGGCGGTATCGGCATCACGCCTATGCTGAGCATGCTGCGTTACATGGCGGATACAGGCGACACCAGGCGAATAACCCTGATCTGGAGTAACCGGACCCGGGAGGACAAAGTCTATGGCCAGGAATTTCGCGGCCTGGAAGAACGGCTTCCCGGACTGCGGCTCATTGACGTTTTTACTCGGGAAGATGGTCAGGAAGAGGCATCCGGACGGCTGGACCGGGGGATGCTGGCAAGGCTTCTGGCTGACTGCGATCGGCGGGCCGTGGCTTTTATCTGCGGTCCACCCCGGATGATGAAGGAGATAAAGAGTATTATGGTCCGGCTCGGCTTCAAGCGGGGCTTTATCCACCTGGAGGAGTTTGCCCTGTAGAAAGCCTGGATTAATCGGTGTACTCTAAACAATAAAGAATAGGTAATCTGTTATAAATTGACGAAATAAAAAGGAGGCCTACCATGATTAAAAAAACCGCCATCTTGCTTTTTGTTTTTGCTGTCCTGTTTTTGTCCGGTCGGCAGATCCAGGCCGCAGCCACTGAATGGAGGTTTGATCCTATCCATTCCAACTTCTATTTTGAAATTGATCATACCTATGCCACGGTGCGGGGATTTTTTGACGATTTTTCCGGCACCTTCCAATTTGATCCGGATAACCTGAAAGACAGCAGAATAGTCTTTCAGGTGGAAACCAAAAGCGTCAATACCAATGAGCGGAAAAGGGATAATCATCTGCGTACCGATGAATTTCTTAATGTCAAAAAATATCCCATGATGACCTTTAAAAGCCGCGAGATCACCAAAGCCGGGGACAGTGAATACGAAATTGACGGTGAGCTGACCATAAAAGATGTAACCAGATCTGTTACTCTTAATCTTCATTATTCAGGCATGCAGGAAAATCCCCTGGAACCCGGGCAGACCATAGCTGGTTTCGAGTCCCGTCTGACCATTGATCGTTTTGATTATAATGTTGGCACCGGCAAATTTTATGAAATGGGAGTGGTGGGCAGGGACGTTGATATTCTGATTACCCTGGAAATGGTGCGTGAGGACTGACCGCAAATCCTGCAGGCTGTTCGCTGTCTGGTCCTTTCCACCCTTGCCCGGCATTGACCGGCCGGATTTTTTTGCAGGCCTTGGTATATCATTAGAGATTGGCAGACGGATTATTTCATCCCGTCTTTCACGGCGGTGATTATCAGCTGTATATGCCAATCTCTTTACCATTTGCCCTCCAATTGCCTTAAATAATTAACTGGTCAATGTCCTCTTTTCTTTTCCCGAGATTATTTGTTATCCTGCTCCACTATCACCGGTAATCTTTTACTTTAAAGGGTGCTTGGCAAAATAAATTTAGGGCGGTAATAAGATGATTAAGTTAAAATTATCGGTTTAAGATATTCTTTCCGGAAAGAAAAAAATAAGCTGTTTTTTACCATGATCAGCCGCATAGAACTGAAAAATTTCATGTCCCATCCCCATACTGTGATTGAACCGGCCGAGGGACTCACGGTATTGGTGGGCGACAACAACACCGGCAAATCCGCGGTGATCAATGCCCTCCAGGTGTTGTGCGCCAATCTCTCCGGCGACTACATGGTTCGGCACGGGGCAAAGGAGTGCCTGGTCCGGGTGGAGACCGGTGAGGGGCACGAACTGGAGTGGCGGAGAAAGGGTAAGGTGGTCAGTTACAGGATTAACGGCCGGGATATCCACAGGCTGGGGGGCGCGGTTCCGGAAGATCTTCACGACCTGTTGCGACTCCCCCGAGTGGAAGCGGAAAACGAGACCTTTGATATTCATTTCGGTGAACAGAAGGACCCCATATTTCTGCTGAACACCTCTCCGGGCAAACGGGCCGCCTTTTTCGCCTCCTCTTCGGACACCATAAAGCTCATTGAGATGCAGGGCCTTCATAAAAGGCGGGTTCAGGATGCTAAGGGCCGGGAGGGCAGACTGGTCAGGGAAGAGGAACGCTATAAAAAAAGGCTGGAGAAGCTGGCTCCGGTGGAGGTTATAAATGACAGGCTGAACACCCTGGAAGCTGATTACAAGGCCCTTGACCAGCGTCTTGCCGGGATCGCTGAACTCGGGCGGATAATCGGGGATCTGGCCGGGGCGGGACAACAGGTCAGGCGTTGGCAGGATGTGTTGGGGACAATCGAGGGGCTTCCTCAGCCCCCGGTTCTGGAAGACAGCGTCTCTTTGGCCGAGACTCTAAGGAAGATGGAAAAAATCAGGATAAGTATCCTGCATAGAAAGGAGCAGAGCAGGATTCTCAGCAGTCTGACCGGGCCACCGGAAATATTTGATACACCCGGTCTGAGAGACATGCTCGTCAGGCTCCGGAAATACAGTCTTGAGATCAGCCGGGAAGAGGAGCGGACCTCTGTTCTTGAAAACTGCCCCCAGCCTCCGGTAATGGAGGATCCTGGTGCTTTAAGTGAGTTAATTAGAAAAATGGCCGAGGCCGGACAGGAGGTCAGGTCCCAGGCGGAGGTCGAATCCTGTCTTTCCGTTCTGGAACAGCCCCCGGAACTGTTTGATGTTTCGGGACTCAGGGATTATCTGGCCATAAGGGACAAGGCGGAAAAGGACAGGCGGAACCGGCAGGCCGAGTTTGCAAAGGCAAAGCAGGAAGTTAAGCAGGCGGAGAAGGATTTCCGGGAGTTTATCGACCGCACCGGGATCTGTCCCACCTGCGGTCAGGATATGGATTTTAACAGGCTGTTGAGCACGGTTATCCCGGAAGGAGAACAGTCATGAAGGAGATTTTTACCAGCGATGACTATCAGGGACTCCTGGCCATCGGCGATCCTCATTTAGAAGGAAGGGTCCCCGGTTTCCGCCGGGACGACTATCCCGGGGTGATTCTGGAGAAACTGCGCTGGGCCCTGGATTATGCCCGACAGGAAAATCTTTTGCCTCTTCTTTTGGGAGATATCTTTCATCTGCCCAGGAACAATCCCAATTGGCTGCTGGTCAAAGTTATTCAGCTTCTCAACCGGGAGATTGTGGGTATTTACGGTAATCATGATGTCCATGAGAACCGGATAGGCCAGGACGACAGCATTAGCGTGGTTGCGGAGTCCGGTCGGATAATCCTGCTGGATACCGAGACCGTGGTCAAGACCAGGATCAGGAACCGGGAAGTGATTATCGGAGGCACGCCTTGGGGATGTAAACTGCCCGATGGTCTGGATCTTTCCGGTAGTAGGGATAGCGGACCTTCGGTGATCTGGCTCTGTCATCACGATCTCAAGGTCCCGGGCTATGAAGAACAGGGCTATATCCGGCCCCGGGAGCTGTCCGGAATAGATCTGGTGGTCAACGGCCACATCCATCGTCATCTGGAAGAAGTTCGCAAGGGAGAGACCCTCTGGCTGACCCCGGGCAGCATCAGCCGGCGGGCCAGAAGTGATGCCGCCCGGAGCCACCGGCCTTCGGTCCTGCTCCTTGAACCCGGTGAGGATGACTGGTCTTATAAACGGCTGGAGGTGCCCCACCGTCCTTTTGAGGAGGTCTTTTATGACGCGGTGCTTGAAGAGGATAGTGAGGAAGAGGGTTCGGCCTTTGTGGCCGGCCTGGCTGAGCTTCAGGCCAGGAAAACCGAGACCGGGGCAGGACTGAAAAACTTTCTGGAAAAGAATTTGAGCCGATTTGATGAAGATATTGCCGGTGAAGTACTCCGGCTGGCAGAGGAGGTTACGGATAATGACTGAACAGGAGAGCAGCAGAGAAACCATTGAGCAGCTCACCAAACGCTATCAGAATCTGGATAAAAGGAAGACCACGGCCGAGGCTAACCTGGAAACCGCCGGTAGCCGTCTGGAAGAGCTCAAGAAAGAGGCTCGGGAAAAATACGGCACCGACGATCTGGAAGAGTTAAGAAAAAAACTTTCCGAGATGGAAACGGAAAACGAGAGAAAGAGGGCCGAGTATCAGGAGTCCCTGGACCGGATCGAAAAGGATCTGGAAGAGGTGGAAAAGAAGTATAAGACGGAAGACAATGGAAGCTGAAAAGTCCATCAGATCTCCGCAGGAGTCCAGAAACCGGCAGACCAAGTTGGCCGCCTTCAAGGAGCAGAATGAAAGGGATCTGGCTGCAGTCCGCTCAGAACTTGAAGAGATCCGGAAGTACCTGTCCCTGTCGGAGCGGGTAACCGAGGCCCTGGACAGCCTGAGCCAGCAGCTTTTCCGCGAGCTTCTGGACGTGATTGAACACAAGCTGACCATTGCCCTGCAGGAGGTGCTGGAGCAGCCCATTGCCCTGAAGTCCGGGGTGGACTGGAAGCGGAACGCGGCCAGTGTGGATTTCTGGATTGAGAGGGACGGCAACAGGGAAGATATCATGAAGGGGCAGGGCGGATCAGTGGCCAACATCCTGTCCGTGGGCCTGCGCCTCTTTGCCCTGACTACCCTGGATGAAAGCCGGCACCGGCGGTTTCTGGTCCTGGATGAACAGGACTGCTGGCTCCACCCTGATCTGGTCCCTCCCCTGGTCAAGATCATCCATGAGGCAGGCCGGGCCTTGAATTTCCAGATCCTGATGGTCTCGCATCATAACCCGGATCTTTTCAGGGGGTATGCTGACCGGGTCTACCGCCTGGTTCCCCAGGGTGGGGATGGAGTAAAGCTGACCCTGGAGGATGATTGATTCAGTTACTTCTCAAAAGGATTTTTAAGAAGAATGGTCTCTTCCCGGCCCGGTCCCACGGAGATTATCTCCACAGGGGTCTGATTAAAGTCTTCTATCCTTTTGATATAGTCCCGGGTCTGGGCCGGCAGGTCTTCCAGGGCCCGGACCGCCGTGATATCTTCCCGCCAGCCTGGCATCTCTTCGTAGACAGGCTTAAGTTTTTCAGTGGTCCGGATGCTTCCGGGCATGGCATGATAGGACCTGCCTTCGGCTTCGTAGGAAGTGGAGATTTTGATGTTTTTCTGACCGCTTAAGACGTCGAGTTTGGTGAGGGCCAGGCCGGTTATGGAGTTCAGACGGACAGCTTCCCGGGCCAGAACACCATCCAGCCAGCCGCAGCGTCTTTTTCTGCCGGTTGTGGCACCGAATTCACCACCTTTTTTCTGGAGTTCTTCGCCGGTGGCGTCAAAAAGTTCGGTGGGAAAAGGACCTTCTCCCACACGGGTGGTGTAGGATTTGAGAATGCCTATCACTGAATCGATATAAGCCGGACCGAAGCCCGAGCCGGTACAGGCATTGCCGGCCACCACGTTGGAGGAGGTAACAAAGGGATAGGTGCCGTGGTCGATGTCGAGCTGGGTGCCCTGGGCTCCTTCAAAGAGGATGTCCTTACCTGCCTTGCGGCCTTCGTCCAGTTTGACCGAGACATTGTTGATAAAGGGGGCCAGTTTTTCCCGGTAGTCCTGGAATTCTGCGTAGATGTCGTCAAAAGAGAGGGGGTCGCCTTTGTACTCACCGGTTATGATCCGGTTTTTACATTCTATATTTTCCCGGAGTCTGTCCCGGAAAAGTTCGTCGTCCAGGAGATCCCCGGCCTTTATGCCGCAGCGCAAGATCTTGTCACCGTAGCAGGGACCGATCCCCCGGCCGGTGGTGCCGATTTTAGTCCCTTTCTTTTTGGCCGCTTCACTGCCCTGGTCGAGTATCTTATGGTACGGCATGATTAAATGGGTTCTTTCGCTGATCATTAAGCGCTTGGGGGTGACGGGAAGGCCGGTTGTATTCAGTTCAGCCATTTCCTCAATGAGTACAGCCGGATCCAGAACCACGCCGTTGCCGATAAAGCACTGTTTGTCCTCGTAAAGTATACCGGAAGGAATCAGGTGGAAGATGTGCTGTTTTCCGTCAACCACCAGGGTATGGCCGGCATTGTTGCCGCCCTGGAACCTGACGATATAATCAGCGTGAGCTGTAAGCAGATCAACGATTTTCCCCTTGCCCTCATCACCCCACTGGGTGCCTACTACCACAACATTAGCCATGAAATCGCTCCGGGTTTGTTTTTGCTTTGGTGTTAATTTTTGAAAATCTTGTCAGTTTTTTCCGCTGGAATTTAATGTGCTGAGATAAAGCAGCAGTACTTTAGCCAAAGAAGCCGGAAAAGTCAATGAGCAGGCATCTTCCTTGACACTAAAAGGTTAATGAAGTATTCAGTTAATTATTACGCCGTAAGCGTACCCTCAAGCAAAATTAATCGCAGAGTATTCTGTTTTTTGTCAACCCTCCCCGCCTGTGCGGGGATCATCTTAATATGTGGATAGAATGTTAGGTATCGGCCTGCCTGAACTTATAGTAATTCTGGGGATCGCCTTAATTGTAGTGGGCCCGGAAAAACTGCCCGAGCTTGCCAGGTCCCTGGCCAAGCAGATGGTCCAGCTTAAAAAGACGGCTGAAGAAATTAAGGAGAGCCTGAATGAAGAGATGGAAGATCAGGATTCCCACCAGCCTGAAGAAGATATTGTCAAACTGCCTTCCGAGACTTTTGAAGAGTCCGAAGTAGATGACGATGAAGAGTCCGGCGCTGAGGCGGCTTCCACCGAGTCCATGGCCTCCTCTGAAGCCGCAACCTCTGAGGAACCAGACAGCAAGACCGATGCCTCTTCTTCCTGAGCACCTCCAGAGCCATCTCCAGGAGCTGCGGCGCAGAGTTTTAATAATTTTTGCAACCATTCTGCTCTGCGGGGCAGGGGCTTTCTTTTTTGCCAAGCCCCTGGCCCAGCTCTGCATGCTTCCTCTTTTTCAGGCCGATCCCGAGTTGGCCGGTCTGGTCTATACCCATCTAACCGAGGCCTTTATCGCCTATCTCAAGGTTTCAGTCCTGGCTGGTCTGGCTGTTGCCTTCCCCATCATTCTCTACCAGGTATGGATGTTTGTTGCTCCCGGTCTTTTCCAGGAAGAAAAGGCGGTGTTTTTCAGGATAGTGTTCTGGGGCGGGCTCCTCTTCCTTTTCGGTATTGTTTTTTCATTCGTGGCTATTATGCCGGAACTGCTTTCCTTTTTTATGGAATTCCACCGGGAGAACCTGGAGCCCAAGCTCAAGCTGGGAGCCTATCTGACCTTTGTGATCCGGACCTGTATAACTTTCGGCCTGGCCTTCGAAATTCCCTTTCTAATGGCTGCCGTCGGTAAAACCGGCCTGCTGACCCCGGTTTATTTCGTCAAACAGAGGAAGTACTTTTACCTGGCGATTCTGGTTCTCTCTTTTCTGCTCAGCGCCGGTGAAATGCTGGCGGCTGTTCTCCTGGCTGTTCCCCTTTTCGGCCTCTATGAACTGGGCATTGTTATCATGCGTTTTTTTAAGCCTTCCGGAGCTTCCAAGTCCGCCTGAGGTCCTGTAACTCCATCCCCTGAACCTTGAACCCTTAACCTCTTTTTTCTACAATATCCTCAAGGAGAATTGCGGCTGATTGAATTCCGGGCAAGGAGGCAGGCATGCTTGATATTGATGGTTCCATGGGAGAGGGTGGAGGCCAGGTCCTGCGCAGTTCTCTTACTCTGGCAGCGATTACCGGCAAGACCTTCCGTATGAAAAATATCAGGGCCGGCCGTTCCAAGCCGGGACTCAGGCCTCAGCATTTAAGAGCTGTGGAGGCAGCCGCCCAAATCTGCCGGGCCGGGGTGAACGGGGCTGAGATCGGGTCCGGCCAATTGATTTTTCGGCCGGGTCAGGTTGCCGCCGGGAACTACCATTTTGATATCGGCACAGCCGGGTCAAGTTCCCTGGTCCTGCAGACCATCCTCCTGCCCTTATCCTCTGCCGGACAAAAATCAAGGGTCACTGTCACCGGGGGTACTCATGTTCCCTGGAGTCCCTGTTTCGAATATCTGGAGCGCCACTGGTGCGTCTTTTTAGACCGGCTTGGTATTGCCGCAGGTCTCACCCTGGTGCAGGCCGGTTTTTATCCCAAAGGAGGGGGCTGTGTCCGGGCAGAGATCTATCCGATGGTCGGGCTAAAGCCTCTGACTCTCGTGGAACGGGGGAGGCTGCTTAAGATTCAGGGTTTTTCCGGCAGCGCCGATCTCCCGGACCATATCGCCGAACGCCAGCGCCGCCGGGCCTTAGACAGACTGGCAGAAAACCATCAGGTCAGTAATATCGAGATCAGCCGGATGTCTGCTTTTTCTCCGGGGACAGTCCTTTTTCTTCTGGCTGAATTTGAGAATGGACAATGCTGTTTTTTTGGGCTGGGGGAGCGGGGCAAGCCTGCGGAGCAGGTAGCTGACGAGGCGGTTGACGCCCTGGAGGATTTTCTGGCCACTGAGGCTGCCATTGATCACTACCTGGCTGACCAGCTCCTGTTGCCTTTGGCCCTGGCGGAAGGAACTTCCCGGTTGAGTACCTCAAAGATAACCACCCACCTTCTCACCAACGCCCGGGTGATCCGGATTTTTCTGCCGGTTGAGATTAAGATCCGGGGCAACTCCGGCAGACCCGGGGTGGTCGAGGTTTACCGGAGCTGAAATAACTCCCCCTGTTTTAATCGCGATGCTCTTTGTAATAACGCACCAGGGAAAGAACATTTTCTGCTCTCAGGCGGCCGATGGCCCCGGAGCTATAGCAGGCCACTTCAATCCGGCTGTCCGGTTTGAGCAGGAAGCCGGTGGCATGGAAGAATTTTTTTTCCGGCTCATAGAAGCAACCCAGGGTTTTGGTTATGGTAGCGAACTCCAGATTGCAGGCCACCGGGAAAGTAAGTTCCAGCTTGTCGACTGTCCTGCCGGCTTGGTCCTCAGAATCAATCGAGCCGGCGATCAGCTTGATGTTTTCCTGTTCAAGGTCGCTCAGGTGTTTTTGGAAGTCAGCCAACTGCTGAGCACAGAAAGGTCACCAGTGACCGCGGTAGATCAGCAGTACTGAATAGCCTCCGGAGAGGGCTTCGGGTAATTGTTTTTCCCCGTGTTTGACTGTCTGCAGCCTGAGTTCGGGGAGCCTTTCTCCGGTGTCCAGCAGGGGGTCGTTTGATCTGGCCATAATTTCCTCCCTATGAATGAAGATGTTATAAACAGGTACCTGCATTTACTCTGTAGTAAGGCAGGTGTGATCAGAAAGTGGGCATGGGCATCCGGCCCCATTTGTGACGTGGAGCTATATCCTCCACTGCCAGCACTTCCCCGGTGAAGGCGTCTACATCTACCAGTAGGACGGGATGGCGGCGCATACCTACGTCAAAGACATTTTCTCCTTTAACAATCCTGCCTTTTTCATCTTCTACCCTCACAAAAATAAAGCGTTCTATATCCAGCTCTTTTTCCTTGCGGCCGATAGTCCCTATGAAATTGGAAAAGATTTTAAAAAATTTGTGTATTCCTCCCCGGAACTTGTACTTGTGCCACTCCAGGATTTCCGGATAACGTTCAATCATGCTCTCCGGAAATTCTCTGGCCGCCTCGGTTACCAGGGCCATTAAGAAGAAATCCCGGGGCACGATATAGGCCAGGTTGATACCCGGCTGGGCCTCGAGGAACCTGTCTACTTCCTGGTGGGAACGCACCAGTTGGTAAAGGTCTTTCAGTTTTTGATCAGGGTGAGGAAAGGCGGGGAGCAGGGTCATCCTTTCCGTGGTGGCAAGGGGAAGGCTGTTTACCGTATAGGCGCGCAGTCCCAGAGTAATGGCCATGGCCAGGGCCAGGCAGGCCAGAAAGTTTACCGCCATACCCAGGCTCTTGGGTCTGATCCAGCCGAAAATTTTCTGATAGATCTTTCCGCCCGGTTCACCGGGGAAAAACATCGGTGTCCGGCGTAGATATGCCCGGTAAGAGTCTCCGGCCTCCCGGACCATGCGGTTTTCCTCAATCCTGGCCAAAAAATAGTAGACAAAGAGCATGATGATATAAAAGAACAGGATTATAAACCGGGGCCAGTATAAGAGCAGTCCCAGGCCGGCTATGCCCAGGGCCAGGTATTGGGGATGTCGGTTGAAGGAGTAAATCCAGCCCTGGGCTATCCCGCGCCTGGTAAAGCGATGATAATAAAGGGGAACTGCCGCGGCCAGGAAGAGAATAAGGCCTATAGGCAGCAGGAGTTGCAAGTAGGAGACGGCGATGATCAGGGGATCAGCCGGGAAGACCATGTGAGGCAGGAAAAATTCAGCGGTCCAGCTGGTAAGGGGTGAGGAAAACAGGAAGTTGAGGACCGGACCGTAGACCGAGTAGAAGTAGAGAGCGAAAGGGGAGATCATGATAAGGATCTCCAGGCCGATCAGGAGATAAATAAGCATGGTCCCGGCCGCAATCCATCTGGTTTTCCGCCTTTTTTCAGTACTCCCCACTACAGTCTCCCTGCATACTTACAGATCGTCAGAATAACCCGGCACCCGACTCCCGATTCATTACATATTCCGGGTTATATTATTACCTGTAATTGCCCTCTAAGGTAAATCATCAAAAGAGAAGATAGTTTTTCCTGATTCTTTATTCCTTTTTTTGGTCAGAAACCCATCTTATGGCGATTCCAATCACCTTCATGTAACCCGATTTTTCAGTTGCATATCTGCCTCCGTAACAGTAATAAAACCTCCGGGGGTATCCAAATCTGAAATAATAATCCCTGAAATGTCCGGGGCCATAATAATACGGATCGTAGAAATACGGAGGATAGCCGTGTTCCAAGTAGTAGTGGCAGTCATGGGGTTGGTAAACTCCTCTGGTATATTCTTTTTCTTTCAACACATATACCGCATCAGCACCGAATTCAGCTCCCTTGCTTCTGAATATCCTTTCAACCTGTTTCCAGCCGGTTGCCATATCAACTATGATTTCTGCCACTTCCTCGAATTCTCTGTCCGCAGGTTTTTTTTGAAATATCTTGACTGATTCAGGGTCTGTTGCCGGATAACTTTCTCTGTAACTGGACGTTTTCACCGTCGGTTCAACTGCGCAGCCGTTGGCCGCTATAACAAAAATAAAAAATAATAAGCCTGTTATGATCCTGGATTTCATCATTTTCTCTTCAGCAAAACCGTTTCCGCCTTTTTTGTATTGAAGACGCAGCTATAAGGCATGATATCTGATGTCCATAGGGCCGGGGGGGCGGCACGTTTTTGAATACATTCCCTTATAACACGGACAATTATGTTTTCTTGCTTTCCTTTTTTTCTACCTGTCCTTGTGTCCAGTTCTCCAGCTTTTCGGCGGCTACGGTGCGGCCGCCGATACCAAAGGCGATTGCTGCAGCCACCGCAATCGAACCCAGCAGTAAGCCGAAAGCGAGAATTATAATTTCGTTTGCCAGCCCCATCTGGCGCAGGGCGACAGCACCGGTCAGGCCGAGAATGGCTGCTTTGGCCACGATTGCCACCAGTTCCGCCTGCTGCAGTTCACTGCTGCGGATTGCCCGTCCGGCAATACTGCTCAGCCACAGACCTACGGTAAATATGACCAGTCCGAACAGAATATGGCCTATAATGACGGTGAGTTCGGAAATCAGTTGACCGATCGCTGAAAAGCCGAGCACGTTTGCGGCCTCTATCGTCGCAAAAAGCATGATGACGACCAGCGCAACCCAGCCGGCGATTTCAGAAGGAGATTTTTCGCCCTCTTTGGGTTCACGCCAGATCCCAACCTGTGCCGGGAGATTATCAAAGCCTACCCCGTGCAGTATTTCGGTGGCGAGCCCGCAAATCACCCGGGCGATTATGTAGGATATGGTCAGGATCAGGACTGCTGCAAAGATCAAGGGCAGTGCCTGTAGTATGAGGTTCAGCATGTTGCTGGCAGGCTGTGTTACTGCATCGAGCTGGAGGGCGTTTAAGGCCGCGATCAGTACTGGAATCAGAACCAGGACGTAGGCAATAATACCAAGAGTTTCCGAGAGATTCTCTTTGCCGAAAATCCGTTTCAGACCCGTTTCTTCAGTGAGGCGGTCTGCTCCCAGGGCCGAAGAAAAATTAACGGTTAATCGTTGCAGGATCCGGGCACCGATCCAGCCTGCAAGCATGATCAGCACTGCTCCGAACAGGTTCGGCAGGTACATAAGAAAGCGGTCCACCGTATTGCGGACAGGTTCAATAAATCCCTGCAGATCGAGGGCTCCGGCGATGGCGGGGATAAAAAGGATGATCACCAGCCAGTACACCACATCGGCCAGGGTTTGGGAAACCGGTGCTTCTTTTGTTTCCTCTCCGCTCAGGTGTTGATCAAGTTTGGAGGCAGAACCCAGTTTCCGGATAACTGCCCTCATAATGGTTGCGACCGCCCAGGCCACCAGGACCAAGAGAATAGCGCCGACAAAGCGGGGGATATAAGCAAAAACCCGGCTGAGCATTTCATTAAGCGGCTCAGTAGCCAGAGTGAGCCCTAATGCCTGGAGAAAGGCCACCAGAACGAGAACCAGGATGAAGTAAAATACAATCTTCGAACCGGTTTGTTCCACGTTTATTTCCTTGCCTCCCTCTTCACCGGCCATCCATTTTACCAGATTCTTGCCTAAAGAGGTGCCTTTTAGAATGCGTCGTACAACTGCAGCGAGCCCAAGCGCAAATAACCAGCCCACAATGAGTATAAGAATTGCACCAATCAGGTTGGGCAAATACTCAGCCAACCTTGTCCATGTTTCATTTATATTATTTATCATTTTGACTACCTCCCTTTTCTCTTGATCAAAGATCAATAAGTTGCTTTCTCAGTAACGGTCATAAGGAAAAAACGTTACCGCCCCCTTTGAAACTAAACCCTACTTTTATCCTCTATAATCCATTCTGCTTTGTCAAGATCAAGGCGGGAATGATAGGGAAAAAATGGACGAAAATGGAATACACCATACTGCCGGGGAGAATATCAGGCCGGAGTAAACCTGCAAAGAAAGCCTATGATATTTTTGAGACCGTTTGACTGCTTTCAGGGATTCTGCGAAGATAAAATAAGAAGTCTTCAGGCTGATTGCAATTGAACCCGCTGTTGCCGGGCTTTTAAAGAACTGGCCGGGGTAAGGGAGGTTGGCCGTCATTGATGATCAGGGCAGGCGGCTGACTTCCAGGGAAAGGATGTTCTGATGAGATTAGGAGAGGTTGATGATTAATAGTGCGGAAAAAGTCACCCTTCTCTCCATTCTTGCCAATCTACTGCTGGTTTCAGTAAAGGCTTTCCTGGCCCTGGCTGAGACAATGGCTGAACTGGATATAAAAGCACTGAATAGCAGGAGGGAGAAATGATTGATGAGGAAAAGGTTAAAGAAAAACTAAAAGAGCTGAAGCACCCCGGGTTCGGGAAGTCCTTGCTGGAGCTGGGTATGATCCGTGACATTGGCATTGTAGATGGGACGGTTAATCTGACTCTGGCCCTAAAAAATGACCGTTCTTCTTTTCGCGGAACTCTGGAAAAGAAGATAAAAGATGGTCTTTCTTCGGTTGAAGGTGTGGCGGAGGTCCGGATTGAAGTGACCACTCTGAGCCGGGAAGAGATTGAGCGCTTGTTCCCCAAACAGGAATTAAAGGGGATTAAACAGGTGGAGAGAATTATTGCCGTGGCCAGCGGCAAGGGAGGAGTAGGAAAAACCACAGTGGCGGTTAATCTGGCCCTGGCCCTGCATCAGCAGGGGTTCAGGACGGGGCTCATGGATGCTGATATCTATGGCCCGGCCCTTCCATATCGATAATGCTTGATTTGTATAATCAGGCGGATTTCAGCGGTGATGTAGCCAGGCCCCTGGAAAAATACGGGCTCAGGATTATGTCTCTGGGGATGTCCGCCAAACAGGATCAGGCCTTTATCTGGCGGGGTCCCTTGGTTTCCAAAATGATCCACAATCTTCTGGATAAAGTGGAATGGGGAAGGCTCGACTATCTGGTGGTTGATCTGCCTCCGGGAACCGGAGACCCTTCTATTTCCGTGGCCCACTCCATACCAGACGCAGAAATAGTAATGGTAACCACTCCCCAGAAGCTCGCCCTGGCTGATGTCAGGAGGGCTGTGAACCTGTTTAACCTATACCATCTTGACATAATCGGTCTGGTGGAGAACATGTCCTACTTTGCCTGCGGTCACGGAGATAAAGTTTTTGATATCTTTGGTCGCGGAGGGGGGGATGAGTTCAGCCGGGAGAGCGATATTCCCTTACTGGGTTCTATCCCCCTTGATCTCGCGGTCAGGAAAAGTGAGGATTCAGGCAAGCCCTTGATGGTTGGAGCCCCCGATTCCGAGGCAGGCAGGATCGTTCAGGATATTGCCGGAAAAATCAGTGGTTGGAGCGATTGATTGTCTTGCCCCTAAGGTTCGGGGTTGAGGGTATTTAAATACAGAGAGACAAGACTTCATGATTGAGATGCTGACCGATAATATAAGCCATGCCCTGATGATTACCGGCTTTGTCTTCATGATGATGATCGTGGTGGAATACTTTAATATCCTGACCGGAGGTTTGTGGCAGCAGGCTTTTCGGGGCAGCTTATGGAAACAGTATCTGCTGGCCGGAGTCCTGGCTGAATCCCGGCTGGATTTTTTGAAGGTCAAGGCAATCAACCTGACAGCGGGATTTCTGGTGGGACTGGGGAGTTATCTGGCCGGTTGGTAAAAAAATTTGCTTGATGATTTTGGTTTTCCTGGTCGGGATTTATTTGCTATCCTTTAATCTGATGGCTGGTTATGGATGATACGACTGACCTTTATATTACCATTAAGGGACAGAGGAGAAGGCATATGAAAGAAGAAGATGAAAAGACCTGTCAGTGTCAGGATGAGCAGGAGATAGAAGAGGAACAGGGCGGAGTTACCCGGCGGGGTTTTCTGGCTACTGTCGGGGCTGGGGCTGTGGCCTTCGCCGCCGGCGGCAGGGCCGGTGCGCCGGCTCCGGCGATTGCGGCTGCAGGAGAGAGGCAAGCGGCTGAGACTGTTTCCGTTGTTCTTAATATTAACAGCACTTCCCACCGTCTTCTCGTGGAGTCACGCTGGTCTCTGATGTATGTACTGCGGGAGCTTCTGGGGCTGACCGGAACCAAGGTGGGTTGCGGACGCGGGGAATGTGGGGCCTGTACGGTTCTGATTGACGATGTCCCCCGCTACGGTTGCCTTACTCTGGCGGTCGAAGCTGAAGGTCACCGCATAACCACGGTGGAAGGTCTGATGGACGGCGAGGAACTGGGTGCGGTTCAACAGGCCTTTGTGGAAAAGGATGCCATGCAGTGCGGCTATTGTATCCCGGGCCAGATTGTCTCTGTTGAAGGACTTTTGCGGAAGAACCCCAGGCCCGGCAGGGATGAGATACGCCTGGGTGTAAGTGGTAATCTCTGCCGCTGCGGTTCCTATGAACATATTTTTAAGGCGGCGGAAAGGGCGTCTGAGCTGAAACGCAAATGAAAAGGTGACTTCTATGAAAGATGACAGCAGCATATATTATAAGGAAGGGATTCCGGTCCCGGAAACCCCCGAGCCGGGAGAGAATCCGGCAGCCTGGAAAAAGACCAGGATAATCGGGGGATCCTCTCCCAGGGTAGACGCCTATGAAAGGGTGAGCGGCACCGCGATATATCCCTCTGATATTACTCTGCCCAATATGATCTATGGCGCCATTCTGCGCTGTCCCCATCCCCATGCCCGGGTTAAAAAACTGGATTTAAGCGGAGCTAAGAAGATGGACGGGATCTATGCTGTCCTGGGGGGCGAGGCAGAAGAAGGTAAATTGAAATGGCCCTACAGCGAAGAGGTCATCAGCCGGCTCTTCGACCCTGAATGCCGTTTCGAAGGAGAGGCTGTTGCTGCAGTGGCGGCAGCTACCCCTTATCTGGCCCGGGATGCCCTCAGGGCTATAAAAGTGGAGTACGAGGTTCTGTCTCATCTGGTGGATGAGAGGCAGGCTCTGAAATCCGGGGTGGTAGAGGTACATAAGGGCGGCAACAAGGTCAAGGAGGAGGCCTATGAAAGAGGGGATGTGGAAAAAGGGTTTGCCGAGGCAGACGTCGTTCTGACCCGTGAATACCGAACTTCCTGTGAACTTCATACCCCTGTGGAACTGCACGGTTGTGTGGCCAACTGGGAAGGAGATAGCTTGACCATATATGAATCCACCCAGGGGGTTTACGCCGTACAGGCCAAGGCGGCGGAAATGCTGGGTCTGCCTTTTTCCAAGGTCAGAGTGGTAGGCCATTACATGGGGGGAGGATTCGGCAGCAAGCTCCAGGCCGGTAAATATACCATTATCGCAGCTCTTCTGGCCAGACAGAGCGGCCGGCCGGTAAAACATTTTCTCAGTCGGGAGGAGACCTTTCTTGCTGCAGGAAACAGGCCGCCTGCCAATATGAAGCTAAAGGCAGGTGCTAAAAAAGACGGAACTTTGACCGCCCTGGAATTTGAGGCCCTGGGTACGGGAGGGGCTTATCCGGCCGGGGGTACATCCCTGCTGGACTGGCTTGCCCGTGATCTTTACACCTGCCCCAATGTCAAGACCAGGACTACGGATGTCTATATCCATGCCGGTCCGGCCCGGCCTTTCCGGGCTCCGGGCCATCCCCAGTGTTCCTGGGCCCTGGAGCAGATGATGGATTCCCTGGCTGAGGCGGTGGATCTCGATCCGGTTGATATCCGTCTGCGGAATGTGCCGGAAGTGAGTCAGGCCAGGGAGGGCAGTCCCCCCTATACTACCACGGGTCTCAAAGAGTGCCTGACCAAGGGGGCGGAGGCCTTTGGCTGGCAGGAGTCCCGCCGAAAGACTGCGTCCGGCAGGAAATCGGAAAATCATCTGAAAAGAGGTGTGGGCATGGGGGGATGCCTCTGGGTCGCCGGCGATGGCGGCCCGCCTTCCACCGTGGTGGTCAAGCTCTTCAGCGACGGCAGTGCAAATCTCAACATGGGCGCCAGTGATATCGGCACTGGTACCAAAACCATTATGGCCATGGTGGTTGCGGAAGAGCTGGGGATCAAGCCGGAAATGATCCAGATTGAACATGCTGATACCGGTTCCACCCAGTATGCCACTCCCAGCGGAGGAAGCAAGACTGTGCCCACTGAATCTCCGGCGGTTCGGGCGGCAGCAGTGGAGGTCAAACGCCAGGTCCTGGCCATGGCTGCGGAAGATTTTGATACTGACGAGGAAAATCTGAGTTACATCGGTGATCATGTTGAGCTAAAGGGAGATGACAGCAGCAGAAAAAGAATTACCGAGATCTCCAGGCTCAAAAAGCGTGGCGTGGTAATCGGGGTGGGCTATCGCGGTCCCAATCCGGAGGGTAAGGTGGTCAATCCTTTTGCCGCCCAGTTCTGCGAGGTGGAAGTAAACACCAGGACAGGTGAAGTACGTGTTGTCCGTTTTCTGGGAGCCCATGAAAGCGGTAGAGTGATGGACCGCCTTACCTTTGACAACCAGGTTTTCGGCGGCATAGCTATGGGTATTGGTCTGGGGCTGACCGAGCATCGTATTCTGGATGGTAAACAGACCGGTAAGATGGTCAACCGTAACTGGCATGACTATAAGCTGCCTACCGCCCTTGACATCCCGGAAGAACAGACCTCTCTGGCGGTGGAGATGCCCGATCATGAAGCCAACAGCACCGGGGCCAAGGGCCTTGGAGAACCGGTGACCATCCCCACTGCTGCGGCCATTGCCAATGCTATATATGATGCCACCGGGGTCCGGGTTTCCGAGTCGCCCGCCAATCCTCTGAACTTAAAAAGTCTGTTGGCAGAGCACTACAGGGAGGAAAAATCATGATTCCCAAATTTAATTATATACGTCCGCAAACCTTGCAGGATACTGTCTCCCATCTTCAGGATGAGGATGCCATGATCCACGCCGGAGGAACCGATCTGCTGACCTGTCTTCGGGACCAGATTTTTAAAGCCGGGAAGATAGTAAGCCTGAGCGGCCTCAAGGATATGGCCGGAATAAAGAAAAGGAACGGCGGCGGCCTCAGGATCGGTGCTCTTGCCACCATAGCAGAAATCGCCGACCATGACGTGATCAGCAGGAAATACAAGGTCCTGGCCCAGGCCGCGGCAGAGGTCGCCAGCCCCCAGATCCGCAATCAGGGGACCATCGGCGGCAATCTCTGTCAGAAGCCGCGCTGCTGGTATTACCGGGGGGAGTTCCATTGCCGACGCAAGGGAGGCAAGATTTGTCATGCCGCAGACGGGGAGAATCAGTATCACTGTATCTTTGGGGGCAAGGGCTGCTATATTGTCCATCCCTCGGATGCTGCCCCGGCTTTGGCTGCCCTGGGAGCGAGTCTCCGGATCAGAGGTCCGGCCGGCGAGAGAACCGTACCCGTGGCGGATTTTTTCGTGCTGCCGGACCAGGATGTCACCCGGGAAACCGTGCTGGAGCAGGGGGAGGTAGTTAAGGAAATCCTGCTGCCGCCTCCGCTTTCCGGGAAGGTCTACAGTTCCTACCGTAAAGTAAGGGCCCGGCAGGCCTGGGATTTCTCCCTGGCCGGTGCTGCTTTGGTCTTTCGTTTTTCCGGCGAAAGAGTTGACAGGGCGCGGGTATTTTTAAGCGGTGCCGCCCCTGTCCCTTGGCGTGCCCGGGAAGTGGAGGAGGAGATCATGGGCAGCGGCCTGGACCGGGAAACCGTGGCCCGGGCCGCAGCCGCCGGAGTTCGGAAAGCCTCCCCCCTGGCCGGTAATCACTATAAGGTTGATCTTTTTGAAGGGATGCTGGAAGAGGAGCTTTTAAAAGCCAGGGAGCAGATATCAGCTTAAAAGGAAAAGATTAATAATGGAAGAAACAAAAATCTACGAAGAGATATTGCGGGCCAGAACTGAAAACGTCCCTGTTGTTCTGGCCATAGTCACGGAGAGTCACGGCTCCTCTCCCCAGAGATCCGGGGCCAAGATGCTGATCCGGGCTGACGGCAGCACCATAGGGACGGTGGGCGGCGGTCCTGTGGAAAAGGATGTCATCAATCTGGGCCGGGAATCGATTAACCAGAGAACCGGCCCCCGGACCATGGAGTTTGAACTTGATGAGAAAAATGGCTTTCTCTGCGGCGGCCGGATGAGGATTTATGTTGAACCCCTTTATCCCCAGCCCCGCCTGATAATTATTGGAGCGGGGCATGTGGGACAGGCATTGGCCAACTTGGCCGACTTCAGCGGTTACCACACCACGGTGATTGATGACCGGGAGGAATATGCCAACCGGGAAAATATCCCGGTTGGCGAGATCCTTGTGGTCAGTGATTTCCAGGAGGCTCTGGCCGGTCTTACGGTGGATAAAGAAAGCAGCCTGCTTATCGCCACCCGGGGTCATGAACACGACTTCAGCGCCGCACTGGGAGCTCTTGCCTCACCTGCCGCTTATATAGGTATAGTGGGAAGCAGGAAGAAGAAGGCCGGTTTTTTTAAATCATTAGAGGGAAGGGGTTTCAGCGATGCTGATCTGCAGAGAATCCATATGCCGGTAGGTCTTTCGATCGGTTCGGTGACCCCGGCCGAGATTGCGGTCAGCATTATGGCCCAGATTATTCAGCAAAGGAGATGCAATGCCAGCTCTGCAGACCGAAGCAGTGGTTCTTGCCGCCGGCCGTTCCCGGCGCATGGGTGCGAACAAACAGCTGCTGCCCCTTCTGGGTAGACCGGCGATCCTGCACTGTCTTGAAGCCCTATGGCAGGCGGGATTCAGCCGGCCCGTGGTGGTCTTGTCCCCGGCAGGAACCGAGATCGCCGGGGTTCTGGCTGACCGATCTGTTACCATTGCCTGGAACGAAGAACCGGTGTGTGAGATGGCCGATTCCGTCCGGACCGGACTTAAGTCGAGTCCTTCCACCTGCGGTGCTCTGCTGGTCTATCCGGCTGACTATCCCCTGGTGAGCTCTGCGACTATAGCCGATCTGGCGCAAAGATATGAGTTCGAGCCTGAAAGGATCATTATCCCGGTATATAAAGGCAGGCGAGGACATCCCGTCCTTTTTCCCCGTTTAATTCTGGAGGAACTGGATTCAGAACAGACTCTCCGTGATGTAATTCACAGCCATTCTGCTGATGTGGTTCACTGTCCGGTTGAGGATGAGGCCATTCTACTTGATATGGATACTCCGGCAGACTATGACCTCATGTGTTTCAAGGCCGCCGCCGGAACCGGCCGAACCCCGGATTGATTATCCCACCAGGTATTGAATGAGTAGAAATTACCCGCAGGGAATTATTAGTCTTCTCCCTTACCACCTCTTTTTTGCGCCTCTCTCTATTTTACCTGACGGAAAGCCGGATTGGATTAATGTTTCAGCTTTTCAAAAAATCCGGAAATCTGCGGACAAAAGGCTTATAGTTATAAATAGAATGGCGGAATATAGTGGACCGCAGGGAGGCTATATCCGGAATAATCCTGTTAGGGAAGAAAAAATTTATTTGGGTCCCGGAGTCAGGTATGTCATGTTTCATTGCTGCTGACAGCGGATGCTGGAATTATATGCGTATCACCACCCGCGGTGATCTGGACGGCATGACGAGTTCCGTTCTTTTGACCATTGTCGAAAAAATAGACAAGATCAGGTTTGCCCACCCCAAGGATGTCCAGGATGGTTTTATCTCGGTTACTGAAGAAGACATCCTGGTTAATCTCCCCTACGCTCCCGGTTGTGGGATGTGGTTCGACCATCATGTCTCGGAGCAGGAAAAAAATGCGGAACTTTGTGCAATCAAAGGAAGATTTGAAATAGCTCCGAGCTGTGCCAGGGTCATCTATAATCATTATCAGCATCCCGGCTTTGAAGAATATAAGGAGCTTCTTGAGGTGACCGATAAAATCGACAGTGCCCGGCTCACCAGGGACGAGGTATCCAATCCCGAAGGCTTGGTTCTTCTGGGTTATACCCTTGATCCCCGGACCGGTTTCAGAGATGATTTCCAGGAGTATTTCTGCTGGCTGGTTGATGTGGTCAGAGAGTGGCCTTTATCGGAAGTCCTTGAATTTAAAGAGGTTAAAAAGCGTTGCCAGCGTTTTCTGGATGAACAGGAGGATTATCAGGACTGGCTCCGGAAAAACTGCCGTCTGGAAGATAACGTGATTATTGCCGATATGCGGGAAGCCGAGGATGTTCCGGTCGGCAACCGTTTCCTGGTCTACACCCTTTTTCCGGAAGCAAATGTGGAAATAAGGATTGTTCAGGGAGTAAAAAAAAATATTGCTCTGATTGTGGGAAGAAGTATTTTTAACAGAAGTTGCCGGGTAAATATCGGCAGGATGCTTTCCTGCTACGGAGGCGGGGGACATGAAGGGGCCGGAACCTGCCAGGTTTCTCCCGAAGATCTGGATTATGTACTACAGGGAATTATCAGCCAGCTCCGGGAAGCTTGATAGACTTCAAAAACTCAATTTTCCGGCGTTAGGTCGCAAAGACCACAAGGCTTTTTTATAAAGAGCGGATATATGTCTTTGGTATTTCCGGCATTTTAATTTGTGATTTTGCTTCTTATTAACCACCAGAGCCTTTAATCCGGGGAGAGGTGAATTTTTAGATGAAGAAATATTTTGTATTGGACACCAACGTATTACTGCATACCGCAGACGCTATAACTTCTTTTGCTGATAATATCGTCCTGCTGCCGATGTCGGTTATTGAAGAGCTGGATAAATTCAAGTCTCATAGTGATGAACTGGGCCGGAATGCCAGAGAGACTATCAGGCAGTTGGATGCCTTGCGGACCCGGGGTAGCCTCAGTAAAGGGGTGGAGATGGATAACGGCGGTATGCTGCAAATATACAGCGGCAAGAATGAGATTGTAAACCCCGGTCTCGATTTAAGTGTAGCTGATAACCGGATTGTAGCCGTGGCCTACACTGTTTTGTCGCAGGGAAATAAAGTAATATTTGTATCCAAGGACATCAATGCCCGGCTCAAGGCTGACGCCCTGGGGCTTGATGTCATGGATTTTGAGAAGCAGAAGGTCAATTTCGACGAACTGTTCAGTGGTTATCAGGATGTCGAGGTGCCGGGCTCTGTTGTCGATGAATTCTACCAGAAGGAAGTTATGGTCCGGGAAGGACTGGACCTGGTTCCCAACGAGTTTGTGATGTTGGTGGATGAAGGCAATCCCAAGCACACGGCTCTGGCCCGGGCCGGATTACAGGGCGAGTTGATGCACCTGAATGCCGGTTATGAGCAGGTCTGGAATATCCGGCCCCGGAACAGGGAACAGCGTATGGCTCTGGAACTCTTGATGGACCAGAAAATCCAGGTGGTCACTCTGGTGGGCCAGGCCGGAACCGGTAAAACTTTGCTTGCCCTGGCTGCCGCTCTTGAATCAACGATTCGTTACCGGCGCTATGAGAAAGTGCTGGTCAGTCGTCCCATTATTCCCATGGGCAAGGATTTGGGCTATATGCCCGGCGGTAAGGAAGAGAAGCTTTCCCACTGGATGCTGCCCATATTCGACAACCTGACTTACCTGTTGAACAACTCTTCGAATGATGGCGAGGAAGGGGATGAGAATGTAAGGCAGAAGGTAGATGATCTTCTCAATAACAATATTGTGGAGATGGAGGCTCTCACTTATATCCGGGGGCGCTCAATTCCCCGGCAGTATATTATTGTCGATGAGGTCCAGAACCTTACCCCGCATGAGACTAAGACCATTATCAGTCGGGCCGGCAAGGGGACCAAAATGGTCCTCACCGGCGATCCCTACCAGATTGACAATCCCTATCTCGATTCCAGCAGCAATGGCCTCACCTATACCGCGGAACGCCTGAAAGGCCACGACCTGCACGGGCATGTAACTTTGAGAAAGAGTGAGCGCAGTCCTCTGGCTGAACTGGCGGCGGATTACCTTTAAGGGGACTAAATTTTCGGGATTTTTTGATTCTATGAACCATGGTTTAAGAAAATAAACAGGACCGCCTTCACATATTTCGCATCCATGTATATGTTTTTAATTAAGAGAGCTGTAAGTGTCAGGAAATTCTATGCCGCTTGTAACTCACATAACTGAATATATGAGAGGGAAAGATCATGAAAGGTTATTGTGTTTCTGCCTTTCTGCCGTTGCTTATTTTCCTGCTTTCTGCCTCCATGGGTGGATGTGGAACCCCGGATAAAAAGGAGGTTGAAGTGGCTGCTTCTGATAATCTGAAAAAGGCCACCTTTGCCGGCGGCTGCTTCTGGTGCCTGGAAAAACCCTTTGAGAAGCTGCCCGGGGTTTTATCGGTTACCTCGGGTTATACCGGCGGCAATACGGAAAATCCCACTTATGACAACTACGCCCGGGGAGGACATATCGAGGCGGTGGAGATAGATTACGATCCCGGGATCATCAGTTACAGGGAACTGCTGGATGTGTTCTGGCGACAGATAGATCCCACCGATGCCGGGGGGCAGTTCGCAGACCGCGGTCATTCCTATACCACAGCAATCTTCTACCACGATTGGGAGCAAAAAAAACAGGCTGAGCAGTCCAGGAAAGAACTGTCAGAGAGTGGTGTCTTTGAGAAGCCCATCGTCACTCCTGTTGTCCCGGCGGATACTTTTTACAGGGCGGAGGATTACCACCAGGACTATTACCGGAAAAATCCCCTGCGTTATAAGTTCTACCGCTCCGGTTCAGGCCGGGATGAATTTCTGGATAAGGTGTGGGGTAAAGAGCGCGAGGAGGACCACCGGAAGGTCGCTTCTCTGAGCCGATTGACTCCCATGCAGTATAAGGTTACCCAGGAAGGCGGCACCGAGCCTGCTTTTGACAATGCCTACTGGGATAATAAACAGCCTGGTATTTATGTGGATATAGTCTCCGGTGAACCTTTATTCAGCTCTCTGGACAAGTTTGAATCCGGCACCGGCTGGCCCAGTTTCACCAAGCCCCTGGTTCCGGAAAATATAGTGGAGAAGGAGGATCGGAAGCTTTTTACAGTCAGGAGCGAGGTCCGCAGCCGACACGCTGGCTCACATTTGGGCCATGTTTTTGCTGACGGACCGCCGCCCACCGGTCTGCGTTACTGTATTAATTCGGCTGCCCTGCGCTTTATCCCGGATGAAGACTTGGTGAAAGAAGGCTACCGGGAGTTTCTGGATCTGTTTGAGGATCAAGAGTCCGGCGGCAGGTAGGGGCCGTTTCTGATTCCTGCCTGATTTCGCCAGCTCGACCTGTCTGTTTGTTGGTTGCCGCCCTGGGTGGTGAAGCAGAAAAAAAAATCCAGGGAAAGTGTAATTTTTTTTTGTTTGGACCGCATTTTGCAAAAAAATTTAAATATGACTGTTGTTCCAGTGACAGTTATTACCGGGCAAGAAGTGCTGCCTGCTCTGATTACCCGGTATCCCCCGATAGATGAGAACTGATCTCGGAGCTGGAAGCTTTCATGGATCTTTCAGCTTACCGCAATATAAAGGAGTTTTATGTTCGGGGTTAAAAATGAGAAGTTTGAGGTTGGAGCTTATCTTCCGGATGAAGAACAGGTGCAGGCTGTGTTATCCAGGGAAGTTAAGGACCTGCCCTCTCTGCCGGTAGTTGTTCTCAAGCTTCTGAAGTTATCCGGCAATCTCGAGTCCTCTGCTGATGAGCTGGTTAAGCTGGTGGAGACCGATCCTGCCATAACAGCCCGGGTTCTCAGGGTTGTTAATTCAGCTGCCTATGGTTTCCGTCAGGAAATTACCTCGATCAAACATGCCGTAGTCCTGCTCGGCTTTGACCAGATGTGGACTCTGGCCCTTGAAATTTCCATCTTTGAGCAATTGTTGAATTCGGGTACCCCTTGCGGCTTTGACAGTAAGTTTTTCTGGCGGCACTGTCTCTCTGTGGCCTGTCTGAGCAGGGCCATAGCAGAAGAACGAGGTCATCCCGATCCTGAAAAGCTCTATATCGCCGGTCTCCTCCACGACATAGGCAAAATAATATTTGAATCCCACGGAAAAATAACCTATGATGATTTTCTCAATAATAACGGACATTTCTTTGAAAGCCTGGTAAGGGAAGAGGCCAAGATGATCGGACTCTCTCATGATCATCTGGGTGCCTATTGCTGCCACCGCTGGGGTCTTCCGGACAGCATAACCCTGTCGGTCCGGTTCCATCATGAACGCTATTATTATCTGGATATGGATCAGGAGAAGATCCAGGAAATCGCCTTTGTATCCCTGGCTGATTTTTTAACCTGGGCTCACGGGATCGGATCGGTCGACCTTATCCGCCATCAGACTCTGCAGCCGGAGACCCTTGAGATTATCCCCCTTCGCAACCTGAAACTGTCATACCTCCTGGATAGAATGGACCGGGAAGTCCAGGAAACCGCCCGGTTCTACAATATTTCTTTTCCTTCTCTGAACGAGCTCAGAGAAAATCTGCTTCTTTTCAACATAGACCTGTGCAAAATCAATAATGCCAGTACTTACCGGCAGGATGAGCTGGAGAACAGGGTTAATGTCCTTTCCAGTCTAAGGGAGAGCATAACCATTCCCCACGGCAGCCTTAATCGTGAAGAGATCGTAAAACAGACTTTGACTGCTCTGCATCGGGAGTTTGATTACGACCGTCTCTATCTTCTGGAAGTCGAAGAAAAGACCAGGGAATTTAAGGTCAGCTTCTTTTTTGATTTTTCCGGCATTGGGGATGATCTTACCGGTATCACGGTAAAGATTAATCCCGGGCTTGAGAATTTTATAGACTCCCTTCGCGGCAGAAATCCTAAAGTAATAGGCGGTTCGTCCAGTGAAGAGCTCAGTATCCTGGAAAAATTCAAGATCAGGGAACTGGGGATAATCCCGGTTGTCGGTCAAGAGAGGGTGAGCGGGCTCCTCTGTGTAGATAATATTGTCTCGAAGAGGGCGATCAGCGATTCTGTTCTTTCCGCGGTTGGTGTGGTCGCCAATGAAATGGGTAAGGCCCTGGACAATGCCGGAATCTTTGATCAGTACAGGGTTAAGGCCTCCATTGACGGCCTGACCGGTCTCTATAATCGTTCTGTAATTGAAGAAATAATTGAAGAGCAATTTCTTACTGCCGGTGATAAACAGCCATTGACCCTGGTCATGGTTGATATAGATTTTTTCAAACGTTTTAATGACGACTTCGGCCATATTGCCGGGGATACGGTTCTTAAACTCTTGTCCAAGACCCTGCAGAAATTTTCCCGGCCCAATAACTATCTGGGCAGGTATGGCGGAGAAGAGTTTATGGCGATCCTTACAGGGACCGGATTTATGGACGGCTTCTGTTACGGTGAACGTCTGCGCAAGAGGGTGGAAAAGCTGGGTAATTTTCTGCAAAAACGTTTTCCCGGACATAGCCTCACAGTCAGCATTGGTGTAGCTTCTTATGAGCCGGGGATGGAAAAGGCTGAAGATCTCATTGCCAAAGTTGACAAGAGTCTCTATATGGCCAAAGAGATGGGGCGCAACGAGGTGGTTGGGTCCCACAGGGGAGAGAAGAAGTGGTCTGGTAGTAACACCCCGTTTCCCATCGACCGGACATCCGGGTAAAAAAGATTAGAGCCTTATATTATTCCTGTGAGGGCTCCGTGTTCGTATAGGATCTTAAAACCTATCATGAAAAGCACAAGAGCCCCTGCCACTTCCGCATATCTGCTTAACCTTCCGGCTGAACCTATTATTTTGCCGATCTGCAGGCCGGCTACTGTGAAAATACCGGCCACCAGGCCTATTATCAGGGCGGGCGTCCAGATGGAGACATCCAGCACCGAAATGCTGAACCCCACTGCCAGGGCATCTATGCTTGTGGCAACCGATAGTATAACCAGGGAAAGGCCCTTGCTGGGATCCTTTTTTTCCTTCTTCTCATCCTGATTCAGGTAAGCTTCCCGCAGCATATTGCAGGCCACAAAACTCAGGAGTCCAAAAGCCACCCAGTGATCAAAATTTTCGATCAGGTTTTTTACTGAAAGGCCGGCACCCCAGCCTATTACCGGCATCATGGCCTGAAAAAGACCAAAATGCCAGGAAAGCCGGAAGGTCTGCCTGAAGCTCACCTGATTGAGGCTTACTCCGGCAGCTATGGCAACTGCCAGGGCATCCATGGCCAGGGCTATGGCAATTAAAACAATATTGACTATGCTCATGCGAAACCCACAAGGGATTGTTGTGGCTCTTGATCTGCCCTGCTCTAAATTTTTTTAATTGTTTTATGAATAATTTTTTAAAATATTAAAATAATTTTCATATATCGGTCTGAATCATGGAGTCGAATCATTATCTATAAAATTATTTAATGTATAATGCTGAAAGGTTGTTATGGCAACCGGGGATCTTTAATTTATTCCCGGGTGCGGCAGTTCAGCCACTCTGGAATAGACCTGCCTGAAAACCTCCGGAGGGACTTCAGTATGCCAGTAGCCTGTGACCAGAGCGGTAAGCCAGCAGAGAAAAAAAACCAGCAGAATCAGGAGGGGAAGGTGGAGAGCCGGAATATTTTTTCTGCCCCCAACTGTCAGGGTCAGGCAGCCGTCAATCGGGCAGGCGGCAATACACTCGGTGCATCCTACGCACTCGGGAGTTTTCAGAACTTTCTTGTCGGTTATTTTGATGGAGGCGGGACAGATTTTTTCACATCTTTTACAATCAATGCAGCTCTCGGGTTTCCTTTTTATCACCGCGGTAAACGGCGCCAGGGCAAAAATACCAAGCATGGCCCCGTAAGGGCAGAGGTAGCGGCACCAGAAATTGCGGATGAAAAAGGAAATCACCACCAGAAAAATCATTATTCCCAGAGCCAGACCCGAGGGGGACAGAAAGAAGAGCAGCATCTTGGCATCGGCTGCAAGGTTATAGGGTGTCTGATGGAAGGCCTCGATCTGGGGTAAGGTCATTCTATAGAGAATAAGATAGACGAAAAAAGCAAGTAAGAGGTACTTCAGGCTCAGAAGGGGGATGTCCAGCCAGACCGGAAGCCTGAAGGTGAGGCGCAGGTGGCGGCCGGCTTTTTCCGCAAGATTGGAGACAAAGCCCACCGGACAGATCCAGCCGCAGAATCCCTTGCGAAAAAGGAAAGCAATAAGAAGGGCGCTGAGCAGAATGGTAAGGCCGGCAGGATGGACCATGTCGTAAGTGCCGGTGAGCACCAGGCGTTTCAGTCCCACCAAGGCGCTGATGGGAAGAAAGGCTTCGACTGAAGGAGGGCGGGGAATGAAGTTGTCTGTCTGACCTAAGGCCCAGAGGTAGAAGAGATAGAAGCGGTAACCGGCCCAGAGGCAGAAAAGGGCGAACCCGGCCTGGACCAGCGAACGCAGGGCAGCAGTATTGCGGTGGTTTAGTGGAGTTGAAATACCTTTTGCTATTTTCATGATTTAAGAAAATAGCTCCTTTCTTTTGAAAAAAAAATGATCCAGGTCAAAAAATCCGGAAAATTTTCCATGTTATTTCAATCGGCCAGCCTGTGGTCTTTGGGGACTGCCCGAGCAGGCTTTTCCTGGTTTGGTCTGTAATCAATTAATTGTCTTTAATCTTACAGGAGGGTGTATAACCGTCAATGACCAAAGTCTTAATAAGAAAGATCAGAAAGATCCTGCTGTGCCAAGGGTTGGGCTCTTAAATAGATTTATGTTTCAACTTTGTTTTTTGCTCTTCTGTTATAAAAAAATGATGTAGTTGAGAGGTGGGTGAGTTCTTTTTGCTATAATTGGAGAGAAGATGTTCTTGCAGGCAGGATTACCGGTCTGAGAATTTCGGTTAAAACGAAATATAACTCCAACCCGTCAAAGCCGGCAGCGGCTGCCGCTTTGACGGGGGGTTACAAATTATACTATTTTTTACTGCTGGGGTTGGTTAAAGGACTGCTGGATCTCCTGTTGGAGTTCCTCGAGTTTCTGACCGATCTTGACGGCCTGGGGGCTTTTTTCTTCAATCCCTTTGATCAGAGCCTCCCGTTTTTCCGTGATTTCGGGATCAGTCAAAGCCTTTTCCCGGGCCTTTCTGAATTTTTCTACTTTCTGGCGGAATTCATCCTCCAACTCGGCCTGTTTCTCTTCTTCAAGGTCCTCGCCTCCCTGCAGTTTTGCCTGAAGATCTTGTAACCTTTCGATATCAACATTCTGTTCATCAAGGTGCTTGTCCAGGGTTTCCTGAACGATTTGCCTTAGCTCTTCTTCCTGCTTTTTCAGTTCAGGATTATTTTCCAAAACCTCTTTCTGAATTTCCTGTTGTTTTTTCTGGAGATCCTTCATCTCCATTAGTTTCTGCTGAGCCTCCTGGTTCTGCTGCATTTGGCCGGATCCCCCGGAAGAGTGAGGAGCAGATTGACCGGGCTGGGCATAAAGTGGTGAGGCCAGGAGTAGAGTGGCACCAGCCAGGACCGACAGTAATTTTGAACTTAAGAGAGTGAGCCTTTTATTTTTTTTACTTAAAAAGAAATTCATGTAGTCACCTTTGTTATTAGGATTGAAATTAATTATACTAACTTCTGAATAACAGACAATCAAGGTGGAGGTCAACCTTAAATTGTGGCTTTCAAGCAGGTAAAGTTATTTGCTGTTCAGCATGATGTGAGCAACTGTAGGAAATAATTGAAACAAAATTCAAAAAGACCGGTAGGGTCCTACTGCCGGGTCCGGTTAAAGGGTAGAGGTAGTTGGCGGGGAATTGAACCGGCTGATTTCGATTGGTCTTTGAGCTTTGAAACCGTGATTCCCAGAAGTCTTAGTTTTTTCCTTCCTGCCTCTGTAGCCCCCAGCAGCCGGGGGATATAAGTCATAATTTCCTCTGCCCGGAAAACCGGGTATGGCAGGCTTTTAGACCTGGTAACGGTCGTGAAGTCCTGGTAGCGGACTTTCAGGGTAAGAGTCTGGCCGCAATTTTTTTTCCGTGATAGAATTTCTTCTATTTTACCGGCAAGGTGGCTGAGTATGGAAATGATCCGCTCATGTTCGTCCGTGTCCTGCTTAAGGGTTATCTCCGTACCTATGGATTTACGCTGCCTGCTGCATTGAACCGGCCGCCTGTCCACTCCCCGGGAGATATCATAGAAAAAAGACCCTGCTTTGCCGAAATGGCTGATCAGGTCACTTCTGCTATAGTTTGCAAGGTCTGCCCCGCTTCGTATACCAATGGCCAGCATTTTTTTTTCAGTTGCTTTTCCTACTCCGTAGAATTTATTTATGGGAAGGGCGGTAATAAAAGATATAGCCTTTTCCGGGGTAATAACGGTTATTCCGTCCGGCTTGTTGAAGTCGGACGCGGTCTTGGCCAGAAATTTGTTGAAAGAGACTCCGGCGGAACAGGTCAGACCGGTCTCTTTGAAGATTTCTTCCCTGATCTCCCGGGCGATCCAGGTGGCCGAAGGAATGTTTTTTTTATTGATGGTGGTGTCCAGAAAAGCCTCATCAAGGGAAAGCGGTTCCACCACATCGGTATAATGCCGGAAAATATTCATAATCTGTTTTGATATTTCCTGATATCTTTCTTTCCTGGGGCGCAGAAAAATGCCGTGGGGGCAGAGCCGCAGGGCCCGGGAGCAGGCCATGGCCGAATGAATTCCATAACGCCGTGCTTCATAGGAGCAGGCCGCCACTACCCCCCGCCCCCGGGGGTCGCCGCCCACAATGACAGGTTTGCCTTTAAGCTCAGGATGGTCCAGCATTTCCACCGAAGCGAAAAAGGCATCCATGTCTATATGGATTATTTTGCGGGCCATGTCACAATTTGCTTGGTGGTATTTATTTCTATTTCTGCTCAGGGGGAAGATGTCGAAGCACCATCAGAGACCGGGCTTCCACGTTGAGTTGATCTCCGGCCTGAACGACTACTTCTTCTTCAATCCAGCCGGCAGAAGAGTCAAGTTCTATGAGCCACTGCCTTCCCCATTCCTTCCCGGGGAGAAGGAATTCCAGGGCCTTGTGGTGGGCGTTGAAGATGATGTAGAAGTTGTCATCCGTAACCGGTTCACCCTTGGGATTGGGGTTGGGGATGGTTTCGCCGTTAAGAAAGATACCCAGGTAATAGGTGGATCTTTCCGCCCAGTTTTCGTCAGACATTTGTTCTCCTTCAGAGGTAAACCAGGCGATATCCTTGACTTCCGCGCCATGGATAGCCTGTCCCTGGAACCAATGGCGGCGGCGGAAAACAGGATGTTCATGCCGGAAGCGGATCAGGTGCTGACAGAATTTCAACAGATCCTGGTCAGGGTTTTCCCAGTCATACCATGAGATTTCGTTGTCCTGGCAGTAGCCGTTGTTGTTGCCCTGCTGTGTCCGGCTTATTTCATCACCGCCCAGCAGCATGGGAACGCCCTGGGAAAGAAAGAGGGTAGCAAGGCAGTTCCTTTTCAGGCGGTTTCTTAGTGCCATAATTTCCGGATCGTCGGTAGGTCCTTCCACCCCGCAGTTCCAGGAACGGTTATGATCTTCACCATCCTCGTTGTTCTCTCCGTTTGCCTCGTTGTGTTTGTCGTTGTAGGAGAAGAGGTCGTGCAGGGTGAAACCGTCATGCGCGGTTATGAAGTTGATACTGGCATAAGGCAGGCGGCTGGTATTTTCATAGAGATCCGAACTCCCGGTAAAGCGGCTGGCCAGTTCCCCCAGGCTCTGCTCCTGGCCCCGCCAGAAATCGCGGACGCAGTCCCGGTATTTACCGTTCCACTCCGACCAGACCGGGGGGAAGTTGCCCACCTGATAGCCGCCTTCCCCTATGTCCCAGGGTTCGGCAATAATTTTGACTGTGCTGACCACCGGATCCTGCTGGATCAGATCAAAAAAGGCGGAAAGACGGTCGACGTCATGCAGCTCCCGGGCCAGAGTCGCGGCCAGATCAAAACGGAAGCCGTCAACGTGCATCTCCTTGATCCAGTAGCGCAGGGAATCCATGAGGAGCTGGAGAACATGGGGGTTGCGCATATTAAGACTGTTGCCGGTTCCGGTATAGTCCATGTAATAGCGTAAGTCCTCGGTAAGCCGGTAGTAATAGGCATTGTCAATCCCTTTGAAGCAGAGCATGGGGCCGAGATGATTGCCTTCGGCGGTATGGTTGTATACCACGTCCAGTATTACTTCTATTCCGGCTTGGTGGAGGGTCTTGACCAGCTGTTTGAACTCTGCTGCCGCTCCTCCGGGCCGGGTGTCATAGGCATACTCATTATGCGGGGCGAAGTAGCCGATGGAGTTGTATCCCCAGTAGTTTCTGAGCCCCCGGTCCACAAGGTTTTTGTCATGGATGAACTGGTGAACCGGCATAAGCTCCACCGCTGTTATGCCCAGTTCCTTGAGATACTCAATTGAAGCGGGATGGGCCAGTCCGGCGTAGGTTCCTCTCAGTTCTTCAGGAATATCGGGATGAACTGCGGTAAACCCTTTGACATGGGTTTCATAGATTGTGGTCTGATGCCAGGGAATCTGGAGTTTGCGATCGCCGTCCCAGTTGAAAAAGGGCTGGGAGACCACTGAGAGCGGGACGTACGGGGCACTGTCCTCTTTGTTGATCACCTCCTGACCTTTCTTGAAACTGTAAGGGAAAACAGCTTCATTCCATTCTACATTGCCGGCAATGACTTTGGCGTAAGGATCCAGAAGGAGTTTGGCCGGGTTGCAGCGGTGGCCGTCGGTCGGTTCCCAGGGGCCGTGGACGCGGTAATTGTAGAGCTGGCCGGGTTCTATTTCAGGGAGGTAGCAGTGCCAGCAGTAGCCGGTTACCTCCGGCATCTCCACTCTGGTTTCGTTTCTTTTCTCATCAAACAGACAGAGCTCAACTTTTTCGGCGATTTCGGAAAAAATGGAAAAGTTGGTTCCTGAACCGTCATAGGTGGCACCCAATGGGTAGGGTTGTCCGGGCCAGATTTTCATATATGTATCTCCTTATAAGCCGGAAATTTGTATAATTTATATTTTATGAAATGATGCCGGCAATAGTCAACGGTAATCAGGAGGATTCTCGGGTTTGATCTTAATTCAGAATCAAGTACCGTCCCTATGCGTAGCCTGTCTCTTTGTCCACTTTCCATTCTCTCCACTGGATAAGGAGTTGAAACAGAGGTTGATCTATAGTCCCAGAGGCAGAAGGAGGATAAAATTCAGGCCGGTAGTTGTCAGCATAAGACGGTTTATCTGTCTGATGTGATCGGGGCGGGGGGTCTGCCCGGGAATCCCTATGGTCGGTTTGGAAATGAGTTCACCGAAGTAGATACTGCCGCCCCCCAACTGGATATTCAGGGCCCCGGCGGCTGCCGCTTCTGTATGGCCGGAGTTGGGGCTGGCGTGTTTTTTCCGGTCCCGTTCCAGTATCCTCCAGGAATTTTTGGCATTCAGACCGAGCATAAAAGCGGCAGCCGGGATGAGCAGGGCGGTGAGCCGGGCCGGTATGAAGTTGGCCAGGTCGTCCAGTCTGGCACCAGCCCAGCCGAACTGCCGATAATAGTCATTTTTATAACCGAACATGGAATCTGCGGTATTGATGGCCTTATAAATTACAGCCCCGGCCGGGCCGGCCAGAAAACCGTAAAACAGGGGGGCGGTTATGCCGTCAACCAGGCTTTCAGCCACACTTTCGACTGCCGCCCTGATTACCCCGGCTTCTGAAAGGGAGCTGGTGTCGCGGCCCACTATCATTCCCACTTTTTCCCGGGCCAGGGTGAGATTTTCGGACTCCAGGGCCCGGACCACCGCCCTGGCGTGCAGAAGTAGATCCCGGATGGAGAAGGTGGTATAGAAAATAATTACACAGGCCAGGATATGGAGGACCGGATCTATAAAGGCGGCCGCCTTCAGGATCAGGAAAACACTCAGCCAGCTCGCCCCGATCATGGCGGTCAGGGTCAGGACTCCGGCCAGCCTTAAGTTGATCTCCAATGTCCGGCAACGGATTTCCAGGTGAGTTCCGAGATTGCCTAACAATCTGACGGGATGAGGAATTCTTGCGGGATCTCCTATAAAAAGATCAAGAATAAGCGCCGCAGCTATCTGCAATGAAGTTGAATCCATCTTGTGGTCTTATGTCAAGTGATCTTGCGCCTTGGCGTGGAGGAAAGTTTGCCGGACTTCACGCTCACCGGGATAAGTAGATATTAAGCAGTTAAAGGCCCAGCAGCTGGTAAATGCGGTTCATATCCATCTGGGCCCGTACTGCCTCAGCCAGTCGGTCCAGAGCCGGTTCCAGGTCATAACAGGCCAGGATTCTGTTCTTGGCCTTAAGACCCTGTCTTTCCCGCAGGCCGTCGATAAACCAGCGTCGGAACTGGTCGGCATCAAATATGCCGTGCAGGTAGGAGCCCCAGACCAGGTTGTTGTCCGAAGCGGCTCCGCCGGTCTCCTCTCCGTCAAGAAGGATAAGGGGTTTTGCTCTGCCGGTGGTCCGGCCGTGATGGATCTCATAGCCGTGAACTGCATGGCCGGAAGCAAGATGTTTCCCCTCTCTTAGGATCAGGGCCTTGTCCCGGGCCAAACTGGTGGTAAGATCCAGCAGATTGAGACCAGGAACTGTCCCCCGGTCTGATTCCACCTGGTGGGGATCACTGATTCTACTGCCCAGCATCTGAAAGCCTCCGCAGATCCCTATTACCGGAATCCGGTCCTCTTGGCAGCGGATCCTTATCACCTCAGCCAGACCGGACCGGCAGAGCCAGTCCAGATCGCTGATTACGTTTTTACTGCCGGGCAGGATTATGGCAGCCGCATCCTCGAGATCAGCGGGTTTACGTACTGTTTTGATCCTGACATCGGGTTCATCGATGAATGGTTCGAAGTCGTTAAGGTTTGATATATGGGGTAAATCCACCAGGGCGATGGTAAGTTCCGCCTTTTTGGAGCTTTCCCGTTCAAAAAGTCCCATCCTGAAGGTTACGGAGTCTTCCTCAGGAAGTCCCAGCTTCTCCAGGTAGTCCACAGTACCCAGAACCGGTTTTCCGGTTTTTTCTTCAGTGTAGCTGATTGCCTCGGCCAACAGCGATTTTCTGCCCCGGAAACGGTTGATGATAAAGCCTGCCACCAGGTCCTCTTCCCAGTCCTCCAGGGTCAGCATGGTACCCAGGAAAGAAGCAAAGACCCCGCCCCGGTCGATGTCTCCGGCCAGAAGAACGTGAGCCCCGGCATAGCGGGCCATGGGCATGTTGACAATATCGTGTTCCTTAAGGTTGATTTCGGCGGGGCTGCCGGCTCCCTCCATGACGATCACATCGAATTCGGAAGCCAGGCTGTCATAGGCATCCATTGATTTCTGAAAGGCAACCGGTTTGTAAGCTACGTAATCTTCCACGGTCATGTTGGCCACCGGTTTGCCCATGACAATGATCTGGCTGCCCGTGTCACTGCTGGGTTTGAGGAGTACCGGGTTCATCCTGACATCCGGATCAAGGCGGCAGGCCTGGGCCTGGACCACCTGGGCCCGTCCCATCTCTTCCCCCTTCCTGGTGACAAAGGAGTTGAGGGACATGTTCTGGGATTTGTAAGGAGCTACTGCCACCCCGTCCTGCAGCAGGATGCGGCAGATAGCGGTGGTCAGGATGGATTTACCTGCATTGGAACAGACTCCCTGCAGCATAAGGGAGGGAGTCTCGTTTTTTTTCCTTTTTTTAAAAAGTTCTGCCAGGCTGTTGTTCATTTTTTTACGCATTTTTGTTCTGGTAATTAGGGCCAACAGCCAAAGCTACAACCTTTTGTGTATTTTGCAAGTGATGTTTTGCCCATTTTTCTTGATCGCTCGGGTAATAAATACTTATATTTAAATTATAAGAAATACGAATGACATATAGTCAATCTACAAAAAGAGGAGATGGTTATGGCATCTGAGCTGACCCGAGAGGAACTTAAGGAGATCGAGAAAGGACTGCGCGAGCGCCTCACTGAGCTGAGGGAAGAGGTGCGCCGGGAATTACTTGCCACTGAGGAGGAGCATTATATCGATCTGGCGGGCCGGGTCCATGATGTCGGCGATTCCTCTACAGCGGACCTCCTTGCTGATCTCAATCTGGTGATCAAGGATACTCATGTTGAGGAAATCCAGGCCATAGAAGATGCCCTTGAGCGTATACGGGTGATGTCGTACGGCAACTGTCTGGAATGCGGCGAACCGTTAAGGCCGGAACGGCTCAAGGCCTATCCCACCGCCACCCGATGCTATGAATGCCAGGAGAAATACGAAAGAACTCATCCGGTCTCTTAACCGGCATGGTATGGAAAAAAAGCGGCACCCGGAAATATTACAGCCAGACCCCCTTTATTTCCGAGGAGCAGCCGGGACATTTGCCCTTATCTATCCTGACTCTCTCGGTAAGACCTCCCCGGCGTTCCACTACTGTTTCCCCGCATTGCGGGCAGGATGTGTTGTTGGTTGCCGGGACGTTGCCCAGGTAGATATAGTGCAGTCCGGCCCTGTCCCCGATTTCCCGGGCCTGTTCCAGGGACTGGAGGGGGGTGGAGCGCTTGCCGTCGAATTTGTAAGCCGGGTGGAAGGCGCTGATGTGCCAGGGGATGTCCCGGTCAAGTTCGGCAAGAAAAGCGGTCAGTCCTTCCAATTCTTCCCGGGAGTCATTTTCTCCGGGAATAAGCAGGGTGGTGACCTCCAGCCAGATGCCGAGATCGTGCATGTTTTTGATTGTCTTGATTACCGGTTTAAGTCTTGCCTGACATAAGTTCTGGTAATATTCATCCCGCCAGGCCTTGAGATCTACATTGGCGGCATCCAGATAAGGGGAGATCGTCTCCAGGGCTTGATGGGACATATAGCCGTTGGTCACGAAGATGTTTTTCAGTCCCGCTTCCCTGGCCAGTTTAGCAGTCTCGTAGGCATATTCAAAAAAGATGGTTGGTTCGGTATAGGTATAGGCTATACTCTGACAATTCGCCTCTTCAGCTTCTGCCACGGCCTGATCCGGTGACAGGGGAATTCCTAATCTTTCTTCATCACCGGATAACTCTTCAGGCTGGGAAATTCTCCAGTTCTGGCAGAAGGAACAGCGGAAATTGCAGCCCACTGTACCCACGGAATAAGCCCCGGATCCGGGTAGAAAATGATAAAGCGGTTTCTTCTCTATGGGGTCGATATTGCGGGCGATAACCCTGCCGAAAACCATGGAGTAGAGAGTTCCTCCTTGATTTTGACGAACCCGGCAGAATCCGGTTTTTCCCGCCTCTATCCTGCAGTGATGGGAGCAAAGGTAGCACCTGACTTCTTCGTTATCCAGTTTTTTGTAGAGCATTGCTTCTTTTATCATACCTGCCACCTGTCATTAAATTTGTCAGAAGGGGTTTAAGAATAGCTCAATACTCATTCCAGCCCTGTTCTCCGGTCAGAGGCACAAACCGGCAGCCTCCCAAGGATTCCCTTGCCAGGTTTCCCTTTTTCCTGGTAACCAGAACCAGGTCCTGCAGAAATCGATCCCCCACCGGTATCAGCATTCTTCCGCCTTCCGCCAGCTGATCCTGCAGCGCTTCGGGTACATCGGGAGCCCCGGCGGTTACCATGATCGAATCAAAAGGCTGATGCTCCTCCCAGCCCAGGGTGCCGTCCGCGACCTTGGCGGAGAAGTTGTCGTATCCCAGCTCCCGCAGAACATCGACCGCCTTTTCCAGAAGATCCGGGAACTTTTCCACTGTGTAAACCCAGGAACTGAGCTCAGCCAGGATGGCTGCCTGATAACCGCTTCCGGTGCCGATCTCCAGAACTTTCTCCTTTCCGGAGAGCTGAAGGGCTTCAGTCATCAGAGCCACCATATAAGGCTGGGATATGGTTTGTCCGTCCCCGATGGGCAGGGGGCGGTCGGCATAAGCTTCATATTCCATGTCTTTTCCCACGAAGCGGTGACGGGGTATCTTCCCCATGGCCTCGAGCAGACGTTCATCCCTTATCCCCCTCCGGACAAGCTGGTCCTCAACCATTCTTTTTCTGGCTTCTTCAAAATGTGTCGTCATAGGCTTATATCCTTTGCAACCAGTGTGGGGATGCTTGATAAAAATGATACGGATATACTGTCTGTTCAATGTATCAGCCTGACCCGGATCAAGCTGGCATAACAAAGAACTTTTCTATAAATAGTATAATATAGAAAATAAGCCGGGTTCAATTGAAAAAGCGGCGGCAAAATATGAAGGGCCTGCAGGTACGGGGAAGGCGGGTTTAATGAGCAGTCCCTGAGGTGAGTATGTTATTATGGTGACTTGCGAAAGACAACCAGAGCTCTTTCCGCTCCGGAGAAGGGGAGTTGATAATGGTGGATGAAGTGAAGCCTGAAGGGGCTGTCAGGCTGGGAGCTTCTCCACTCCTCTATTTCTTCTTCCGCCCGGGGTCCTTTCATGCAGATTACTCTGCCGCCGGGCGGGTTGTATCCTCGGATCAGATCGAGAAAGCCGCTGATTGAGGCAAAGGCGCGGCTGACGATCAGGGGACAGGCATTTTTCCGGGCTTCGGGTGGAGAAGGTTCAAGACGGGCGGCCATTATCTCCACATTGGTAAGCTTAAGATTTCTTATGATGTGGCGCAGAAAAGTTGTTTTTTTCAGTCTGGCCTCCACTAAGAGTAGTTCCAGATCAGGGAGGGCTGTTTTCAGGACCAGGCCAGGGAACCCGGCGCCGGTCCCCAGGTCGAGCATACTATTGGTTTCCAGGTTGGCCAGAATGGGGAGCAGCGCCAGGGAGTCAAGGAAATGCTTGTCTATAATTTCTTGTTCTCCGGTTCTGGCAATCAGGTTTACTTTCCGGTTCCATTTGTTCAGCTCCCGGCAGTACCAGGCAAGGTTCTCCAGGTTCTGCCGGGAGAGGACAACCCCCAGATCCCGGCAGCCTTTTGCCAGGAGATCCTCAGGTTTTTTATTCTTCACTTGCTAATCCCCGGTTTTTCCTGTGTTTTCTCTCCGGATTTCCGCAGAGCGGCTGTGGGCGGTGAGCCCCTCCTGGTCCGCCAGTCTTTTGATGTGGGGCGCGTCTTTTAAGAGGGCTGTTCTGGGGCAGGATATGAGGCTGCTCTTTTTGAGAAAGGTCTCCACTCCCAAGGCTGAAGAGGTCCGGGCCGTACCCATGGTGGGCAGGACATGGTTGGGACCGGCCACATAATCACCAAAGGCCTCAGGGCAGTAATCACCCATAAAGATCGCTCCGGCGTTTTTGACTTGCGGCAGGTAAGACCAGGGATCATCAATCATCAGCTCAAGGTGTTCAGGGGCCAGGTCATTGGCCAGTCCAACAGCCTCCTCCAGGCTGTCGGCAATCAGGATGGCCCCCCTGTCTGCAAGGGAGGTTCCGGCTATTTCGCTCCGGCTGAGCTTCTGAAGCTGTTTCTCCAGCTCCTCCACAGTCTGGTTGGCTACTTCCGGGCTGGTGGTCACCAGTATGGAGAGGGCCTGGGGGTCATGTTCGGCCTGGGCCAGCATGTCCGCTGCTATGAATGAAGGTTTTGCCCGGTGGTCCGCTACAATCAGTACTTCGCTGGGACCGGCTATCATGTCGATCCTCACCCGGCCGTTCACCTGCTGTTTGGCTTCGGCCACAAACTTGTTGCCAGGGCCGACAATCACCTCCGCCCTGGGAATGGTCTCGGTACCGAAGGCCAGGGCGGCAATAGCCCAGGCACTGCCCAGCTTATATATTTCCGTGATCCCGATTTCCCGGGCCGCAGCCAGAAGGGCGGGATGCACCTTGCCCTCCCGGTCCGGCGGAGTGACCATGACACGTTTTTCAACCCCGGCAATCCCGGCGGGAATGCCGTTCATCAGGACGGAAGAAATCAGGGGAGTGCTGCCTCCCTGGCCTCCGGGAACATACAGCCCGGCTGAAGCCACCGGCCTTACCAGTCTGCCGGTAATAACTCCATCATCCCTGGTAATAAGCCAGGAATCCTCCAGCTCTCTTTCATGGAAGGTCCTGATCCTGTCGCGGGCGACCCTGATACTGTCCAGGAGGTCGCTATCAATCAGTCCGGTTGCCTGGTCGATTTCTTCACCGCTGACCTTGAGGCCGGTGATGGTCATGTCCTGGCAGTCGAATTTCCTGGTATATTCCAGAACCGCCTCGTCCCCGCGGCTGATAATGTCTTTAATAATTGCCGCCACCACTTCCCGGCAGCTGTCGTCCGAACCCTGGAAACGGCCGCTCAGGGACCTGATCTTTTCCCGGCCCGTCGCCGAAGATGTTTTAACTGGTGAGATAATCATAATAATACCTTAATCTTCCTTGTCCCTGGTGCATTCTGTTTCAGGTGTATAATTGTCCCAGGCTTTGTCCTGATAGGTATCATGGCACCTGATGCATTTTCCCACTCTAAGGATTCCGGAAAGTTCTTCCTGATTAAAGGGACGAAGATCTTTTCTGGAACTGTGCTGCAGGGCCTTACCCTTGATGGTGACAAAGGCATCCAGAGGCGTGGTCTTGCCTGCCGGGGTATCCAGTCCCTGGTGGGCAGGCTCAAAGTGCCACTCTCCGTCTTCCTTCCAGACCCTGCCCTCGCCCAGGCCCAGGGTTTTGGGCGAGGTGTGGCAGTCGGCGCAGCTCCTGCCTTCGGCCTGAATGGTATGGGGATTGAGGGCCGCCATAGTCATGCGGTTGAACTGATCTTCAGGTTCTCCCTTTTCATTGATCAGGGTGACAATATCCTGGCAGCCTGGGGTGACTATTATTATCTCGTCGTCCCAGAGCGCCAGCATGGGCTCTTCATAACGCAGGAAGGAACGGCCTTCCTCCCACCAGCCCGGGGTCTCTTCCATGGTCAGTTTGTCCAGATGGGTTTCGGTCTCGTCGCGTTTGACGTGGCAGCCGTAACACTGGGGAACCCAAGGGGAATGACAGGATTGACAGCTCATTCTTTCATGAAGGGGGTCGTCACAGATCTCTTTTTCAGGAGGTTTCAGAGGATGTCTTTTATCATCCAGCTTCCCCCTGATAAATGGTCCTTTCTGGTCAATATCTATGTTGTTCAGGATATCACCCTTAGCAGTCATACCAAAGGCGACCTCCTCCTCACCGGCATTTTTTTCATTGTCTGTTTTTCCTTCCCCGTTGTCTGCTGTCTCTTTTGCCTTCTCCGTTTCCCATTCTTTACGGTCCACTTCGATATGGCAGCTCCGGCAGCGGATCTCGAGCTGATCTTCGTAATGGGCGTAATTCTTGCCGTCTCCCATGATTTCATCCCTGGTGTGGCAATCAATGCAGGCCATGCCTTTCTCATAGTGGATGTCTGAGGGAAGCGAGAGGTAGTAGCGGCCGCCGGGAAGGGTCTTGGGGGACATCTCTCCTTCCTGGAGAGGGGTTCCGTAGTTTTCCGATTCGTATTCCCCCTTATAGGATGTGCCGATGCGGCCGCTTCGGTTGTGGCAGCGGACACAGTTTTCCACCGGCACTTTTTTGTTGATGAAGGGGTGGCTTTCTTTCGCCTTCTCAGGAGGAAGATCGGGGTTATTCTGGTTGTGGCAGGCGGTACACCCCCCGCCTTTGGTGGCGAAAAAACCTTCCAGGTCACCGCGTTTTTTCCAGAGATGGCAGGTGGCGCAGAGTTTGCGGAAATAGTCCAGGGCCAGGGAGTTTTTGCCGCTGGTCATGACATTTCTTACCGTGAAGTTGCCGTCCTGGTTCGGGGCTTCCCCCCAGTAGTAGAGCAGGGTGGCGAGAATGCCGCGGTTGGTGGCCATAAGTGAATTCTTCACCTGCTTGACCGCGGGGCTGTGACAGCCTTCAATGCCGCAGGTCTTCTCCACATGACGAAGATCTCCGGAGTTGAGGACTATGCCCTGATGGGCCTTTTCCTTGTCAATTGCCAGCCGGTTGCCTAAATGACAGGAAGAACATCCTATGACTTTGGCGGAATGGGCCTTGTCCAGGACTACATCCTGATGGCAGGCCAGACACATCTCTATCTCGCCGGAAGCTGTCTGGTGGACCTTTTCCGGCCGGTTAACCAGGTTTTCCCGAACGACCAGGATGAATACCAGTATAAGAAAGAAGAGAAGTATAAGACGGGATCTTTTTTGTTTAGTCATACTCTGGCAGGCACCTCCCTGCAACAGGCAGATCAGTCCCGAAATCAAAGGCCCGGGAAGTAAGCCGCAGACCGGGGGGAAGCTGATGCCTTTTAAACTTGTTTTTGTCAAGACGCCTGATCACGTCCTTGACCGTTGAAGAATCATAGCCTCTGTCGACGATTTCCGCAATAGAGAGCTTTTCTTCCTGCCAGGCCTCAAGGATGCCGTCCAGAATCTTGTAGGCCGGCAGATCATCCAGGTCTTGCCGGCCGGGAATAAGTTCGGCGCTCGGCGCCTTTTCCAGGCTGGACCCGGGAATGATCTCCCCTGAACCCGAACCCCATTTCCGGTTGAGCAGGGCTGCCAGTTCATAGACCATGGTTTTGGGAACGTCGGCAAGCGGGGCCAGAGCTCCGCAGGTGTCGCCGTAAAGGGTGCAGTAACCTGTGGCCACTTCCGATTTATTGCCGGTGGCCAGAAGCAGCCGATTGTACTTGTTGGCCAGGGCCATTAAAAGGACCCCCCGGATTCTGGCCTGGAGGTTGGCTTCAGTAATGTCATCCCGTTCCTCCTGAAACAGGGGAGCCAGGGTGTCCTTCAGGGTTTGGAGAGACCGGTCAATAGGGATGATTTCAAAACTTATGCCGAGATTTGCCGCCAGCTGCCGGGCATCAGCAACACTTTCCGGGGAGGAGATCTCTGAAGGCAGGGCTGCTCCCAGGACGTTTTCCGGCCCCAGGGCCCGGACAGCCGCGGCGCAGGTCAGGGCGGAATCTATGCCCCCGCTCAGACCGATAACCACCCGGGAAAAACCCGACTTATGCACATAATCCCTGATGCCTGTGACAATTCCCCGCAGGATGCACTCCAAATCCCTGGGATGCTTTTCCCCACCCGGACTGGCCGCATCCGGTTGTTCACTGCCAACAATAAGCATGCCTTCCTCAAAGGGCGGAGTAGACTGGCTGAGCTCTCCTTTACTGTTAAAGGTCAGGCATTGGCCGTCAAAGAGCAGGGAGTCCTGCCCCCCCATCTGGTTGACGTAGAGGAGGGGAGTCTGGTATTTGCGGCAGATCCCGGAAAGCCGGTCGAATCTGGAGCTGATTTCGTCTTTGGTAAAGGGAGTGGCTGCCAGATTGATAAAGAGGTCGGCCCCGCCGTTGTGGTGGAAGTCGGCTATGGGGCTGTGGATATCCCGGAGACCGTGGTTGTCTTCTTCCGGGATGATCTCCTGTCCCAGGGTGATGCCCAAACGCCTTCCCTGGAAAGGGACAGGGAGATAGACTTCACCTTTTTCAAAGTAGTCGCCTTCCCGGTAGCTGCCGAAGCTCTCCAGGAGATGTTTGTGGATGACAAACTGGATTTTTCCCTCTGCCATTAACACCGCACTGTTATAAAGACCTTTACCGAAAGTTGAATTGTCCCGGCTTATGACCCCGCAGAGAACGGCCATGTCTCCAATAGTCGCCAGCAGGCGGGCAAAGGCCTGGTCATGGGCCTCCAGAAAAGAGGACCTGCTTAACAGGGACATGGGGGGAGAGCCGCTGAGCACCAGTTCCGGCAGGATAAGAAGCTGGCAGCCGGCCTCCCGGGCCCGGGCCATTCCGGCTTTTATCTGTTCAATGTTTTTCTGGAAGTCACCAATAACAGGATTGATGGACGACAGGGCTATTCTCATAACTAACTATTCTTGTGATGTTTTCTGTTCAATGCTTCTGGGATGGCGGACTGCAGACCTGTTTATTTCATATAGCATATCTGAATCATGACTTAAATCTAATCTGTAATTTTCTAAATACAAGTTATCAAGAACTTTTCCTTGCCATTATCCCCTGTTTTGTACTATATCTGGTTACTGGAAGATAGTAATTATTCTTTTTTCAATGTGCTCCTGCTGTCCGGCGGGATGCCTGACAATGTTGTGCTTCCCGGATCAGCCGTTACCTCTTCGAGGGGCGTTAAGAACGGGCAAAGCGGGAATAATAGCTGGTTGTTAATAAAAAAACAACTCGAACAGAGGAACCGCTATGGAATTTGAACCGAAATGGCTGGCCTGGGAAATCACCCGCCGCTGTAACCTTAATTGTGTGCACTGCCGTTCTTCTTCGGAACTGGAAGTTAAAAATCATCCGGATTTTTCCTGGGAGGAAGGCGTGCGAATTCTGGACGATATCGCTTCCTATGCCTCGCCGGTTATTGTCCTGACCGGGGGGGAACCTCTGCTGCGCAACGATGTTTTTGATCTTGCCGATTACGGGACCAAGAAGGGCCTGCGCATGTGCCTGGCCACCAACGGCACCCTGGTGAACCAGGAGGTCTGCGACAAGATCAAGGAGACCGGAATCAGAATGGTTGCCATGAGTCTGGACGGTTCTACCGCGGAAGTCCACGACAATTTCCGTAACCAGGAAGGAGCCTTTGACGGCATGATCAATGCCGCTCGCCTGTTCCGGGAAAACGGTATCGACTTTCTGGTCAATTCTTCCTTTACCAAGCGCAATCAGCACGATATCGGCAATGTCTACAAACTGGCCAAGGAGCTGGGGGCTACTGCCTGGTACATGTTCATGATTGTACCCACCGGCAGGGGTGAGGATGTCATGAATGAGCTCATCGACCTGGAGGATTATGAAGATATCCTGGAGTGGCACTACGACATGGAAAAGGAAGAGCATGACATGCTGGTCCGGCCCACTTGCGCTCCCAGTTACTACCGGATCTTCAATCAGAAGAAAAAGGAACTCGGGGACGATGTGGAGCGCCGCACTCTCAAATTCTCCACCGGCGGTTCCAAGGGCTGCGTAGCCGGCCAGGTCATCGCCCTCCTGGATGTGGACGGCAATCTTCTTCCCTGCAGTTATTTCCCCATGGCAGCCGGCAACATTCACGAGCAGTCCTTTAAAGACATCTGGGAGAATTCCGAACTTTTCAAGAACCTGCGTGACTTCAAGAAATATAAGGGACGCTGCGGCAGCTGTGAGTATGTAAGTATCTGCGGCGGCTGCCGGGCCCGGTCCTATGCGATTCACGGTGATTATCTGGCAGAAGAGCCTTTCTGCACACACGTTCCGTTTAAACTTAAGCAAAAAGGGTAGTGACAAATGAATACAAATTTTCTTAAGGCCTGCAGGGGAGAGGAAGTCAGTCATACTCCGGTATGGTTCATGCGTCAGGCCGGGCGTTATCTCCCGGACTATCACAAGGTGCGGGGCAAGGTTTCCTTCCTGGAGCTCTGCAAGACCCCGGAAATGGCGGCCGAGGTAACTCTCCAGCCCGTGGATCTGCTGGGTTTTGATGCCGCCATCCTCTTCTCCGACATACTGGTCACCCTGGAGGCCATGGGAGTGCCCCTGACCTTTGAAGAGAAAAAAGGTCCGGTCCTGCCGGAACCCGTGCGCACCGCCGAAGATGTGGAAAAACTGATCGTCCCTGACCCGGTGGACAAGCTGGGTTTTGTTATGGACACTATCCGTTTGCTAAGAAAAGAGCTGGCCCAGAAGGTACCTCTGATCGGTTTTGCCGGAGCCCCTTTCACTCTGGCCACCTATATGGTGGAAGGAGGCTCTTCCAAAAGTTTTTTCCAGACCAAGAAGATGATGTACTCTGCTCCGGATCTTTATAAGAAGATGATGGACAAGGTGACCGACTCGGTGATCGTCTACCTCCAGGCCCAGGCTGAAGCCGGAGCCCAGGCCCTCCAGGTCTTTGATTCCTGGGCCGGGTCTCTGGCCCCCTGTGATTTCGGGGAATATGCTCTTCCTTATATAAACCGGATAATCAAGGCACTGAAACCCTACGATATCCCGCTGATCTGTTTCGTCAACAACGGTGCCACCCTGCTTGACCAGGCCAGGACCTGCGGGGCTGATGTCCTGGGACTGGACTGGCGGATCAATATAAGTGATGCCGTGGATATTATCGGTCCGGATATCACCGTCCAGGGCAACCTGGATCCCTGCGCCCTGATGCTTCCCGAGGATAAGCTGGAGAAGCGGGTCGCCGGAATCCTGGAAGAGGGCAAAAAGGCCCGCGGCCATATATTCAACCTGGGTCACGGCATCCTCCCTGAAACTCCCCCGGGAAAGGCCAAATTCGTGGTTGATGCCGTGCACCGTCTTTCCGCCAAATAGTTTGCAGGGGCATGATACCTGATCCTGAGACATGCTACGGCCTGATGGAGAAATACGGCATGTACCCCCATATCCGGGATCATTCCCTGATAGTGGGGGAGGTTACCAGCCTGCTGGTCCACGGCCTCAATCGTTCGGGTTTCCGGCTTAACCGGGACCTGGCCCTGGCCGGAGCCCTGCTCCATGACATTGCCAAGAGCGAGTGCATTGAAAAGAGTTGCAGTCATGACCGGCGGGGGGCGGAGATATGCCGCCAACTGGGATATGACCGGGTCGCTGAAATAGTGGAGGAACACGTTATCCTTGAAAAGGGGGAGGCGCAGCCCCTTAACGAAAAACTGATCGTCTACTACGCCGACAAAAGGGTAAACCACGACAGGATCGTCAGTCTCACGGGGCGCCTGGCTTCAATTCTTAGGCGCTACGCCAGAGGCGACCGGGAGCTGGAGCAGGCTATAGAGGATAACTTCCGGGTCTGTTTCGCGGTGGAGAGGGAGATATTCCGGCATCTCAGCTTTACCCCGGCGGATATCGAAGCCTCTCTTTTTCAAAAATCATAATTAATCGGCAATCATGGCTAACCAGGAAAAAACCGGCATAATACTCCTTAACCTTGGAGGCCCTGACACCCTCGAAGATGTTGAACCTTTTCTCTTTAATCTCTTCGCCGACCGGGAGATCATACGTCTGGGCCCTTTTTTTCTCCAGAAATTCATTGCCCGCAGAATCGCCAAAAAACGAGCCCCGAAAAGCAAGGAATCCTATGCCGCCATCGGCGGGGGCTCCCCCCTCAAGGAAATAACCAGGCAGCAGGGCGAGGCCCTGGCCCGGAGGCTGGCGGACCAGGGGAATTTTGTGGTGGATATGGCCATGCGCTACTGGTATCCCACGGCCCGAGAAACTCTCCAGAAAATGGCGGACCAGGGCATTACCCGGATTGTAGCTCTTCCCCTATACCCCCATTATTCCAAAGCCACCTCCGGTTCTTCCCTCAGGGATCTGAAACGGGCGGCCTCAGCCCTGGAAGCCGACTTCGAGATCATCGAAATAACTTCCTGGCCGGATGACCCTTTCTATATCAAGAGCCTGGCCTCCACAATCACGGAAGGCCTGAGCTTTTTCCCTTCCCCGGAAGTGGAAGTGGTCTACAGCGCCCACAGCCTCCCTGTGAAGTTCATTGACGAGGGAGATCCATACCTTGAGGAGCTGAAAAAGACCATTAAGGCAGTGGAAAACATTACAGGGGTAACCGGCAGACTCTGCTTTCAGAGTCGCAGCGGCCCGGTGGAATGGCTCAGGCCTTCTACCCCGGAAATGCTGGCAGACCTGGCTGAACAGGGCTGCAAACAGGTGCTCATGGTGCCGATCAGCTTCGTCTCCGATCATGTGGAAACCCTCTATGAAATAGATGTCCAGTACAAGGAAACAGCGGCAGAGCTGGGAATCGACCTGAAACGCAGCGAATCCCTGAACCTTCGACCTGATTTTATCGACTCCTTGGCTTCCCTGGTCCTGGAGGCTGTTCAGAAATAGTGAGTACTCAGTCCCGCTCAAGCAGCCTTTCTGGCCAGCCTTAATACTCTGAACCTTTTTTATTGTTCTTTGACAGCTTCATTATAATAGAATAACTTCTTACGGTATGTGCCCACAATTATTCTGCCACTATAGAATTACCTGATAATAAAAAGAACATGAAGGATCATTATGGTTAGCGTCTGTTCAAAGGTAATTAGGCCGTACTCATTAATCAGCATCGTATCGGTTTTTCTATTTGCAATGCTGTTAGTTCTTTCCGGATGCGGCAGCCACAAAAATTATAAACCTCATCCGGAGCTGACAGGGTATAGCGAATCCGGGAAAGCATCATACTATTCCATGAAATATCAATTCAGGAAGACCGCAAGCGGGGAAAGATTTAACAACTACGCTATGACTGCTGCTCATGAGACCTTACCATTTGGAACGGATGTTCTGGTCACGAATTTAGGCAATGGCAAGACAGCTACTGTCACCATAAATGACAGGGGACCGTTCGTTGAAGGCAGGATAATTGATCTCTCAAGAGCCGCCTTTTCCAAGATTGCAAGCATTGACCAGGGAGTTGCAGAGGTAGAAATTAAGGTGGTTAATTAACTTTTTATTAGCCATAGCTTCAAATAAACGGAGAATTATTGGACTATGGCTGTCTTTTTGGTTTTATTCCGGAAACTGCGGCGGCTGGCAGGGCTTACATCTTCTTTATTTTTTCTATTTCGATTTTATAGCATTCCGGGCAAAGGCCATGGGAAAAGTCGACATCCCATTTTTCCTTAAAGTAAGCTTCCACCCGGGACCAGGTTTCTTTTTCATCCCTGACTTTTTTGCAGACAGAACAAATTGGAATCAGGCGTTGAAGCTCGGCAATTTCGCTTATATCCTCAATCACAAGCAGCACAAGCGGCCTTCCCTCGAATTGAAAGGGGGAAGCGGTGATAAGGGCATAAATGCTCAACTGCTCCCCGCTTTGTACAATCTCTATTTTTGTGCGGCGGCGGACGACCCTGTGCCCCAGGGAGGCTTCGTAGACGGAATTCCTTATAATGCAATCACTACAGAGCGGGGCATGGCCGCAACCTTCTGTTACCTCTCTCGAGTGTATGCAGTGCAGCACTTCCCCGCTGCGATGTCTTATAATGGTTTCCCTTTTATCTGCCAGGAGCTCGGCGGCTGCCGCATTGTATTCATGTATCCTTACATCGCTGTCGACAATAAAGATCAATGAGGGCAAGGCGTCAAATACTGTTCTGAACAATTCCGTTTTTGGATTCTCCTCGACAGGCATCAGCTCTTCTTTTTAAAGACATTTTCAGGTTCGTAGAAATCGAAGATATTTCGGTTTAATGCATTTTCTGCGCCTTCCGAATCCATGGCATTAATACAAGCAGGAAATCCGGTCGCTGTATGGCCCTGGTACTCTGGTTGATGATAAATTCATACCATATATCAATGAATCGGGATCAGCTGAACCCAAATTCTGCAGCAGAGCATTGATTCCAAAGTCTGCCCGGCTAAAGCCTGCTGCTTTGATATGTATACAATTACCTTTTTTTATGAACTTGGTCAACTCTCTTAAATCTGATTTATTCAGCCCTCCAATAAAGGAGAGTCTGGGGTCTTGGCCGAGGTCACAAAATGAAAGTCAAATGAAATAAGTGTTAATTCAATCCTGCTGCGGACGCTATATTCCATTTTTCTGAGGATAGTGACAGGATCCTGATAATGGCGGGAGGAAAGGGGCTTTTTCAGCGTCAATTAGGAGTCCTGTGCCGTAAATTACAGTAAACGGCTTAAGCTTAAGATCCCTTATGCCGATTAACAACTGATAAAAGACACAGTCCGGCGGGAGGAGTTAACCGGGGATAAAGTTTTTAAAGCCGGGTCTCCGGAAAACCGGGACTACAGGTTGAGAGGCCCCGGGGTGTAAAGAAGGTTGCCTGATAGTACCTTCTCATCTTGATGGTCTGATCAGCTGTCGGGGATTCTGATTGACAACCGGGTTGGCAGTTGCTAAAGAAAGTGTTCCCCCTATCCCATTCGGAGCACAATTCGGCTAAGTGGACGTGATATGACTGTAAGCAAAACAATTATTGACCCTCTGACCAGGGTAGAAGGCCATCTGAAGATTGAGACCCGGATAGAGGACGGGGTAGTCAGCGAGGCTCGGGTCTCAGGCGAGCTTTTCCGCGGGATTGAAAAGGCCCTGGTCGGCCACGATGCCCGGGCGGCCCGCCACATTACCCAGCGGGTCTGCGGTCTCTGCCATTATGCCCACGCCGAGGCTGCAGCCATGGCCCTGGAAGATGCCATGGGAATTAAGCCCAATGCCAACGGGCAGTTGCTTCGCAATCTGGTGGTCGGCGCCGGCCAGATCCAGGATTATCTCCTTCATTTTTACCAGTTGAGCGCCCTGGACTTTATCGACGTTACTGCGGTTCAAGGCTATCAGGGCAGAGATCCGGCTATGACCACCCTGCGGGAATGGGTGAACAGCGAGCTGAAATCCGGCCGGATCTTTCCGCTGTCTCCCTTCCGGGCCAGCTATCAGGGCGATTTGTCGGATGACAGGGAACTCAACATGACCGTGGTACGCAGTTACCTGGAATCCTTCCCTGTTATGGCCGATCTTCACAAGATGGCGGCCCTGTTCGGTGGTAAATCCCCTCATCCCGTAACTCTGGAGGCCGGTGGGGTGCCGATCAGACCCACCGTCGGCAGTCTGGCCCAGTACCGCACTATGCTGGAGAAGGTCGAGCGTTTTGTCCATACCAGTTACCGGGCCGATGTCCTGGCGGTGTGCCGGGCCTTTTCGTCCTATTTCCAGGAAGGAGGCGGCTACGGCAATTTTCTCTCCTATCCTTTCTTTCCCGATGCCGACGGCGATAATCATTTTTTCGCCGGAGGAGCGACAATCTCCGGAGAACTTTCTTCCCTCGATCCCGGGGGGATCACCGAAGACCATACTTACAGTTATTACAACAACGAACCCGGTGCCGGGATCAGGCCTTTGGAGCTGGACAGGCTGGAACCCATTGATTGGGAAGAGTTCCAGCGCCAGAAGCAGCAGGCCGACGGCAAATACAGCTGGAATCGGGCCCCCCGCTACCACGGCCTGGTAATGGAGGTCGGACCCGTGGCCCGGGTGATCAACACCTACCGCTCCGGCTGCAGTCCTGCCCTGAACCAGCTGGTGGATCAGCTCAACCGGGAACTGGGCATTGGCCTGGCTGATTACAATTCGGTGATGGGACGCCATTTGAGCCGCTACATTGCCACCGCCATGATGGTCCGCCGCCTCCGGGAACAACTCGAGCAGGTCGAACCGGACAAGCTTGGTTTCCGGGAACAGGAGGTCCCCGGAGGCGGGAGCGGAACGGGAATTACCGAGGCCACCCGCGGTGCCTTGGGCCACTGGCTGGAGATCGATAAGCAGGGCTTGATAAAGAACTATGAACTGGTGGTACCCTCCACCTGGAATCTGGGTCCGCGGGATGGAGAGGGGCAACCGGGGGCGGTGGAGAAGATGCTGATCGGCACCCGGATCGCTGATCAGGAAAATCCCCTGGAACTGGCGCGGATCGTTCGTTCCGTCGATCCCTGCATCGCCTGTTCGGTGCATTGAAGATGACCTTAACCAGACGAAAATTTTTACAGAGAATGTATCAGGTGGTGGTTGCCGCCGGGGCCTCGCCGCTTCTCTCCTTTGAAGAGTTGCTGGCTGCCGATGACGAGGGCCTGGTCAGGGCCGGCTGGTCCCGGCCCAATCTGGTCTGGCTGCAAGGCTCCTCCTGTTCCGGCTGTACCATCTCCTTTCTTAACATCGAGCAGATAACCATACTGGACTTTCTGACCTATTTCAGCCGCCTGCTTCTCCAGCCTAATCTCTCCCTGACCACGGGGGCGCAGGTGCCGGAAACCCTGAACCAGGCTGCCTTCGCGGATGAACCCTATATTTTTGTTATGGAGGGCGCTATCCCGGCAGGGCTCCCTCACGCCTGCATGATGGGCGGCCGCCCCATAAGCGAATGGGTGGGCTTGCTGGCTGAAAAGGCCGCAGTTACCATCGCCGCCGGTACCTGCGCGGTTTCCGGCGGAGTCCCGCAAATGGCCGGGACCCTCACCGGCGTCGAAAGCCTGGGCGATTTTTTAAAACATCAGGGAATCGAAACCCCTTTGGTAAATCTGCCCGCCTGCCCCCTGCACCCGGAACACCTGATTTACACCCTGCTCCATTACAGCAGGTTTGAAACCCTGCCGGAGCTGGACAGCGCCCACCGGCCCCAGCGTTTTTTCTCCCATTTAGTCCATGAGGGCTGCCCCCGCTACGCCGCCTTTCAGGCCCTTGATTTTGCCCGTCACCTGGGCGAGGACGGCTGTCTGATGGAGCTGGGCTGCCAGGGGCCGGTGACCTACAACGACTGCCACGCCACCGGTTACAACGGCAATACCAACAACTGCATCCGGGCCGGATACCCCTGCATCGGCTGTGCCGGCGATCTTTTTCCCCGGACCATGCTCTATCATAGCCATGAGGATCCCAGGGCGAAGAACGGAATTATGGTGAAAAAGTCATAGGATGAGGCCGGAGATGCAGAAAACGAAATCGGATAACCGGAAAAGCAAGCCCGAACAGGTGGTACCGCGCTTTCTTCTGATTGCCTTCTCCTGCCTTTTGTTGATCTCACTGGTAGCCGGGTTTACCTTTCACCACTATCAGAAGCAGATGATGGAGCGCACCATCCGCGACCAGGGTAACGGCATCCTTTCCAGTTATGTCTCCCAGACCCGCGATTCCATTGAGAAGGGCCAGCGCAAGACCTTCCAACTGGTGATGGATAACATCGCCCAGCTGGAAGGGGTGGAGGCCACCACCCTTTATCCCCGTGAGGGCTTGATGAACTACCGTTCCGGCAAGGTCACCGTGGGAGTTCCCTTTACCCACAATCAGGAGGGCGAGTTCCGCAACCCTAATCTGGAGCTCTATGAAAAAACCAGGGGGATGTATCTGCGGGAGGACTGGCACCTGGTAGGCCGTTTTGATTCCCGGGCCGGGCAGGAACATCTGGCGGAAGTTGAAGGGCGGGACTGCGACAGTTGCCATTACGTCCTGAACGAGGATCTCAGTTTCGACGACCGGAACCGGGCGGTGGTGTCTGAGGACCGTGTTGCCCATTTTTATGAACGGATCCCGGTGGAGAACAAGTGTGTCGGCTGCCATACCTATTGGCGGCCCGGGGAGACCGCCGGAGTGCTGGGGGTGACTATAGACAAGACCGCCTTCCTGCAGCGGCTGGATGAAAGGGTCCGTCAGCTTGTCTACATTTTAGGGGGCATCGCTGTTGCGGTATTGCTGGTTACCTATCTGATCGCCACCATGTACCGGCGGATCCTGGTCACCCGGCGGCAGCTGGCCGATAAGAGCGGCCGGCTGTCCAGCCTTCTCAACAATTCGGGCCAGGGCTTTCTGTCCTTCGGTCCGGATCTGGTGATCGAGCCGGAATACAGCCGGGAATGTGAGACCTTTTTTGACAATGAGGTAGCCGGCAAAACTATCAATACCCTCCTTTTCCCCGGGGATGAAGAGGAGCAGAGCCGTTTTGCCGCTAATGTTGACCGCATCCTGCAGACCTCCGACGAATTCCAGCGCAATATCCTGCTCTCCCTGATGCCGGGAGAACTGTATCTTAACGAGCGTTATCTGGAGATCTCCTACCGCTTACCCGATGATCGGCGTTTGATGCTTATTATTACCGATATCACTGAGCAGAGGCAGCTTGAGGCTCAGGTGGCGGAAGAACAGACCCGCCTGCGCTTTATCGTGGCCGCGGCCACCGAATCCTCCGAGTTATTCGAGGTCCTTGACGATTATCATGAGTTTACCGAAAGTACCCTGCTCCGGTTACTGGCTGTCCCGGAAGGGGAGTGGACCGCGAGCCTGGCGGAAATTTACCGTCAGGTCCATACCTTTAAGGGACTTTTCGGTCAGCTGGAGTTTGTCCATGTGCCGGGGCAGCTCCATCAATATGAATCCGCCCTTAATCGTCTGCGGCGTGATCCTGAAGATCAAGGGCAGGACCGGACTCTGTTGGAAAAAGAGCAGGAACTGGTTGATCAGGCTCTGGAAAAGGATCTGACCATACTTCGGCAGACCCTGGGCGACTCCTTTTTTGCCCGACGGGGCCGGCTTTCTTTGACCCCTGAACAGGCGGAAATGCTGGAAAGCCTGGCCGGCCGGTTATTGCATAGCAAAGGGCCTAACCTGGATTCCGAAGATACCCGGGAGATGCTTAAACGTATCCAGCGGCTGCGTTACCTTTTTTTCCGCGATCTCCTCTCCGGACAAATCAAGTCGGCAATGCAGGTGGCCGAGCGCCAGGAAAAAGAGTTGGCTCCTGTTGAGGTGGAGGATAATGATGTGCGGGTTGACCCGGAGATTTATTCTCCCTTTGCCAAGTCCCTGATCCATCTCTTCCGCAATGCCGTGGATCATGGTATTGAGGAGCCGGAGGAACGGCTGGAGCAGGACAAGGAGGAAGAGGGCCACCTTTGGTGCCGTACTTTCCTGGAGAATGACAGGCTTATTGTCGAAATCAGTGACGATGGCCGTGGTCTTGATGTCGAGGCGATCCGAAACAAGGCGGTCGATACCGGTCTTTTGACCCCGGAGCAGGCTGCCGGGATGGATGAGGCAGAAGTGCGGCTGTTGATCTTTGAGGATGAGTTTTCCACCTCCGGAGAGGTCAGTGAGTTGTCCGGCCGCGGGGTGGGACTGGCAGCAGTCCGGATGGCAACAGAGAGGTTGGGAGGCAGAATTGAGGTGGATTCTACCCCGGGTAAGGGGACCAGGTTCAGGTTTGTCCTTCCTTATATCGAATCAAAATCCCAATTAGAGACCATGGAGGAGAAGAGGGAATGAGCAATTCTGAGAAAGGAAGGCACAGTCAGCTGGTCCGGGCCATTGGGAAACGAACCGTTGAATACCTGAAATCTGATCTTGGTATCCCGCCCCGGGACGTAGCCTTGAATATGGAAGATGTCAAGCGGATGAAGCTGCGTTACTTGACTTCGATCCTGGCGGTGGAGGCGGATATCCGCATGCTCATTGCTTACAGTTTTGATCAGGATTTGGCAGAGCAGGTTTTTATTGCCAGCACCGAAGGACTGGAGATAACCGATGATGAACAGGAAATGATGCGGGAGGAAACGGTTACTGAGCTGATCAATGTCATTGTCGGTAATGCCATGGCTGATTTGGCGGACAAGGGTGCCACCATCCCTATCTCGCCGCCCTATGTTATCAATGAGGCCAAAAGTATTACCCGTCCCAGGGAGGCGACGTTTTACACCATGGATCTAAGTACTGACAGCGGCATATTGTCCATCCATTTCATCGGCCCCAGGGAACTTTTTGATTTAAACCTCGATTATGTGGAGGAACCTTAATGAGCAAACTTAACATCATGGTAGTGGACGATTCGGCCCTGGTCGTAAAGAGGTTGGCGGCCATGCTTGAACAGTTGGGGCACGAGGTCAGCAAGGTCTGCAAAACCGGTACGGAGGCCGTCCAGACCGTGGAATATTTAGTTAAAAACGGCCATCCCCTGCCTGATCTTATTACCATGGATATCACCATGCCGGACATGGACGGTATTAATGCAACCCAACACATCCTGAACGCCTACCCCGAGGCCCTGATTATCATGGTCACTTCCCACGGCCAGGAGCAGATGGTTATCGATGCGGTCAAGGCCGGGGCTAAAGGCTATGTGCTCAAGCCGATCAAACAGGACAAGCTCCAGGAGAGCATCAAGAGCGTCATCTCCCACTATAAGAAAAAGTAGGAGGGGCTGCTTTCTTGTCCGGAATCTCTTATTATATTTTAAGAAATCCCGAACTTATCTGGTCCTGGTAGTGCCTCACTTCCTGGAATCAGGAATCATGCCCCGGATTTTCCCTGACTTGTATAGGTCTGTTCCAACCGATGTAAAAGCTGGTGGAATTCTTCATGTTTGCCTGGTCCTATAAGTTCTTCTTCGATCTGCTCGAATGCCGCTGAGAGCTCGGCTTGTTTGTCCGGCCCGAGCATATCGGCGGCCATTGGGAAAAGGTCATTTTCTTCCTTTTCAATGTGGCGGTTCAGCAGGGTTACGTAAGCTATGCCGGCATTCTCTATTCTATTAGCGGCTGTTTTATAGCCGGATATAAAGTTTCCCGCCGCATCCCTGAGTTCTTCGACAAGATGGCGGGCCTGTTCGTGTTCCTGGAGCAAATCCCCGATAGGGCTTTGAGCCCGTGTCACTCCTGCGGATTCCAAGGCGGGAAACAAAAAATCCTCTTCCTTGCCATGATGACAGCGATCCAGAAAAACAATTAAGAATTCGAGGATGGCATTGAAGTCCCTGGTATTGATTCCCCGGCCGCGTGCGTATCTTGCGGCCACAACTTCAATAACCTTAAGCATGGTTTCCACGGCCCGGTGTTCATTTTTGAGTTCCTCAATCGGTCCCATTAAACACCCTCAATCTTTCTATGGGTTACATTATATTGAATTTCCATTTTGATACACGCCTGCTCCTGCTTTTTCTTTATCTTGATATTGTTTCTGATGCTGCCCGCGTTGAATATACCTCTTATCATTACCCTGTTTCTTCATTATTCTCAAGGGGGTCGCCTGTTTCGATTCCGATTTTTTCCACGATGCCCAGATCCCCGAGCACCAGGTACATGCAGGGGATTGCCAGCAGTACCAGAACCGTGCTGGCCAGCAGGCCGAAGGTCGTGCTGATGACCAGGGGGATCAGGATCTGGGCCTGAAGGCTTTTTTCGAAAAGCAGGGGCAGAAGTCCGGCTATTGTGGTTGTCGAGGTCATCAGTACCGCCCTGAATCTTTTCCGACTGGCCCGGGCCGCTGCCTCATACATGGACAGCCCCTCTTTTCTGGCATTTTTAAGAAAAATCACCAGCAGGATGGAATCATTGACTACCACTCCGCCCAGGGCGATAAACCCCAGCAGGCTCGGCATGCTGATAGGCACACCCATCAGGCCGTGTCCCCATACCACGCCGATTAAGGAAAATGGGATGGCCAACATGACAATAATTGGTTCGGTATAGGTCCTGAACTGGAAACTGAGCAGGACAAAAATTCCGATAAAGCCGATCATCATGGCCCAGAGCATCGATTTCCGGGTGGTATTCGTTTCTTCAAGGGAACCGGCAACAGAGAGTTTCAGGCCGGGATAGGCTTCAGTAAATTCTTTGAAGTAAGTGCTGCGGAAAAGGCTCATTAACTCGTTGGTGTTGATCAGCCGGTTATCCACATCTCCGCGGAGAGTCACTGCCCGCATGCCGTTGAAGCGGGCGATTCGCGCCCATCCCCGGGCAGATTCCCATTCGGCAACAGACTGCAGCGGCACCCTGCCTCCGTTCGGCAGAATTAGGTCAAAATTTTCAATATCATCCAGACTGCTCCGATCCGGATCGGCAAAACGGACCTCGATTTCATAGGATTCCGGACCAATCTGGATTTCATCGGCTTCCACGCCCTGGAATGCCGCCCGCAGCTGGCTGCTTACTTCTGCTGCCTCAATGCCCATGCCGTGTACTCCTTCCTTCATCCGCAGGCGCAGCTCCGGTTTACCGGGGCGCAGGTCGTCCGCCAGATTGACTACGCCATTGAATTGGCCGAACCAGTCTTTCAGGTCCGTAACCGCCTTTTTCATCTTACTTAGGTCGTTTCCCCGCAAGCGCACTTCAATGGGGCGTCCCCCCGGTCCGAACCCCGGCTCTCCCAGGGTCAGGCTGATGACATCCGGCAGGTCGCCGATCCGCCTTCGCCATTCAGCCAAATATTCGTCAATGGTCCCACTGCGTTTTTCCGCGGTCAGCAGGTCCACGGTAATGGTCGCCACGTGCGGACCGTTTTCAAAGGCCTCGGTATTCAGGTTGTACTGGACATAGGAATTGCGAACCAGGTCCTGTTTCTCCGGCTGGCGGGATTTGAAATGCTGATTGGTCTGTTCCAGGGCCCCGGTGATTTCGGCAACCACGGCTTCGGTTTTCGATAAGGGTGTGCCCTGGGGCAGCAGGAGCCGGGCCAGGACCAGGTCTCCTTCCAGTTCGGGAAATCCCTGGAATTTGATTTTGCCGCCGGCCACCATCCCCAGGGACAGGATAAATATGGCGATGAGGCAGGATAAAAACAGATACCGCCATTTCAGAAGGACCTTTACAGAACTGCCCACCAGTTGATCCCGCAGCCAGTGGAAAATCAAGTCAAAACGCCGGCGGAAGCGGTTGGATTTCCCGGGATCAAAGCCGTGCATGGCGTGATTGAGATGGGCGGGCAATATCCAGAAGGCCTCTATCAGGCTTACAGCCAAAACCAGGATCAGCATCATGGGCACCACCCGCAGGACTTTGCCGATCTGTCCCTCGATAAAGGCCA
>JBKHJR010000070.1:0-13452 GCA_046537975.1 Desulfurivibrionaceae bacterium
CTCAGGCTTATTTGACCCACATAATTGGCTGCTATTCAGTTTTCAAAGATCAATAATGCTTAAAGAAGTAAATATACTTAAATACTCCCTTAGCGTCAATGCTTTTTTACTACATTCAAACATTTTCTATTTTGGTGGGGACACCGGGTTATTCTAACCCTGAACTCCCTGATTAAGAATCGAGATATCCTCTTGTAACTTGTTAAGTTCGTTGGATTTTTCACAAGCAAACTCAACTATAAATTTAGGGGGTAATCCACCAAACTGTTTATCAATTGTTATCCAATCGAGAATCGGACAATATAAATTCATGGGAGATTCCTGTCAACAGTTTTGTTGGGTTTGATTCACCCGTCTAACTGGACCAGATGGTTTCTTTTAATTTTCTGGTACAAGATTGGGGCAAGCAAGATACATAAATGGGAATAAAAAGGGCCTAAACGCCTCGCATACCGCGCCTAAGCCCTTGCATGAATTTATTTGAAATGGTGGGCCGTCAGGGAATCGAACCCCGAACCTCCTGATTAAGAGTCAGATGCTCTGCCAATTGAGCTAACGGCCCAGGAAAAATATCTTCTATAAAAGAAGCAAAAAATAGTACAACCTTTCCTCTATGTCAAGAAAAAGCTTGAGAGTTGCGGCTACGGCTTTCTATTGGCGCTGCCCATCTTACGAAGCCTTATGCTTTCAGGTGTTACCTCTACCAGTTCATCATCATTAATGTAGGCGAGACAGCCTTCCAAATTCATGCTTACCGGGGGAGTAAGAATCACTGCCTCATCTGAACCGGAAGCGCGCATATTGGTCAACTTTTTCCCCTTGGCTGGATTGACCACCAGATCACTGGTTCTGGCATGTTCGCCTATAATCTGGCCTGCATAAAGCTGTTCGCCGGGACCATTAAAGAGACGCCCGCGATCCTGAAGATTGAAAAGAGCATAGGCCACCGATTTACAGGGCTCCTTGACCAAGAGCGCTCCGTTGGACCGGTTTATAATTTCCCCGGCGTAAGGTCCGTACTCGGAAAACCTGTAGTTCATTATTCCGGTACCTTTGGTATCGGTAAGGAACTGGGAACGGAAACCAAGCAATCCCCTGGTAGGTATCTTGTAAACCAGTTTAACCATCTGATTTTCCGTTTCCATCTGTTCCATCTGCCCCTTAAGCCTGCCCAGCTTTTCAATAACAGCACCCTGAAACTCCTCATCTACATTGATGGTCAGTTCCTCATAGGGTTCCAGCCTGACTCCATTCTCCTCCTTCATGATGACTTTCGGCCGGGTTACCTGAAACTCATAACCTTCCCGCCGCATACTTTCTATCAGGATAGAAAGATGAAGTTCACCACGTCCGGAAACCTGAAAGCCTGTCTCTTCAGTCAGGGGTTCCACCCTCAGGGCAACATCAGCCAAGGCCTCTTTTCTCAAGCGATCCTCTATATGGCGGGAGGTGACATACTTGCCCTCCAGACCGGCAAAAGGAGAATCATTGGGAACAAAATTAATAGACAGAGTTGGTGGATCAATCTCAATAACAGGAAGAGGTCTGGGGTTTTCTTTGTCAGTAAAGGTCACACCAACAGTGACATCCTCCATACCTGCCACGGCAACAATTTCTCCAGTTTTAGCCGTATCTGTTGCCACCTTTTCGTTTCCCTGGAATCGGAATATCTTGGAAACTCTGGTCGGAGAAATAGAACCATCCCTCCGGGCCACTGCAATATCCTTATTAATACTCAAAGTACCATTCACCACCTTCCCGATTCCAAGTCTGCCCATATAAGGTGAATAATCAATGGTGTTAATCTGCATCTGCAGGGGAGCCTCAGCATCGCCTGCCGGATATGGTACCCGGTTGACAATCAATTCGGAGACAAGATTAATATTATCACTCTCCCCATCCAGATCCTCCAAGGCATACCCGTCCTTAGCCGAAGCATAGAGAACCGGGAAATCCAGGAGATCATCAGAGGCACCAAGCTTAACAAAAAGATCAAATACCTGATCGACTACCCAGTCACACCGGGCCGCCGGCTTGTCAATTTTGTTAATAACCACGACAATGGGCAGCGACAGTGCGAGTGCCTTTTTAAGGACAAAATAGGTCTGAGGCATGGGACCTTCCTGGGCATCCACCAAAAGAAGACAACCGTCCGCCATACGCAGCACCCTCTCCACCTGGCCGCCGAAATCGGCATGCCCGGGGGTATCAACGATATTTATCCAGTAATCTCCGAATTGATATGAACCGTTCTTGGACGCAATGGTTATGCCGCGTTCCCTCTCAAGATCCATCGAATCCATGACTCGCTCCGCGACATCCTGGTTTTGCCTGAACATTCCACTCTGCCGGAAAAGTTGATCCACCAGAGTTGTCTTGCCGTGATCAACATGGGCAATAATAGCCACATTTCTGATCTTTGTCTTATCCATAAATATACTTCCTTAAATAAAAAACAGGACTACAGCCCCGAAACCCGGATGGGGCTTCAGTCCCAAAAGTTTAAATCTGTTAACTTGATTGTAAGGTACCGTTTATTTTCGGGAAATTAAAAGATGCGGGCACATCAATAAAGGATCGGGCATGAAACGGACTTTCAATACAAAAACTTCTACCAAAAAGACACTATAAACTATATATGAACTATTATAAACTATATTTTTTTTCCTTAACCAGATTGATTTCTCCCTGATCGACCTCATTAAGAGCTACAAGATTACGCCCCTTTTCCTTGGCAAAATACAGGGCATCATCTACGGCCTTTATCAAGGCATCGGTATTCTGGGTTTGAATGACCGGCCAATTCGCTATCCCTATACTGGTACTTATTTTCAGGGAAGTATCCCCCCATTTAATATCCATGGTCTCCACTCCGCGCCGCAACCGGTGGGCCAAGCTGATCGCCTCTTCAACCTTGGTATTGGGCATAATAATCAGAAATTCTTCACCACCAAACCGGCAGGCAATTTCTTCTTTTCTGAGACTCTCTTTCAGATACCCGGCCAGTTCTTTTAAAACAGCATCTCCGGCAACATGACCGTAACTGTCATTTATCTGTTTGAAATGATCAATATCGAGCATCAAAAGATTAAGAGGCAGATTCTTTCTGTCGCATAAGGTAAGGGCCTCTTCCAGCCTCTGTTCACCCAAACGCCTGTTATAGATTCCGGTCAAGCTGTCTATGGCTGCCAGTTCCTGTATTTTTTGGTAAAGAATAATATTTTCCAGATAAGGGGTAAGAGAATTTCTGAGATCCTCGACTTTACATTCTGTTTCTTTATCTGCTTCCCTGCCGGGGATCAAAACAACCAGAGCTATGGTATTTTTTTCAAGCTGCAGAGGAACAATTTTTATCTTTTCCGGTTTAAAATCAGCAAGTGGTGTCGATACGGTAACCCACTCCCCTTTCTCCTCTCCGCTCATAATATCAACCACTTGGCCGGAACAGATAGCCTTATCCACCGGCCCATCCGACTCCTGGACAATCCCGGGGAGTTCTCCCGGACTATCAATGCCATCAACAGCCTGTAATTCCAGATCCTGTTCAACCCTCGCATAAAGAACACCGCCGTAAGACCCGGTTGCCTCAATAAACCCCTCAAGTATGATCCGGCTGCTGTCACTGAGGTTAACACTGCTGGATAGCCGGGACATAAGGTCGCGAAGCAACTGATCCTGATTAAACCTGTTGACAATGGTTTTACTCATGCTGTTAAAGGCCTGGACAACATCTCCTATGATATCTTCACTACTGATATTTAACTGGGCATCCCTGACCATATTAGACCTTCCGCACAACCCTTTCCCGATTTCCTTGTTGACATGTTCCATACCACGCGCAAGATATTCCAGTTCCCGGGAAACAAGGATCTTGAACAGCAAAAAATTTACAATTCCGACAATAAGACCTGCGGTGATACACATTACCATGAAACGCAGAGAAATGGCGTCAGGCGCATCCAGAACAATTTTGGCAAAGGGAGGGAAGATCAACCCTACAAAAACACCGAACCCCAGCATGGAAACAAACAGAATGCGCAGCACCGACCTTCTTCGTCTTCTAACACCGCTATCCTTGGTTAAGCTGTTGTTATGGCTACATCTATACATTGGAGTTGCTCCGTTAATACTCGATAAACCGGCAATAAACCTTGATGCAGATTATACCCATCTGATTACCTTGCAGTTGATTATGGCCGGATAATTGATTTAATGTTCCGCTTGAGGTTTCAGCGCTTGTTCATGGTTACAGCTACACAGGCGGCACCGAAACCGTTATTAATATTGACTACCGCCAAGCCCGGGGAGCAGCTGTTCAACATGCTCAGAAGAGGAGTAATCCCTCCAAAGCCTGAACCATAACCTATGCTGGTTGGTACCCCTATCACAGGCTTATCAATCATGCCGCTGATGACTCCTGGCAGCGCTCCTTCCATCCCTGCGGCTGCAATTATGACCGACGCCCCGTCCAGGACATCCCTGCTGGCATAGAGGCGATGTATCCCGGCAACTCCTATATCATATAGGGACCGGACCGGATGCCCCAGACTCTGCACGGTAACCCTGGCCTCCTCAGCCACAGGAATGTCGGAAGTCCCGGCGGTTACTACAACTATCTCTCCCCCCACTGTTTCTTCTCCGTCATTACAGGCTCTTGCCACCAGCATACCAGCCTGGTCATAGTAATCTGTTTCAGGTAAAAAACGAAGCACCTCTGAAGCTTTTGCCCTGTCCACCCTGGTGGCCATTACCGGGCCCGATTTATCAAGCATCTCCCGGAAAATCGAGCATAACTGCCCAGCGCTTTTATCCTCCCCGTAGACAACTTCAGGAATCCCGGTCCTCTCTCTTCTATGGTGGTCAAGCCATATCTCCCGATTATCGCGGGCTTTCAGCTCACCAAGTATGCTTAGGGCGGCCTCTACACTGCACCGCCCTGCCTTGACATCATTCAGTAATTCTTCTACCTTATTTGTGCTGTTCATCTGACTTTCTTTTTTAATTAACGTTTCAAAGCCCATGGTGTAAGGTTGAGCTTTGATCCCCGATTATTACTATAAATATACCCTGAATCAAGGCCATTGGCATTCTTTATAATTGCCGGTTAAAAATACTTTCAAAAAATTTCCCGGCTATCCGCTGTCAGCACCCTGATATCTCCGGGCCTGAAAGCACAAGGCTAAGCCCCAAGAATTCAGACAATATTATCCACAGTGATATACAGTTTGCAAACCGAAATCTTTCATCAGACAGAGAAAATGAAACAAAACCTATTCTCACATCGCAGCCCCAGGAACTGGCTTAAAATCACTTTAGCCGGTCCGGAGAAAGACATAGAACTCGCTGCCGGTTTTCTGACCTGGTTTACCGGAAATGGCGTTGAGTATAAGGATTCCCCTTTCGGGGACAACAGATCTGAGGGATCAACTGTAATCGGCTATCTTGAGATCGATCAGGATATCAAGGAAAAAAAGGAAAAACTTGAATCCTTTTTAACCTCCCTCACGGCTGCTGACACTATCTCCCTTGAATATAGCAATATAGCCGAAGAAGATTGGGGGGAAAACTGGAAGAAAAATCTCAAGCCTTTCAAAGCCACAGAACACCTTGTCGTGAAACCAAGCTGGGACAATTACATCCCTGAATCCTCGCAGGAAACTATTCTGGAGATTGATCCCGGCATGGCTTTCGGAACAGGTCATCATGCCAGTACATGCCTGGCCCTGGAATTGACTGACAGTTACTTTAATATGATAAAGGGACCGCAATCCGTTCTTGATGTGGGGACCGGCACCGGCATACTGGGTATTGCCTGCTGCCTTCTGGGGCAGAACAGGGTTCTTGCTGTAGACAACGATCCGGATGCCACAGTCATAGCCCGGAAAAATGTTCAGGCCAACGGGGTCGCCGCACAGATGACAGTTAAGGACACCCCCCTGTCCCACCTGAATGGGCCTTACAACCTTATCATCGCCAACATAATTCATGACGTTTTAATAGACCTGGCCCCCAATCTGATCCCGCTTCTTGGTCAGGGTGGTGAGATAATTCTCTCCGGCATCCTTAAGGGGGAGCAGGCCGCCAATATCCTTCATAAATACGAAAGCTGCGGCCTGAGATCCATTGAGACACTGATCAAGGACGAATGGCAGGCCTTCAGGTTAAAAAAAGGGTGAATGATGACCAGCCAACGCTTTTTTATAGAACCCGAAAAAATCCAGGGCAATGAGGCAGTTCTGAACGGAGCGGATGCCCATCACCTGAAGAACGTGCTCAGGTTAAAAACAGGCGATTCGATCCAGCTCCTGAACGGAAGCGGAAACATCTTCACGGCCACAATAAAAAAACTGGGCAAGGAAATCGACCTGGAAATTGAGGACAGGCAGGACTACTCACCTGTCAAGCCCACAATACATGTCGCCCAGGGACTTCTCAAAGGCAAAAAAATGGATTTTCTGATTCAGAAAGCAACTGAACTGGGAATCAGCAGTTTTCACCCCTTTACCTCCCTCCACGGGACAGCAGACACCCCCTCCGCCAATAAGATCAGGCGCTGGCGGAAAATTATGATTGAAGCCTGCAAACAATGCGGCAGAGCGGACTTCATGACTATTTGCGACCCCGTGAATTTTCCCGTTGTTCTCAATGCCGGGGATGATTTCGAAGAAAAAATTATCCTCTGGGAAAACGAACCTGATCATTCCTTGCAGGACCTTGGTAATCTTGCTGCAATTGACTCCATTCTGGTAGTAATCGGCCCGGAAGGAGGATTTAGTTATGAAGAGATAGACCAGGCCCAAAAGAAAGGACTCCGTTCCTTAAAAATGGGAGGAATTACCCTCAGAGCAGAGAGCGCTTCCTTCAGTGTCATGGCAATCCTTCAGTTTCTGACTGGAAAGTTGGGATAAGCTGCTTGACAAAATAAAAATACCCACTATCATTTTCATCAAATGTATAAATAATATGATGAATATCTCTTAACTTGTCTCCAACTACCAACTCTTTATTCATATGCGGGCAGTAGTCCAATTAGTCAGCAGTGCCTCAGTAAATGTTGAACATAAAATCAACGGTACTATCCAAAGGGGTCTGGTGGTATTTCTGGGAATTGGACATGAAGATAAAGAAGATGATGCCCTTTACCTGGTGGACAAGATAAGCAACTTACGGGTATTCCCCGACGAGACCGGCAAGATGAATCTTTCCGTCCGGGACATTAACGGTGAAGTACTGATTGTTTCCCAATTTACATTATGGGGTGACTGCCGCAAAGGAAGACGACCCTCCTATTCCAGGGCTGCCCATCCGACCGCAGCCGCTGCTCTCTACAACATCTTTATTTCCAGAATTAAGGAATATGTCCCGGTGGCCACCGGAGAATTCCAGGCGACAATGCAGGTTAATCTGAGCAATGAAGGACCGGTAACGATTCTTCTGGATTCAGACAGATTATTTTAGGCTGATTAAAAAGCACCTGATTTCGAACCATTCATCAAGGAGGAAGTCTCATGGCAACAAAAAGCAGCAAAAGCAAAAATCCGGTAAGCACTGCTACTAAGAAAACAGCCCCAAAAAAACCGAGAAAAACCATTCAATCAACAGAATTTTCCCTATACGCTCCTGAAGCCTCCAAGGTTTTCCTCGCCGGAGAATTCAATGACTGGGATCCGACGTCACATCCCATGCGTAAGTTTAAAAAGGGAGTCCATACCAAAAAAGTCAAACTGGAACCGGGCCGGTATGAGTATAAATTCGTGGTTGACGGCCAGTGGCAGGCTGACCCGGAAAACGGCAACCGCCTTATAAGCGATATAGGAAGTGAGAATTCGGTTCTGGAGGTAGGTGAAGAAGTGGTGGTTTATAAGTGAGGCGTAAGTTATAAGGCGTAAGGCCCAGGCCCTTTCTGAGCCCTACGCCTCAGGGGGTGTTTTAGCTCTCTTATAGAGAATCAACTTCAATCTTCAGTATCTTATCACCCGGCTTCAAGGCATTGCCGATCTTCACCGATATTTTCTCGACTACCCCCCCAACCGCGGCAATAACAGGGGTCTGCATTTTCATGGCCTCCAAAACCACCAGTTGATCACCCTCCTTGATTTCCTGGCCGCTTTCCACATTGATCTCGCATACATTGCCGGTGAATGGAGCCCGGACATCACCGACTTTAGCCAGGTCCTCAATTTCATCCTTGGAGAGGACCTCTTCCTTTACCGCAGTTTCTTTTTCTTCCGGTTCAAGGGTATAGCTCCTTTCATGATGGTTCACGTTCAGATAAACACTGGTTTCGCCGTCTTCATGCTTTTGCTGGGGGCCCACCTCTATCCGGTGCTTCTTGCCGTTATGATCAGTGAAAGTCAAAACGTCCCCCAGCGAAAAACCTCCCTGTTTCAGGAAAATTGAAGGCGGCAGGACATATACCTTTCCGAACTGCTCTTCAAATTTAAAAAAATCTATCGCATCATTGGGATACTGGAGATAGGTAACCAGCTGCTGATCAGCGGGTTCATAGCCCAGACTCTCACTCAGATTCCGGCGCTCTTTATCGATATCAACATCCTCTATCTCTTCAACACCCCCTTCCTCGGCCAGGATATTTTCCCAGTCGGCGCCAAAAGCCTTTTCATAAATCCAGTCAGGCGGTGAATAGAAGGGAAACGGCCCGTATCTTCCCAGAAGGAGATTCTTCAAGTTCCCGGAACAGTTACCGTAGCGCTCCCCCTCCAGAACATTGCTTACCGAGGTAGTCCACAGTATCTGGGAACCGGGGGTCACACTCCACCAGTTGCCCAGCTCAACCTGAACCTTGGGAAGTTCCTTATGCAGGATCTCCGGCATCTTATCCAGGAAGCCTCCCTTGACCGCCTGTTCCAGGCTGCTTCCCATGGCACCGCCCGGCAGCTTATGAATCTGCACGGTAGGAAGAAACCCCTTGAACTGGGACTCAAAGTATTCGTAATGCTTTCTTTCATCTCTCAATACTTCCGAGGTTTCAATAACCGCATGTTCATTCACCCCCACAGGGGTTTTGCCATAGTCTTTCAAGGTCTGGATCACGGAGAGTATCGGCGGGGGACCGTAGAACCCGGTGAAGGCGTGGTCAGCAGCATCAACGATATTGGCACCGTTCAATACAGCGGCGGTTATCCGGCCTATGTCATTGCTATCCGTATTGTGACCATGGTAATGAATAATCAGGTCCGGATATCTCTCGCGTATAGCCCGCACCAGATCACCGATACGTTTCGGGGTTCCCAGTCCTCCGTGGTTCTTGATACAGAGAATAATTTCCGGGCCGGTTACCTCAAGTATCTCTGCCACCTTGTTTACATAGAACTCATCGGTATGTTCAGGACCGGTGGAAAAACAGATGGACGGCTCCAGAATCTTATCAGCAGCCTGCACCTCTTCAAATACCGCCTCCATGTTCGGGATATAATTCATAAAGTCAAAAACCCGCCAGACATCGACATATTTGGCAAACTCCCGAACAGTGAGACGAATTACATTCTGGGGATAGGGCCGGTAACCGAACAGGTTCACCCCCCGGCACAGGGTCTGGAACATGGTGTTCGGCATGCGTTCCCGCAGCAATTTCAGCTTCAGAAAAGGATCAACCTGTTTACGGAGGATGTCCACATGCACTGAAGCCCCTCCTGTTATCTCCAGAGAAAAATAATTGGCCTGTTCTCTGGATTCGGCAGCCAGGAGATCGGTATGAAGCAGTATCCTGTTCTTGAAATCAGATTGGGAGAGATCTCTGGCAGTATTGGTTATATAATATCCATCAGCCTCACGAATGGTCTTAAGGGCCTCGGTGGGCTTCATTCCCTGTACTATCCTGTCCATGGAGATTCCTTGTTCACTGTTCAGAATTCAAAGTTATTAGTTCGGAGTCAAAGGCGGAAGTCATTAGCAACTTGTAATTAGTAATCCCACTACACCGCATAGGGATTCTGCCCTTTGTAATGTATTTCAGCAATCAACCTTGCCAGCTTATTTTCTTCGGAAATATCTTCCTTGTATTCAAATAACCCGGGGTGGGTATCAAAATAAGAGGTATTAAAATCGCCCTTCTGGAAATCTGGATCCTCTACCAGATTCAAATAGAAAGGAATAGTGGTCTTGGGCCCTGATATGGTGAAATTCTTGAGGCAGCGTCTCAACCTGTCCACAGTTTCATTCCAGGAATAGCCATGCACGGTTAATTTAACCAGAAGCGAATCATAGACTTCAGGTATTGTGTAACCCTGGTAGACAAAGCCGTCCAGCCGGACACCGTATCCTCCCGGAGACCGGTAAACAGATACTGTTTTTCCCCCTTCGGGCATGAAATTATTCCTGGGATCCTCGGCATTAATGCGCATCTCAATGGCATGGCCCCGTACCTGGACTCCTGCCTGGTCAAACAGCAACCTTTTCCCCAAGGCCAGCTTGATCTGGGTTCTAACTATATCAATACCGGTAACCATCTCACTGACCGTGTGCTCCACCTGGACCCGGGTATTTATTTCCATGAAATAGTAGTTGTAATCCTTATCCACCAGAAACTCGACAGTTCCGGCATTGAAATAATTAGCAGCTTTTGCCGCCTTAACCGCGGTACTGCTTATCTTTTCCAGGACTTCTTCATTCTCTATCATGGAAGGGGCGATCTCCACCAGCTTCTGGTTCCGGCGCTGAATAGAGCAGTCGCGGGTCCCCAGATGCACGGTATTGCCGAATTTGTCAGCCATGACCTGCACTTCCACGTGCTTGGGATTAACAACTACCTTTTCCAGATAAATATTGTCGTTGTTGAATGCGGCCTTGGCTTCAGCCCGCGCAGTGGGCAACTGTTCCCGGAGTTCATTGTCGTTATTGATCAACCTTATCCCCCGGCCCCCGCCTCCTGCAGTAGCTTTCAGCATAACCGGGTACCCTGTTTCCGCAGCGAACTCCAAGGCTTCCCGTTCCCCCTCTTCCCCCTCGGAAAGATTCTGGGTCCCCGGAACCATGGGGATACCTGCTTCATGCATAATCCTCCGGGCCACGACTTTATTGCCAAGATTATCTATAACTCCGCTGGGGGGGCCAACGAAGATGATCCCCGCTTCTTCACAGGCCCGGGCGAAATCCGCATTTTCTGCAAGAAAACCATATCCAGGGTGGATGGCGTCAATTTCGTGATCCTTAGCCACCCGGATTATTTTATCAATATTCAGATAATCACTTCGGGGGCCGTCGCCGATCCATATCGCCTCATCAGCACTTCGTATATGCAATGAATCATTATCAGGCGTCTCATAGACAGCCACCGCTTTATGCCCAAGTTCCTGAATCGCCCTGATAATACGAATGGCGATCTCGCCGCGATTGGCTATAAGTATCTTTTTCACAGACTTACCTCCGGTATTACAGGATATTCGTACTTACACCCGGTCACTTAAAGATGGCCCCATAATGCGGAATACCATCCTGCCCTCAGCTGGTTTCCGGCAATACGCAAGTTAAATGGCACTGCCGGCGGCTAAGGCACGATAATTCAGGTGCGGATATACGAGTACGTCATTAAATCGATTAAGGTAAAAAATGCGGGGAATAATCCCTACGCAGTTATGGGTAGAGATTAATTACTGGTTCGATATACCGCAAAATTTCAGAACTATATCATATACCAATTTTTATGGCAAGCGCCAAAACCCACTAACTCGAGAAAAGCGGAAAAATAAAGTTACCAGGGGAAGTTATAACGGACAGACTGAGGTGGCAGGAGACACCTCCCAGGGGGAAGCCAGAATATGAGACTCTTTCCTGTTCTCGGACTTGACAGTCCGGTCGTCTTTCATCTCTACCAAATCCCAGCAGTCGGAATTGGCAACAATAGCCTGGAGAAACTGAAAATGCTGTTTATGCCCTGTTTTTCTGGCAGTAAGATGTCCCTGTATAGGAAAACCGAAGAGAGCAATATCACCGATTAAATCCAGCATCTTGTGACGGACGAATTCATCGGAGAAACGCAGCCCCCCTTCATTAATAAGACCATCGCGGTCTATGACAAGGGCATTCTCCAGAGACCCCCCCAGAGCCTTACCGTTCTTTCTGAGATAGTCAATCTCATGGAGGAATCCAAATGTCCTGGCTCTGGCAATTTCCCGGTCAAAAGACTCAGGTGAAAGATCCAGGGAAAGAGACTGTTTCTGGATGAGGGCATGGCTAAAGTCAATTGAACAGTTTATCCTGAAGCCATTACCCGGAGTCAAACGGAGTTCCGAATCACCATTGCTGTATACTATGTCTTTTTTTATCCTTGCTACCAGTCTCCGGCTTTGCTGTTTTTTCAGTTTAACCTTATCGAACAGACGGACAAAGGCTCCGGCACTGCCATCCATTATCGGGACTTCCTCACTGTCGAGTTCAATTACGGCATTATCTATTCCCATTCCATGGAGGGCGGCGAGAAGATGTTCCGTTGTTCCGATTCTTACCTCATCCTGAGCTATGGTTGTGGCCAGATTGGTGTCTGCTATCTGATGGAATAAGGCGGGAACAGCTACTCCTTTATCTGTTCGATAAAAAGTAATACCTGAACTCTCCCTGGCTGGCTTAACCCTCATTTTAACGGGCTTCCCGGAATGGAGTCCTACTCCTGCAAAGGAGACTGTCTTGTTGAGAGTATGTTGTCTGTTTTTTTCCATAAAAAATACCTTTTCTCCAGTATATAACGACCTATAGCATAGCTCAATAAATAAAGGCTATTTATATTCAGTGTCTTTTTTCTTACCTGGGCCACTCGAGACTCAGACCACGATTTTCAGCATCTTATATAGATGCAAATAAGATGCCACTACCTGAAACATGACCGCATATATTTTTTGCTGCCATTACAAGGACTTAAACCAAGAAATCTTAACCGGAATCTCTTTCCCAACAATCAGGTATGTCAAAAGAAACACAATTTAACGCTTTTTTCCCACAAATACAAGATTACGCAGAGATCCTCTCCCTGATGAAATCTGCAAGACCCTCAAAGGGAACCAGCTCCATCTGAACACTGACAACCGGTAAGAACGATCTGCAATCCTGCAATTTGACCATATCTTTTGCTGTGGTAACAAGTAATTCCGCCCCGGCGGCCTGCGCTGTAATGGCAATTTCTTCCAGATCCTTTTCAGAATAGAAATGATGATCCGGATAGGTCTGAACACCGGCCAATTCCATGCCGCTGTCTTCAAGAACCCTCTGAAAATAGGAGGGATCAGCCAGTCCGCAGAATCCGAAACACTTTTTTCCTTTGACCTCTGCCACAGCCGAGCCTCTGCCATTCTGATCAACAACGCCTGTAGGCCGATAGGCAGTCTTGAAAACCGGAATTTCCGGGAACCGCTTATTCAGGGCTTTTTCGATGGCCTCGGCTTTCTGCCGGTTCTCATCGTCCACACAGTTTAAAACAAAACAGTCTGCCCGCTCCAGGGC
>JBKHJR010000015.1:0-44892 GCA_046537975.1 Desulfurivibrionaceae bacterium
CACTGAACCAGAGCCTTACTGTGGCTTGGGAGCAATTTTGATTTCCACCCGCCGATTAATTCGCCTGCCTGCTTCGGTGTCATTACTGGCAACCGGCATGCTCTCACCAAAGGCAGCTGTTTCTATGCGGTTCTCCTGTACGTTCCGTTGCACGATCAAATCTTTCACTGCCTGGGCGCGTCGCTGCGACAAATCCATATTATAGCTCTCGCTGCCCGTGCTGTCTGTGTGACCTTCAACACGGATAACGGTTTGCGGATACTGAAGAAGTACATTGGAAATTCTATCAATTTCGTTGTAAAGATCCGGCCGGACCTTAGCTGAGTCATGATCAAAGGTGACATCACCTTTCAAACTTACTGCAAGCAGATCTCCCTCGCGGCGAACAGCAGCCGCTTCGGATTCGTCTGGGTTGTGTCTCGAACCGGATTGGTTGATAGACATTAGTTCGACCAAACATACGTTTTGTCTTAAATAAAAAAAGTTCAATCAGATACTTAGTAATGTAACTCCTTAAATTCACGGCGGTGCTTGTTATATATTAAATCGGCGAGAAATACCTGCAATAAAATAATTATTTTTAAGTAATTGGTACTGAAAGTATTAAATCCTTCCATATTCCTCTCAGGGATAATTTTTTAAATTATCAATACATTGGAAAGGTCTGACAGGTCCGGGCTATTAAACAACCGCCCATTCAAAATATGATTAAACTTGACATAGCAGGAATATTTACCTGTAATAATAAGAAATGAAGATGGAAAAGAGTCTGTTAAATTCTAACTGAATTGACCGTGAGGTAGACGTTATGTTTCTGCTCAAGCTTATACGAAAGTTTGGAAAACTGGTGCGCGGAGGGGTATCACCCCGGCAAATCACTCTTGGTGCCCTGCTGGGATTCTTGATAGGTATGATGCCTGGATTTAACCTGAGTGTGCTCCTGGTTGCACTTCTCCTGCTGGTGCTTAATGCCCATATCGGAATTGCCCTGATGGGTCTGGCACTCGGCAAGCTGCTGATGTATCTTCTGGCCCCGGTTACCTTTCAGATAGGTTTTGCCTTAATCCATAACATCGGCCTTGAAGGGCTTTTCCGTGCCCTTGCAAACACTCCTGTCCTTGCCCTTCTGGACCTGCATGTATATTCACTCATCGGCGGCCTTCCCATTGCTATTGTGGTCGGGCTCATTTTTGCCTGGATAATGAATCGGTTCGTGCAGTCCCTGCGGAAAGGTATCATTGAGGCCACAGAACACAGTGAAAGGATGCGAAAGCTGGCCGGCAATATGATTGTCCGTTTTTTCATGCGGATTGTATTCGGTAAGCAAAAGGAAGACATCCAGGAGTTGCTCCAAAAGCATCCGCCTCTATTCCGCAAATCAGGACTGGGGCTTGCGGCTGCTGTGCTGGTCATCGGCGTGGTTGTTGAATTTCTGCTGCTTGACACCCTCTTTGCCGTGGGACTAAAGAAAGGACTGGAAGCCGCCAACGGTGCGGAAATCAACCTCGCCGAAGCAGACCTTTCTCTGGCAAAAGGCAGGATGGGACTTAGGGGACTTCAGATCACTGATCCGGCAAAACCCACCCACAATTCTTTCCAGGCCAAACACGTTTCCGCTGACCTCAGCCTGAAAAACCTGTTGCGTAAACGCTACGTCATTGATCTGCTGGCAGTCGAAACAGTTCAGTTTAACAACCAGCGCACCTCACCCGGCCAGGTATTTGAAAAGCCCCCTGAACCTCCTCCAGAGAAAGAAAAAAATAAAATCGATTACCTGGAAAAGGCGCAGACAATCCGCGGCTATCTGGCCAAGCTCCAGAAATACCTGGAAAAGATAAATGTACAGCAGAAAAAGGAAGAGAAACGAGAAAAGGCCCACAAATCCATCCTGCTCGACACAGCGGAAAACCGAGGTTACCTGGCACTATCAGCGAAAGATTTTTTCGCGAACCAGCCCACCTGGATTATCCGCAATGTCAAGGTAGATGGAGTGTCAGTGCCGAAGTTATCAAAACCTCAGTACATCGACGGAAGAAACGTATCAAGCCACCCTGAACTGGTATCCGGCCCCATGGCCTTTAAGATGGCTGCAGGCCCGGATGAGCCGTCCACCGGTGCTTTGCAGTTCAACTTTCACGATCCCGGGGCATTGCACGAGTTCTCCCTGAGTCTTAATGAACTGTCCCTGGACCAAGACGGCATCCTTAGCGAAGACGCTCCAGTGGTTATCAAGGACGGGGAAGCAGACGTTGATATCCAGGGGCGTTTTTCCAGCAAGGAAATCGACTTCCCTTTCACCGTGGGACTCAGCAGGCTTCAGGCTCAGAATCGCGAAGGCGAATCTGTACTGGGCATGGACCCGGAAACCGCCGGGGAAGTTTTTAAAAACATCGACAGTTTCAAGCTGGGCGGCAGGATCAGCGGCTCACTATCCTCGCCCCGTCTCATGATCGACACCGGGAAAACCGTTGACAGCCTCAAAAGTGCCCTGGCCAGGGCCGGAAAGCAGAGACTTATGGGAGAAGTTGACAAGCAGGTCGAAAAGACGACCGGAAAATTAAAAGAAGAAGCCGGCAAGAAAATAGAAGAACAGGTCGGTGGTATGCTGGGAGGTGAGAAGGAAAAAGAAGAAGGAAGTGAGAAAGACGCCGCTGATAAGCTCAAGGATCTGCTATAATAAGAAAAATATCGCTGTCTCGCATCAGCCCCGGGAAAGTCCGGAACGCCCCCTGTGATCAAGGGGCGTTCCGGCAGGAATCTCTATCTATCTAAGCGGCTGACGCCTTGGTCTTAGAGAATTCAAGATAGAGATCCTTTACTTTCTTCCGCAGATTGCGGATATGTTCCGAATCTTCTTCGGTTAGCCAGCGGGGTTCACTTATGGAATAGATTGATTTATGAAGTTCATCAATGAAATGTTCCGTAGCAGTGCACCATTCACCCGTACACTTGGAACTCACATTTTTTGCATCCTGAATATCCTTTTCCAGTGAATCCAAGCTCTTTTCCAGATTATTCATAAAATCCCGGTGAGCCATGAGCATGGATTTTTCCATATCCTGCTGTTTCTGCATTTTTTCTCCTCGCTGATTTTTTTAATCAGTTTATCTGAGAATCAGGCCGCTTCTGTCAGCATTCTGCAGACCTGTTTTTTCAGCCACCGTATCCATAGTCGAAAAGCACGTTTTGTGCGTCATTGAATCTGCTGCTGAGATCATTCAACTTGGCGTTGATTTCCTCGCGATGAGGGTCCCACTCAGTGGGACATTGAGTCTGAAGCTGATTAATACGTTCTTCGAGATCGGATACCAGAATGTGGAGTTCGTTTACATGTTCATACATTCTCTGTTTCTCGCCGGTGGGCAAATTGTCCATCCCCCGGACGACATCGTAGAGTTTGGCTTTCCAGCCGGTGAGTTCCGCGTTAACATTACTGCAATAATCCTTTACTTGCATAGCCATAATGTACCTCCTCATCTGTTCATTTTTAATCCGGAATATATAGGGCTCGGTTACATCCACAAAGTTGTGTCTATAAACTTTACAGGTAATTAGCCTTGTATCTTGTGATCCCGGCTGATTTCTTTACCTGACTGTATAATATAGTGTAGAAAAAGATCATTCAGAGAGTCAACAGAAAATACCAGATTAAAAAATAAGAGAATTTTCTGTTGAACCTTGCCATGATGAATATTAATTGGCTCCGGAACGATTGAAAAGGGGGGGCGCCCCCTTTTTCAACCGATAAGCTGGAGTTTTCACTCCAGTGACTATATATACGGGACAGGCGTTTAATTCCCGAAAATCCCTTTCAGCTCTCTGAGCATTTCTTTCTCCGGTTCTTCCCGGCTCTCATTTTCTTCCTCCTTGGATGACGATCCGTTGAAAACTTTATCCCGGATTTTCTTCTGCAACTCCCGGGTGGCTTTTTCCTTTAATTGCTGCCCGGCTGCTGAGGTATCGAGACTGTAATCCGGTTCAGTAAGACTGCCTCCAACTTTCAGTGGCAGTCGGGCCCAGCCCTGATCGTCCTTGAAGAACTGGGTAACAGACCCACTTTCATCGAGCCTGTCGGCATACTCGGGTGACAAGCGGGCATCGAGCGACAGGTTCAGTGAACCGTCAAGACCGATTGTCCCTGTAGGATGCATCTTTACGTCGCTGCCGGAGAAATCGCTGTCAATCTTCACCTTGCCTTCCTCAATAACATAATTTCCTTTGACTTCACTGAACCGCAGGACACGAAGTTTTTCGAGATCCAGAAACCCGGCCAACTCTTTTACCAGGCCGGCACCAGTGATCTTACCGTTGAGGAGACGCAGATCGCCCCGGCCGGAAAGATTTCTCTTGATCGCTTCAGTCTGCACTCCCTGCCCCTGGGCCTTAAGGTCAAAAAAGAGCTCTCCGAAAACGGTGTCCGCAGCTTTGGGGGCAAAGGCACTCACAAAGGGATTCGCCTTGACCGCCTTAACATTGACATCGGCCTGATAGTCCAGTCCTTTCCGGCCGAGATCGACACGGGCGTTTTTAGTGAAATTACCGCCGGCGACTTCCCCTGTCATGTGTTCCACGGTCAGGACATTATTCTCAAGGCGATAGGCCAGATCAAAGTTTTCCACCTCCAGCCCCTTGTAGAGTGCGGTATCAACAATAGCACTTCCCGTAGCCTTAACCGGGATCTCGAAAGGACCGATCTCGGCATCCCCTTTTTTCTTAGTGGTCCGGGGAGATTCCTTTCCCGCACCAGCCGGCGCGGATGTTGCCTTAAGCAGAGGATCGATTTCAAAACGTTGGGATGTTATTTTGCTGTCTATCGCAATCGGCCTGTCAAAAAGGTTGGCGGCTTTGAGATCAATATCTGCCCTGTTATCCCCCATCCTGAGATTCAAATCCCGGGACGACAAAGAATCCCCCTTCAGATCAATTTTTCCGCTTAGTTGCGGGCGATGGCCTGTTACTCCTGCTTGAACCGAGGCCAGCTCTACTACTCCCTGCTCCAGCATTTCCCCGGGCTTCCCCGCCGGACCGGAGAGATTAAGTTCGGCGTTGACAGTACCGGCCGGATCCATAGAGGATATATCCTTAACAAGAGATTCAGGTGCTGCAGCCAGGGCCTCGGTCAGCTTAAGAGCCGGAAGGTTTACGGTCAGATCTACCAGCGGAGCAGAAGTGTAATCGCTGATTTCGCCTGCTGCATTAATCTTTATTCCATTCAGATCGGCCGCCGCCTTGTTAAGTGTCAGGACCGCCGCTTTAAGGTCTGAGGACAGATCGTAATCAAGTGAAAACCGGGCCCCACGAACAGGGGCATCTTCCATATCATCAAGAGTCAGGTCGATCTGGCTCAGGACAATATTTCCCTGGGAAGAAACCTGATCCATTCCCCCTTCGGCCCGGAGATCAAGATCAATCTTGGATGAACCTATACTGCCGGGGAAACTGTCCCGGAAATAGGGCTGAAAAGCGGTCAGATCAAAATCGGAAAGCGTTACTTCAGCAGATCCTCCCGGTCCCCGGAGATTCATTTCTCCTTTAATCTTCAGGGGAGCGTCCTTCAGCCGGGCTTTAACTGAATAGGGGAAACTCTTGTCCAGGGCAAGGTTGCTGACCTTTATCCCCAGATCTTCAAGCTTATAACTGTAAGGAGACTGTCCGTTGACGGCATGATCCTGAAAAAAAAGTTCACCCTGGGAGATGTTCAGGTTAGTAACAAGCAGGTTGATCGGAGGGCCGCCGTCCGTCTTCTCCGCCGGGGGAGCAGTTTTTTCCCGCTCCTCTGCACCGAGCAGATCACTGAAATTAAAGGTGCCGTCCCCCTTCCGCACCACCCGGATTTTCGGTCCTTCCAGGCGGACTTCATCGACCACGACTTTCATGAAAAAAAGAGGCAAAAATTGATAACGCAGTTCTACCTCATCGACAGCCACAAAATTTTCCTCTCCTTCCTTATCCTTGACGGTAAAATCCCTGAGGACGATTCCTGAAAAAAGGCTTACCTCGATTTCACCGGAAGAAACCTCGCGCTGCAGAGACTTTTCTGCAATGGGCAGCACCGTAGTCCTGACCCGTTCCGGGGTAATCAGAAAATTGGCCAGCAAGACGACTACAACAAGCAGGACAATAATAACGCCGGCGGCAATGCCGCCTATTTTGATAAGTTTCTTCATTATCTCTCCCCTGATTTTTTAAGTTGCCAATATGAAGAGGAAAAAAATTTTCCGGAAATTACCACTTACTGTGTACTGCCGGATGATATTATGTATTTTATACGCTTATTATAGTTCAGAAATCAGTTTGTTCCAAAATTTTCATCAGGATCTCGGTCGATCTATCTGCTGGCTTATTACGGATCTCCGCTTCGCCGCCCGGAAGAAAAAAGAGTTCTTCCATGGTTTCTTCCCTTACTTCCTGTCCGCCGCTCTTATTATGAGAATATATTTTTTTATCCAGTAAGTTTTTAAAATCTTTTTGAACCTGCAAGGAAATATCCTTCAGTGGCTGGATCTGAAATTTGGCATATCCAGTTTCAGGCAATATGCCAGTAACTTTTTTCCTGTAAAAACAAAATGATTGACAGAAATACCGCACAGGATAATGTAACCCTATCAAGAAAAAAGACTGGTTAATTACTTGTTATGTTCTATAAGGCGATAAATGCGAGTATTCGAAGACGAAGAAAAGCAAATAATGCTGAATATATCAACAGTTGCAGTGAGCAAACCGGTTACTCGTGAAGCTGAGATCACGAGAAGAGAGGTGCTGAAACTGGTCAAAAGTTAATAAGTTAAGGCCACTCCCTGCTCGTAATTTGAGATGCGGATTTGGACGGAATTTAAGTTTATTTTCCATATTATCCTTAATAATATCACAATAAGTGGAAAAAAGGGCATCTATTAGAGCCAATATCATGGTAACTTTCCACTTATCAACACTGATAAGCTGACCGTGAGCTCCGCTTCGCTGCGTACCCGGTCAGCTTATCGCCGGCTGTTGAGTTCCACTCGAACGCCCCTGAAGGCTCCGCCTATCAAGGGCGTTCGAGCCGACTGCGCCCGCTCTATTAAAAATATGAATGTTTTCAACGAGGCGGGCTCGCGGCTCAACAGCCGGCGTTATGCTTGTAATGCCCAACATATGACAACTCATTGTTTTGCTTGCACAAAGCCACGATCTTTGACGGAAGAACATATAATTCCACAGGCAATTGGCGGGAAGTTGAAGCCAAAATTGTATTGCAAGAAGTGTAATGAAACCATTGGAGAGGTTCTTGACAATGAAATATCCAAGCAATTTGGATGGATAGGAACTTTACTCAATATCAAACGGGAAAGAGGCGAATTACAGCCCTATGAATTAATAGACAGAAAAACTGGAACCAAGCTAAGTTGTGACGGAAAATCTCTGAAACGCAAGACACCCATAGTCAAGGTAAATTCTAAGGACGGAGTGACGCTAGATTCTGCTGATGTCACAGCTCGAACTGAAGAAGAATTAAAAAAAATATGTGATTCAATCCAAAAACGTTACCAAATCCCCGGTGGGATGAAAACTTTTCAGGAAAGTAAACCGGGGCCAACGAACACAGAACATGTAATGGTGATCGATAATAAATTGCTCCGGAGAGCAGTATCAAAAATCGCTTACGGCTTCGCATGCATCAAGTTGCCTCAGAAGGTCATTTTCTCTTCGAAATTTGACAACATCAGAAATTACATAAAATCATCCAACAAATCTGATCTTGCATCCGCAAACTTCCTACATACGGGATTCATGACAGATCATGTCAGACCAATTCACAAAATTCATATCTCGCTAAACAGGGATAAAGAGCTACTTATTGGTTTTGTATCACTATTTGGAATCTTCCGGTTCACCATTGTGCTCGCGGAGAGATTCAAAAGCAATCTTGAATGGGCAGGGCTCGATTATACTTACGACCCCGTGAGTCGAAAGCAGGTGCTAGGCAATGATAATTTCAGAGCACCTCGACTTTCAAGGGACAACATCCTTCGCCCAAAGCAGTCTAAAACTTTAGTCCAAAATGAGTTGAATCGAGGATACAAAACTCTAGATGCCTACACAAAGGATGTTCGGTCTTTAGGTGGTGAGTTTTGTGAAGAAGAACGTGATGCATAACCATGAAATTCACCGGAAAATCAGGCCTGCGGCCTATTTCCCGGTGATCGCAGCCGACTGCGCCCGCTCTTTTAAAAATATGAATGTTTTCAACGAGGCGGGCTCGCGACTCAACAGCCGGCGTTTGGGCTGTCGATTATCAATAAATCTATCGCCTCAAAAATAAAGGAAAAAACAATGAAAACAAATAGTATTCTCTTGTCGTTGTCTCTCTTTTTTGTTTTGGCAGCATGCACTACAACCTCTGGAATTGTTCCAGCCGGGCCAGGAAAATATATGATATCTGGAGGAAATCCGGCAATAGGGGCATCTGGGGCGGAAATAAAAAATGAATTGTATAAAAAGGCATCCGATTTTTGTGCAGAACAAGGAAAAGTTTTTGAACCACTTGATACTTCTTCGGTTGATTATAGAGTTTTTCGTGGCACAGCAAATGCCGAATTGACTTTCCACTGCGTGGCACCAGTAAAAAATGATTAAGTCTTAGTACAGCCAAGAGAGGGAGGCGACGAACCCCCTCTATCATGGTGTGTGATAGGGTCGGACCAAGTTAACTATTCAATAATACAAAATATTATTTCTAAAAAATGCCATTTTTACCCCTTATATCGTCCTTTTTGGAGACAAAATGACGGTTATTCTACTTGGTGAAATACCGGAAAGGGCATCTTATTTCCATCCAAAACATTCTGCGGACAAGCCGCAGATGTTCTCGTTAGTGCCAAAGCGCAGTCGTATCCTTGGTTTCCTTGGGGACGCCCTTAACTTATTAACTTGATCTGCCTGATTGCTTTTGATGTGGTAGTGTCAATTTTTTTTGTGTGAAATTATTCCAAGCCATGTCCTTGAGGAATGGCAGGTTCTTCCAGACTTTTCCAATAGGATTTGTTCACCACTGTAGTTCCATCTCTTAAAGAAATAAAAATAAAGTCCGGCATGGACACAGATGTCGTTCTTATCAGTGTCGCTGATCTGAAATGGGTGGCTGAAAACTGGAATACCTTCTCAGAAAAGAATCATTTTGATCTGGATGTATTTAATTTTACCGGGGTTTTGGATAGGATAAATTTGAAAAAACGTATGCGTATTTTTCTCAAATAACTTATCGTTAATAACGATCTAATAAAAGAAATTAAAAGATTGCTGCTCTGCTCGTCGAGTAGGCACGAAATTTAAAGAGGGTAAATGCCATGCCGGCCATGGAAGATATATTGGCGCACTACGGCTATACAAGCCAAGACCAGGAGCTGCGGGACCAATTGGCAGAGATTTTGTTGGCGGTGCAAGATCAGTTTGCTGATGACTTTTATGAGATGCTGGAGGAAAATGCATATACCGCCTCTTTTTTCCCCACCCAAGAGGCGGTGGCCAAGCGCAAAAAGACATTCAAGTATTGGTTGAACATAATACTCACTGCCCCCTTAGATCACAGGCTGCACTTGAAATTGGAGAGGATCGGGAAGACACATGTGCGCATAGGACTGGATGGGCACTATGTCAATGCAGCCATGAACTATGTTCGTCGCTACTGTCAGCAGATTCTGTTCGAGTCAGTTACAGAGAGTAAAAATCTGGATTCCCTGCTGGAGACGTTGGACAAGCTTTTAGATATCAGCCTGGATATTATGACCAGTTCGTACCGGGAGGCTGAACTCAAAAAAGTCTTTCTTTCCAAACAGGTGGAGTACTTCATGGTCCGCTGGGCGGAGCGTATCATGCATGGCTTAAACCTCATACTCATGGTCGGACTTTTGGTGCTGGCGGCTGGAGTGGCTTTTATGTTGGGCTTAGACGTGTTTTCCGCCATCACCACCGACGTAGAACAAGGAGTGATCAGGGCCCTTGGATCGTTGATTATCTTGTGGATGATGGTGGAGCTCCTGCACGCTCAGGTGGAACAGCTCAAAGGGGGAAAATTCAATATCCGTATATTCGTGGACTTGGCTATGGTAGCCTTTATTCGCAAAATCTTTGTCGCCAGCTTAGAAGACAAGGATCCGTTGTCCTTTGGCCTGCTCATCGGTGCTTTATTGGTTTTGGGATTGATTTATTTTCTGCTGGGTAAGTCGGAAAAAAATAGTTTATAAACAGGGTAATGTATCGTTTTATGCAATCTGAATCTGGTATGAGCTCCGGGTGGATACAGCTTCTCCCTTAAATTCCTTGGTATATCTCTTTCTTTCCATGGTAGACGCCTCCTTACTACATCAATTCTTAAGAAGGTGTCCACAATTACCCTGCCACCTCACCTTAGCGCAGCAATTCCCCCCATGTGGGCATGCCGACTGTGTATGAGCCCCATTATTTCCCCCTGATCAGGACAAGCTTGCCGGACTATTGAAAGACGGAACTGTAGCATCATGCCACACTTCTGTTGCAGGACAATATTGTAGCATACAACACCTTGTGGCATTTGTGATGCATATTACTGCCCCATTTTTGGTGCATCGGCAAAAAAATTTACCTTCTCATCCTTGTAGCATTCTTTTAGGAACGGCCTACCCTGCCCGGCTCTCCTGCCATTGATTCACTGAAAACGTCCCGGTTTATGTTTGATTTTCGGCCGAGACCGGAAGAAAGGAAGGCGGGTATCTTATCTTTAATTGGCATCTGATATGCAATTCCCTTTTCTCAACACCAGAAAGAAAAGTTTCAGGTTCCTGGAATCCTGGCACTATTGGAAAAAAAGTTGACAAAAGGAGAAGCAGTATGTGGCAGAAAAAGAAAGTGATCAGCGGGATGGTGGCCCTGGTATTACTTGCCGGGCCACTATCCGGGATAGAGGCGGAAGCTGAAGTATTGGAGCTGGACAGTCTGGCACGGCTCTTCGAACCTGTCAGCTTCGATCATGACATTCACGTGAATATGGTGGGAGAAAACTGCGCCAGATGCCACCATCATACACTCGGTACAGGGGAAGTCAAAGGCAGATGCGCAAGCTGCCACCAGAAAAGCGAGGGCATCAAAGTTGTCGCCTGTAGTGATTGCCATCCGGCAGCACGGTTTGACCAGGAATATCTTAAGGAAATCGAAGAAGACCACACCCGTTTTCATTCTGACAAACCGGGGCTGAAAGCAGCCTATCATCTGGGCTGCCGGGGCTGTCATCAAGAGTGGGGAGCCCCGGCCGGATGTCAGGATTGTCATGCCCTGACCGAAACCGGCGAGGACTATTACCTGGCAGGAGAATATGCGCCGGTTACCCATGAGGAAGAGAAGGTCTCGGAATAATAAGTGACAGCCTCATGAAAACAGCTCCGGAAATGTATAATTAAAAAAAGGTGAATGAAATGAAAAAAATCAACCGCAGAAAATTCCTGAAAGGCGGGGTCCTGGGAGGCGCAGCTACACTGGCTATGAGCAGGCAGGTTTCAGCCGGCGGTAGCTTCGGAGGGTATATGAACACCAAGGGCGTCCTGGTGGATTTAACCCGCTGTATAGGCTGCCGCACCTGCGAGGCTGCCTGTAACCATGAACAGAATCTGCCGAACCCGGATAAGCCTTTCAATGACTATTCCGTCTTTGAGGAAGTAAGCCACAATGGAGAGAAGCGACGCACAACTGAAAAGGCTTATACAGTGGTTAACCGTTATAATACGGACGAAGGGCCGGTTTACCGCAAATTCCAGTGCAATCACTGCAACGAACCGGCCTGTCTCACCTCCTGCTTCGTGAATGCTTACCAAAAAACACCGGAAGGGGCTGTTATCTATCATCCGGAACTCTGCGTCGGCTGCCGGACCTGTATGGTAGCCTGCCCTTTCTATGTACCGGCTTACAGCTATTCCAGCCCTACAAATCCGGTAATCAGAAAATGTGTAATGTGCTACGACACCCGCCTGAAATACGGACGGCCTCCCGCCTGCGTAGAGGCCTGCCCCCAGGAGGCACTGACCTTTGGTAACAGGAAGGATCTTATCAAACTGGGCCATTCGCGAATCAGTAACAATCCCGGCAGGTATATCGATCATATATACGGCGAAAAGGAAGTGGGCGGCACTTCCTGGATGTATCTTTCCGCTGCGCCCTTTGAACAGGTCGGATTCGATACCCGTTTAGGCAACGCTCCTATTCTGGCCAACGTCCAGAGTTTTCTGGGAATCGTGCCGATGGTGCTGGCCATCTGGCCGGCTCTATTCGCCGGATTCCATCTGCTGGCCACCCGCAGGGACTCCAACAGTGAAGAACAGGAACAGGAGGTGAAAAAATGAAACGATTCGTTGCGCAAAATACCGCCCTGCCGATTGATTCTCTGGTTAAGCCGCACGATGCCGGGATATCCTGGACCTTGAAGGAAAAACTACTGCTTGGATTGACCCGGAAACAATATATACAGGTTCTGGTGCGGAATCCGTTCAACTGGGTTCTCGTGGTTATTTATGCAGTGGGCATTCCGGTGATCTTGTCTCGCTTTATCTTCGGCCTGGGCTACGTCACCCACAGTTCCTACGATTATCCCTGGGGTTTACTGCTGGGGTGGGGGCTTTTTGCCATGGTCCCCCTTTCCGCCTCCGGATTCCTGATGGGTACGGCAGTGGAACTATTCGGCCGCAAGGATTTCAAGCCCATTGAGAGACTCGGGCTCCTGAACGGCCTTTTGGGTTATTTATTTGCTGTCATATTCCTGCAGGTAGACCTGGGTCAACCCTGGCGACTGGTCTACCCTATGTTTGTATCCCTCGGCCCTGCTGCGGTTCTCTTTCTGGTGGCCTGGCATGTCGCCACCTATCTTTCCGTACAGATCGCCGAACTTGTCCCCGCTTTCAGCGAATGGATGGGTCTCCCAAGGGCCAAAAAGGTTATCCGGAAAACGGTTCTCGGTTTGACCATTGCCGGTATCATCCTCTCTACCCTGCATCAAGGGGCTCTGGGTGCGCTGTTTAACTATGCTCCCGGCAAGGTTCATCCTCTGTGGTATTCGGCGGAATTTCAGTGGATTCACTTTCTGACCTCTGCGGTGTTTGGCGGTCTCTGTATGCTCATCGTCGTAAGCACTCTGGCCAGGATCTTTATGAACTGGAGGATGGATGAGACTTTCCGGAAAAGTCTTGATCCGCTGACCTTGGGGCTGGCAAAAGGCGCTTCGCTCGCCATGATCACCTATCTGGTCATCAAGCTTCTCGCAATAGCTCATGACAATAACTGGGCTTATTTGGTAACCGGCTGGGGCCAGTATTTCACCTTTGAACTTGCGATCGGGGTGATTCTGCCTCTGATCCTTTTTATTACAGCCATCCGCAAACAACGGCCCGGTCTGGTCCGCATCGGCGCTTTCTTCGGGGTATTCGGTATTATCCTCAACCGACTCAATACGGCGCTAATCGCTTTCAACTGGCAGATGTACCAGGAGATCCCGCATTGGCGGGAAGTGGTAATCGTACTCACCCTTTATGCCACCTATATTGTGGTTTATCGGGCGATTCTGGCGCGGCTGCCGGTTCTTTACTCCTGGAAAAACAAGCCGCTCATCTCCTGATCAACCATTCATTTATATTGACTTTCAGAATGAGCCTGACCTAAACTTTATTATATGGGATAAAATAAACAGCCTTAATTTGGCCCAGCAATAATATCTTGTTTATATTACACATTAATTTTAACGGGGACATAGGCTTTCAGCACAGTCCTGCGGCATGAAAGATCTCTGAGAGGTGGTACAATTAATGCAGTGTTTTTAGACAGAAGTCGTTTCAAAAGAGCAGGAAAGGATTTAACCGTTCCATCCTCGCTGTCGCAGGGGTACTATCTTCCCCTAACCGGTGCCGGATGGGCAATTTCGAAAAATGAGGGCTGATCAGGCCTTCCACCAGAACAGGCGCCGGTTTTCCATGAAAAAGAAACACAGTCCCAGGAGAAAGGAGAAAAAATCGGGGTCGGAAGCCGTTGAACGCAGAAAGCTGGCACAGGATCGCCGGCTGGAAGGCCGCCGGACCGAAGAACAGAGGATATATCTGCAATCTCTGCTCGATAGTGTTTCCCATCCCATTGCGGTGGTGAACAAATCCCGGCGGCTCCAGTTCATTAATGAGGCATTTAAAAGACTCAACCACCGGGAGCAATGGTCCCCCGGGGAAGAAGTTGAGTGCCATCGGTTCTTATACGGCCGGAAAAAACCCTGCCAGGAGATGGGTTACCCCTGCCTGCTGCAGGAGATCCTGGCCAGTGGTCGACCCCTTACCGTGGAGCAGCCACACGTAGATTCTTCAGGTAAAACCAGGCACTTGGAAATAACAGGTTCGCCATTCCAGGATGAAGAAGGCGGTCTGATCGGAATTATTGAGTCCTTTCGTGACATAACCGATCAAAAGAAGGCTGAAGAAAATTCTCAGCGGGATCATAATAAGCTTGAGCACCAGGTGGTAGATCGAGCTACAGAGCTGGTCGCAGCCAACGAGGCGCTACAACGCGAGATCGAAGAAAGAAAATGGACAGAGACCGAACTCATAAAAGCCAAGGAGGAAGCCGAGCTCATCTACCGGGTAATTCCGAGTGCCATCTTCACGGTAGACAAGGACCAGCGGATTACTTCCTGGAACGATAAGGCCCAGGAAATAACCGGTTATTATGAGGAAGAGGTGGTTGGCAAAAAATGCGATATTTTCGCTCTCAAACCCTGCACGGTTCTTTGCGGTGTTTTTTCATACCGGGCCCAAAAGCCGATTATGGGCAAGAAATGCGAAATCCGAACCAAGGATGGTCGTATCCGGGTGGTTTCCAAGAATGCCGATCTTCTGCACGATGCATCCGGACGAGTCATCGGCGGCATCGAGAGCTTCGAGGACATCACAGTCCGTAATCAGATGGAGTTTCTGCTGCGCACTGAACTCGACAAGTTCCGTAGCATGCTTTCGACCCTGGGGCAAGGCATGCATATACTTAACCTCGATCACCATATTGAATACCAGAATGAAGTTCTGATCGAGCATTTCGGCGATAAAATAGGTCGGAAATGCTATGCAGTCTACAAGCAACAGGACGAACCCTGCGAAAACTGCAAAATGAACGAGGCCATAAAAACCGGTGAAATTCAACGCGCCGAACTGCTTATGGCCAACGGCCGCTATTACGAACAGAGTTATGCACCTTTCCGCGATGTAGACCGTCAGTCCAAGGTACTTATTCTCCTGCGGGACATTACCGAAGAAAAAAACTTTCAGGCAGAAACCATGCGGGCCGGTCAGCTTGCCGCCATAGGTGAGCTGGCTGCCGGTGTCGCTCATGAAATCAATAATCCCATCAACGGCATCATAAACTATGCCCAACTCCTGCTCGACGAAAATACAGCTTCCGGATCGGATTCCGATGTGCTCGACCGGCTGATCCGCGAAGGCGAACGTATTTCAGACATCATCAAAAACCTTCTCTCCTTCGCCCGTCAGGATGACGCGGAAATCAATGAGGTGGCCATAGACTCGGTTCTTGATGACTCCATGGCACTTATCAAACATCAGTTCCTTAAGGACGGCATTCAGGTTGCAGTAAATCTTGACACTAATCTGCCGACAGTGCAGGCGAATGGTCGTCAGCTCCAGCAGGTGTTTCTCAATCTGCTGAACAATGCACGCTTCGCTCTCAATCAGCGTTTCCCGGATCGTAATCCGGACAAGAGAATCGAAATCGGAAATAAACTGATAAAGCTGGAAAAACAGCCTTATGTACGAATTTCAATTACCGACTACGGGACCGGTATTCCGGAGGAGATTATCGATCATATCTTCAAACCGTTCTACTCCATGAAAAAACCAGGTGAAGGCACCGGCCTCGGGCTTTCCATCAGCCACAGCTTCGTGAAGGATTTTAACGGATTTCTTTGGGTGGACAGCAAGGTAGCTCAGCACACCACCATGATGGTAGATCTGCCAACAATCATCAATAAGGGCGCTTCCCTGCCGCCTGAGCAATGAGGATAATCAATGATTGATCTGAAAAAAATCCAAAGCAGTATTTTGGTCATTGACGATGAAGAGAGTCTGCGGCTGACCTTTCAGATGTTTCTGGGCAAGGAAGGCTACAATCCGGTGGTGATCGCCTCTAACTATGAGGAAGCCCGCGGAATGCTGGAACGGCAGGATTTTGATCTCGTTATCGCCGACATCGTGCTCGAGGACGGTTCCGGCATTGACCTCCTGGGGTTTATCAGGGAGGAAGGTCTCAAGTGTCCTGTAGTGATGGTAACCGGCTATCCCAACATTAATACGGCAGCAGAGGCGGTGCGGCTGGGAGCTTTCGATTATCTGGCCAAACCTGTCAAAAAGAATGACCTGCTGCGGGTTTCCCGGATGGCACTTCAGCAATATGCCCTCTGGAAAGAAAAGGAACGCCTGCGGGAGGAGAAAGATCGTTACCGGCAGTATCTGGAAACCATCTTCCGCAGCGTCAGGGATGCCGTTATTGCCGTAAATCAGAACCTGGAGATCGTAGAAATGAATCAGACCGCCCACGATTGGACGGGCTGGATCCCTGGGTTTGAAACCGGTAAAAGACTCGGCGACTTGGAAAGTCCCTTTGGTCAGGCCTGCTACAGGGATGCTGCTCAGGTACTGGAGCAGCATCGTGAGGTTCAGGAGCACCGGGTTGAATGCATCCTGGACGACGGCGGTTATATTGTTCTGCGGACCAGCGCCGCCCCGCTCGAGAATCCGGAAGGACGTTTTCTCGGCGTGGTACTGGTGCTCAGGGATGTAACCCGTCTGGAAAATCTGGAGCAGCGGAACAAACGCACCAGATTCCACCGGATTATCGGGGCCAGCCGGGCCATGCAGACTGTTTATACCTTGATTGAACACGTGGGCCGGGTAGATACCGCCGTGCTCATCACCGGTGAATCGGGAACCGGCAAAGAGTTGGTTGCGGATGCTCTGCACTCCGAAAGCCCACGTCGTCATATGCCGCTTGAAAAGGTCGATTGTACGGCGATTCCTGATGATCTTCTGGAAAGTGAGCTTTTCGGCCACCGCAAAGGAGCTTTCACCGGCGCTGACCGGGACCGGAAGGGGCGCATCTTCCAGGCTGAAGGCGGCACCTTGTTTCTCGACGAAATCGGCGATATTTCCTGCCGCATGCAGCTTCGTCTTCTGCGCTTCCTCCAGGAAAAAACCTTCTACCCCGTGGGCCAGGATACACCAGTCAAAGTGGATGTGCGAGTGATTGCCGCCACCAATGCCGATCTTAAGAAAAAAATGGATGAAGGCTTGTTCAGGGAAGATCTCTACTTTCGGCTGCGGGTGGTGGATATTCCTTTGCCGCCTCTACGGGAACGTAAGGAGGACATCATGCTGCTTGCCCCTGCTTTTACAGATTCTTTTAGTCAACACCTGGGCAAAGAAATAAACGGCATCACTGATCAGGTCATGGCACTGCTAACCGGTCACGAATGGCCCGGAAATGTCCGGGAGCTGGAACATGTGTTGGAACGGGCCTGTGTGCTGACCGACGGGACGATTACCACTGATCACCTGCCCCGGGAGATTATCCAGCAGGAAAAGAAACAATCCGGTGGGCTTTCGGAAACCAGGGATCTACCATCTGAATCCGATGAAGAAATCGAAGCGGAACGGATCATCCGCGTTCTGCGCCAGACCGACGGCAACAAGGCTAAGGCGGCCCGCATCCTTGGTTTCGACCGCAGCACTCTCTATCGCAAACTGCGTTCTACACGATTGATGCAACAATCATCCTATTCGGATTATCAGCCACACTGATAACCAGCTTTTACTTCACTTTCTCCGCCTGCCCTTCGATAATAGTCATGTTGCAATAGAGCGGTAGAATCTATTAATTCAGTCCTGCTTTTACTGTTTTCCTTCCGTGTTACCCTTAATAAACATAGTTGGCAATGACCTCTTTTGCAACAGTTATGCAACAATAACGTAGGATATATGTGGCATCACTACTGGAAAATTCAGGGCATTTCCAGAAGCGACCCTACTGGTTTTAGTAAATAAACGTAATAATTATAATAACTTACAAAAACTTTTGCATTATTCACCGGAATAACGTATCAACTGGCACACAGCCTGCAATTAACAGTACTCAAAAGGAAAGGTGTTTTGCAGGAACCTCATACGTAAGGAGGATGCCATGAAATCTACAATAGGTTATACGGAAGAAAGTGTAATTAGGGCTGAAACAAAGGGACATGATTTTTCCCAGGCAATAGGGATACGCTTCATAGTGGCGATAGCCGGACTTGCCGGGGTCTGGGGAGTGGCCTGTATGGTCAGTATCCTGGCCAATGTTGGTCTGCTGAGTGCGGCACGGGCCTGGATTAGTGCTATTAGCGGTGTATAGCAGCAACCCCTGTCGGATATTTCATTACCGGAAAATCAAACAGGAGGATAATAAAATGGCAGAGATCAGAAACAACGAATCAGCAGGTAAGGGTGCAAAGGCGTTTGTCGGAGTAATGATGGGCATTGGCGGTGTCATTGGTTTATGGGCCGGGATTGCCATTTTCGCCGGATTAGCACAAAGTAACTGGCAGATCGGTGAACTTGTCCGTCAGTATATGGTAGCGGCTGGACTGATGAAGGAGTTTGAGACCTGGGTCGATTTCTATACCTACATAAAAGGGGTGGAATACATTATTATAGTGGCCTTTCTCGGTCTGTTTCCTTTATTATTTAAATATCTCAACCTGTCCAGTGCCCAGGTCGACCTGTCCAAGGAGCAGTCACCTGTTGCCGGTTGAGCTTTTACCCTTCTCCTTTTCCTTCCTTCTCCCGGGCTCCTCCGCCCGGGTTTTTTTTTGCATTCTGCAGGACGGCAAGAATATGACCATCATTTTCTATAATGGCCCGGGTGACGCCAATTTCCTTGAACAGATCTTGCACTTTCCCGATATTCGATATAGCAGAGGAAGTTCATAAGCCCTCAGAAATTATAATATTTTGAGGGTTAAAATCAGAAAAGCGTTTCTGCCTCTTTGGGGACACTTTTTAAAGTTTTTTTAACCAGGATTCTATTTCTTCAGCCTGGTACTCCTCCTGCCGGATAGTAAGATCCAGATTGGTGGCCAGACCTGAATGTCCCTGCAGCTCTTGATTTTCAGCCAGACTCAAGTGCCTGTCCCGGCCCAGGTTTAATAACCGGTCAGCATTCTGGAGGGAGGTGCTCACTGCAGAACTTGTGTCCATCTTTACTGTGCTGAAATCCGGCATCTCACCGTTTTCAGCCACATCCTCGGCAAAATGGGCCAATTGTTTCATTTTTGCCATGGATTGATTCATAATCTCCCAGCTCAGAAGGCCATTTTGCTGAAATACCCAGGCATGACGTATATGCTGGAGCATCTCGTTGTATTTGGCGTTTACTTCAGATTGGAGATGCTCCAGAAGGTTTGCAGAAAGCTCCCTTTCCCCCTCAGGCTTCCCCCCTGCTTCCTCCGGGGTGAGTTTACTCAGCTTCTGCCTGAACTTCTGGGCGTGGTAAGACGATTCCCAGGCTTCTCTCTCCAGTACCCTTCTGATGTGCGGATCATCCACCTTAGCGGCCTCGGCCTGATAGTGGGGGACAAGATTTTCTTCGTATTCGATATAGGACTGGAGTATAGTGGAACGGCTGTCCGGATTATAAGGATACTCCGCAGGCTTCATCTCCGGTTCTCCACCGAAATGGCCTATGATCATCCCGAGCCAGTGCATATGCCACATTTCCTCCCTGGAGCGCGACAGCAGACTGGCTCCCATCGGGGTGTCCTCCCCTTCCAAATAGCCATGGATCAGATAACGCAGGGTGGCGGCATGCTCGTCAGCCAGATCCCGATTCAACATTTCAATCAGTTGGGAAGTATCCATAATGTTCTCCTTAATGTTCTCTTTTTCAAAGACTCTTTTGTCCCGTTCACTTTAAATAATAAAGAGCAAAAAAACTCGAGTGGCCTTTGGGAATTATATCAGGTTAAAAAGCGTCATACCGCTTCCTGGTCATTTGAAACGATCATCCGATTTAAGTTCCGAGACCTTATCACCGGATTTCTCAAGCCAGCCGGTCCTTACCTCCATTTGAGTATCAAATTCAGGTACGTAAGGCTTGATATCCAGAAGAGGGGTGCCGTCCAGAATATCCACGTTCCGGATATAGATCAGTCCCCCTTCAATCCTGTCCAGCCGGACAATGGAAAGACCGATTGGATTGGGACGGCTGGGAGCCCGGGTGGCAAAAAGTCCCCGCGGCTCGGAATCCAGAAAAGGCATAACCCTCAGATTGACTGACCGGCTGTAATGAAAGTAGTACAAAAGGATGATATGTGAGAACCCGTCGAGATCCTTAAGGCCTGAGCGGAAATCTTCCCGGATCTCGGCAGTACCTTTTATGTCGGTGGCTCCCGCCGGCTGGATAGGCATATCTTCGAGTTCCTTGAATGGAGAGTGGATGATCCCGATCGGCTCCAGGGTTATCTTCATTTTCCAAGTCCTTTACATCATTTTATGATATCCCTTCAAAATCAGGTATCACAGGATTCCGGCCATCGGATCTATTGCTTTTCATTGAAACTGAAAACAGTTCTATTATAAAGATTTATTTTTGATTATTCAATATGTTAATTCAGTCTATATCATACTGGAAGCAAGCACCTACCTGGAATAACATTAATTTCTATTCAGCTCCGTTCTATTCAGCGACCTATGGGACGCCACTGGAGATCTCCAAAGGAAAAGCTCTGAATACCTTCAGCCAATTTTGGGGCTTTTGTCTCGGTGTCAACACAAGGATTCATCCGGGGTACTCTCGCACATAAGCACCTCTGCGGCAGACTTTCCTCCCAGCTGTTTGCCGGCATGCTTGAGCGCAGACTGGAGACCTTCTTCTACAACCGGATGGTAAAAGGGAATTTTTAACAGATCAAAAACCGTCATCCCCTGCTGAATGGCCGCAGCAAGGAAATGCCCCATATGTTCGCCATCAGGTACCGCCATCTCGGCCCCGAGCAGCCGTCCCTGCCGCCGATCGAAATAAAGACGCATACACCCCTGGTTGCGCCCGGCCATCAGGGCTCTGGATTGACTGCGGAAATCCGCCTCTCCGGTAATGTAATCACTTTCCTGCAAATTATCCGGCTTTTCTCCCAACAGGACAATCTCCGGATCGGAAAAGACGATGCCCAGAGGCACACGGCGCTGGAAACATTGATTTGCACTCCGCGCCGCATTAAAACCTGCTATGTGTCCCTCATCGACTGCTTCATGCAACAGAACCCGCTGCCCGTTGGCATCTCCGGCAATGTAAATCGGCAAGTCCCCGATCTGCAGGGATTCAGGGTTGTACTTGGGGATCCCTTTATCATCGGTTTCTAACCCCAGCCGGTCAAGACCCAGTCGGTCGATATTCGGCAGGCGGCCCATGGCAACTAATATCTTGTCCACGACAACAGAGGTACTTCCGGCAGTTACCCGGACAGCATCTCCCTCGCTTTCCAGTTTAGCTGACTCCCCCGTATGGATGGAAAAATCTTCGGAAACCGCCTGTAAAAAACATTCGTTCACCCTGGAATCTGAAAGGCCTCCGACTGAAGGGGCCTTCTCAAAGCCGCTTACTTCCACACCAAGGCGGGAAAGGGCCTGGCCGAGTTCAAGCCCGGTGCCCCCCAGGCCGATTACTGCCATGCGGGAGGGAAGATCCTCCTGCTCGAACAGGAGATCGCTGGTCAGGATTCGCCTGCCGAACTCCTCCCATCCTTCTGGAATCAGGGGCCGGGATCCGGTGGCAATTACGATTTTTTCAGCCGCGATTTTCTGGTCCCCGACCTGCAGAAGATTAGGCTCGATAAATTCCGCCCTGCCGGATATGCTGCGCTCTCCCAGCTTATCTGTAATGCTGACCATGCCGCTGACAAAGCCGTCCCGCAATTGCCGGACATGGCGGAGTACGGAAGGGAGATCAGCCTGTAAAAGGTCTGCACCCTTAATACCCATGTCCGGATATGCCTTTCTGCGGTGATAGGCATTGGCGGCTTCGATCAGGGCCTTGGAGGGCATGCATGCCACCCGGGCGCAGGTTGTGCCGTACGGCCCCTCATTGATGACGAGAAAGTCATCGGTTTTCTTCTGCACTTCGGTTAGGGCTGAAATACCGGCGGAACCCGCGCCAATGATTGCTACTTCAACTCGCCTTTCCATAATACCCCCTTTTTTGCAAGACAGACTTATCATCCAGTAAACGATGCTATCTTCAAATGACCTTGTCTAAAGTCAGAACAAAATTACCTTGTCATATTCATGATAGAAAAATTGTCCCTGAATGTGAATCGAATACCGCCGCCGGTGTCCTGACTGCTTTCAGTTTGTTGAATTTCAGCCGGATATCTGGCAAAATTATATCTGTCTTTACAGTTGACTTTAATTTGAAGCGGGGGAAAGATAAAATTTAAGCAGCGGTTTCAATCGGGTCAGGACTCCATAGACAAGAAAAAATGGAAGAAATGCTATGAGCCAGGTAGACAGGGAAATAACGGAATATCCCGAAATCCCGGAAAACAGGAGTGATGATCTTCATAATTCGGAACTTCTGGACAAGGCGGACCTGATTCTTTTTATGGCAGGCAATCAGTTCATGCTGATGCCTGAGATGATCAACGCCTTTCAGGCCCGGTATCCGGAAGTGGAGAATATTTATTACCAGACCCTGCCTCCCGGTCTGGAATTCCAGGAAATACTGGCCGGAGGAGCCAGATTCCGGGGAAGGTCGTTCAGGATAGAGCCGGACATCTACTCTTCAGTTTCAGCCCAGGCTATGGAGAGCCTGGTCAAAAAAGGAATTGTCAGCCCGGACGACTATTTCGTCTATCTCCGCAATAAATTGGCCCTGATGGTGCAGAAGGGTAATCCCAGGTCAATTCAATCCCCTCTGGACCTGGGCCGGGAGGAAATCGTGGTCTCCCAGCCAAATCCGGAATACGAGCATATTGCCGGCTATATAACCGCCATGTATGAACAGGTCGGAGGCAGGGAACTTGTCCACAAGATTATGGAGGAGAAGAAGGCCGGGGGTACAACCCTGCTGACCAGGGTTCACCACCGGGAGACCCCCCGGCGTCTGCTCCGGGGAGAGGCGGATGCCGGACCGGTCTGGTATACGGAAATAATTGAAGCTGGCCGGGTCGGACTCGAAGTGCAGGGGGTGGAAGTGGCCAGGGAGTTTGATCAGAGGGATGCCGTTAATTACTTCATCGCTCCGCTGCATACGGGACGCAACCAGGATAATACCGAAAAGTTTCTCCACTTCATCAAATCAGAGCCGGCCCGGGAGATTTTCAGAAAATTTGGCTTCATAACAGATATGCCTTTATAACGGGAACGGCAATATTGCTTTCCTGTTATGTATGTGGCTTGAGCTAATTATCCGTTTGCAGGGAGTCAAAGCCGGAGGATTCACGGAGCAAAGCCAGCTTGGACTCCAAATCAGCCTGGTCGGTATATTCGAAATAAATCCGAAAGCCGCCTTCCTCGAGCTCTTCCACCCCGCAATTTAATCTGTTGTTCCGGCAGAGGGTCTCGGCAAAACCCTTGGCTCTCAACTTTGTCTCAAAGGGCTTCCAGAAGTATTGCCTGTGTAGAGAGGAATCAGAATATACCCCCGCCGCTGTCATATTATCTCCTGATTGGGCTCTTTCAGGGTTAAATGCCGCCTGATTGGCAATGGTGCGTTCCGCGCTGTTGCCGTTATCGTCTCCACCATTCCATCTACTCTGTGGTTCCACTTCCATATCGGTGCTATTGAAAGATCTCGGGCTCCCTTTACCGGTCGATACTGCTTTGGGGTCTTTGTCTTCAGTCAAAAAGAATATGGTCCAAACCAGAATAAAGCCTACTATAATACCTGCTATTAATTTGAGGCCGCTTTTCATCTCATCCTCCTTTCCGGTCCGGGGCCGGGATTTATCTGCACCATTCCTTGTTCTTGATTAATTCAGCAACTATTTTCTGCCCTGCCCTTTTTATCTGGCAAAACAGTTGCGGCATATCCAATACCACTTGCATTATTCAGCCCCACTTAATCTTATGGTATTACTGAGAGTGAGATAGACTTCGGTATCGGTGCCTGGCAGGCGCATGCCGTTCTTGCGCAGAACGCTGTGAATCCAGATCTGATAGAGGTCGCCGGTGATAGGTTGAACCTCTCGCTTCATCAAGACATTGGCTTTGTCCTTTCGTTCTATAATTTTCACCTCGCGGAACTGATTGAGATAATTGTCCACCAGCCCAAAGACGCGTCCAGAGGTCGTTGCCTGGTTGACATTCTCTTGATAGACCAGAATGTCTTCGCCAAGGTCTCTGATCAAGCAACTCAATTTCCGGGCCAGATAAGAAGCAACAAGGTCAACCTGATCTTCGGTAAAAGGCAGTGGACGCAAACCACGAAGATGTTCATCCACATGGCGGTGAGAGAGAGCGGTACGTTGCTCCCGGGTTGCAGGACCGATCCAGCTGGCCCCGAAGCCGGTAATCCACATCTCTTCGCGCAGGTCCATGGCCCAAAGGGTAACCTGTAAATCGCCGCTGGCCGGCAGTAATTTACAATCAATGCCGATATATATTTCCGGCAAGGTCTGGTCAACACAGCCGACTTCCTGAAGGGAACGGTGATGTTCCCATGGCTTGAGGGCTGACTGCCATAACAGATTAATTCCCTTGGTCCGGGCCAGGCCAGTCATGAGGCGCAACCGAATTTCATTGGTAAGATCGTCGATTTCAGTACTGATTTCCCCGTCCTGTAGACCGGCGACCAAAAAAGGCCGCCCGGACAGGCGAGGGTTACGGGTGAGTTCGGTGGAGAGATAAGCAAGAAGTTCTCCTTCCACCCAGTCATAAAGGGTACACTTTGAGCTGATGGTATTGTGACTTCCACCGGTGGAAGAAGTGCCGATGCGGGTACCGGTTGTCGTTGTACAACCTGCCATCAGCAGGAGCAGGGTTATCACGATTATAGGGCGAAGTTTCATTTGAAATCCTCCGGATTTCAGTGGAAGATTTTATCTTCCTTAACCTCGTAACCGGCTCTTTGCAGAGCCTGGAGAGAACAACTTAATTCCCGGTCGTCACGATAGAGAAGAACCACATAAAATTCGTTTAAAGAATTGCGGAACCAGTCCAACCGTACCTGCGGGGCATGCCGCTCTGCATGTTCAATAAAACCCAGGGCCCGGAAGGGAGCCTTAAAATAGATTATCGGCGCCTTATGTTCAGTAATGTACTTTTCCTTCGGCTCGGTCCGGCCGGGGCTGCCGGTCCTGAGTCGCTCCTTGCCGGCAACCCGTTCCAGATGATGATAGATATAACCGCTGTACCACTCGGCCTTATCAGGCAGCGACCAGGCAGTCTTATCGGCAGGGATACGGGAAGGGCCGTAATTATAAGCGGCCAGAGTGAGGTGGATGTCCCCGTTATACAGGCCCAGCAATTTTTTTAGATAGCGGCTGCCGGCCATTATGTTTTTACATGGCTGATAGAGCCCTTCGGGAGAGCTGAAGCCGAGTTCCCTGGCGGTATTGGGCCAGAGTATCTGCATGATACCGTAGCAGCTGGCATCACTTTTTGCTCTCGGGTTGAAATCAGATTCTCCTCTGGCTACTGCGAGAAGCAGATTCAAGGGAAGATCATATTTCCTGGCTGCTTTTTCAAAGCAGTTCTGATAGGGGAATATGGCTGTGGGCTTATCCCAGCACCGTTCACGGACGGCGAATTTTTGCCAGAGTCCGGAATAATCCCGTGCAGCTACATTTACTGCCCAGGTCGGCATAGGCGTAAAGGAAATGACCAGCAGTACTTGAACGGTCAGCCGCAATTTAAATTACAGAACAATAAGAATTATCTTTCAAAACTGCCTCTGAAATAGGTGGCTGCAAAAAACAACAGACACGATTTATCCGGAATTCATAAAAATTATCTGGCTTGACAGACAGATAATTTGTTTATACAAAAAATTTAGGGTGTTAAAATTATCCAACTATACATTGACCTAATTGCTTGAAATCCGGTTACCTGCCTCATACAAGATTTATCCTGATGAAAAAAGCCAGACTACACTCTCTGAAGATTCCCGGCCTGAGCCAGGCGGCAGGTTCAATGTTCCGCGTTCTTAAAAACTCCTCCGTCAAGGCCGGTCTTCCCCCGGGGACTCCGGTCCTGGTTGGTGAACAGAAGACAGAGCAGGTCAAAATCACGGTCCTGGATTATGATCAGACCAATGTGGAAGTGTTTACCCCGGAAACTCCGGAAGACTGCACCATGTACCGGCAGAAATCAACAGTGACCTGGATCAATGTGGATGGACTGCATCAGGTCGACCTGGTCGAAAGGCTGTGCTCCGGTTTCGGGCTTCATCCCCTTACGGTGGAAGATATTCTCAATACCACTCAGCGCCCCAAACTTGATATTTTTGAGGACTATCTTTTCCTGGTTCTCAAGATGCAGACTTATAATGCTGAAAGCGGCCTGGTTGATATGGAGCAGGTCAGCTTTGTCCTGGGAGAGAACTACCTTATCTCTTTCCAGGAAAAACCCGGTGATACCTTTGACGGCGTCCGTAACCGTATTCAGAGCCAAAAAGGCCGGATAAACAAAATGAAGGCGGATTATCTTATTTACGCCCTGCTCGACTCCATTATTGACAATTACTTCACTGTCCTGGAAGAAATAAGCGGGGAAATCGAAGAAATAGAAGAAAAACTGATCAGCTCACCAAGCCCGGAGACCTTACAGAAAATCCATATCCTGAAGCGGGAGATGATCATGCTCAGGAAATCGGTCTGGCCCCTGCGCGAAGTCATCAACAGTCTGGTCCGTGATGAAGAAATCGATTTGATCAGCGACTCCATCTATTTTTATCTGAAAGACCTATACGACCATACCATCCAGGTAATAGATACCATTGAAACGTTCCGGGACATCATTTCCGGTATGCTGGACATTTACCTCTCTTCAATGAACAACCGGATGAACGAAGTTATGAAAGTCTTAACCATCTTTGCCGCCATTTTCATCCCGCTTACTTTCATTGCCGGCCTCTACGGCATGAATTTCGATCCAGGAAAAAGCCCCCTCAATATGCCGGAACTTAGCTGGTATTACGGCTATCCCTTTGCTCTCGGGTTGATGTTGGCAACAGCCCTGGTTCTGCTCATTTACTTTAAACGGAAAAAATGGTTTTAAGACCACACTGCCCAATGGTTTTCAGTTCTCCTCCTTCTAAAACCATAGGTCCATCAAGTCTATCACATTATATAAGATACTCAGTGTCTAAAGGTTCAGGCTGGTGACAATCGGCGAAAAACAACAAGAAATGCTGGCTGCCGTCAAAGAGTTCCGGCGGCTGAATCCGGCAGAGCGGGCCGAGGCCCTGGAGGATTATACTCCGGAACAGGCCAGAACAATCTTCGAAGAACTCGAAACTCCGCTGCAGGAAGAAATGCTGGCCTACCTGAGCGAAGACCAGGTACACCGGCTGCTGGAGGACCTTGATCCCGATGACCGGGTCCGTCTCCTGGATAACCTGCCTGCCTCGGTAGCCAAAATTCTGCTGGCCCATTTGAGTCCCCGGGAGCAACGCCTGACCCACAAGCTGCTCTCTTTTCCCAAAGAGAGTGCTGGCCGCATCATGAGTCCGGAATATCTGCCCCTCCGGCCGGAGATGCCTGCCAGAATGGCCTTGTCCCTTATCCAGCGGGAAGGCTCTTCAGTGGATACCATAAATGCTCTCCCGGTCCTGGATGCCGAGGACCACTTGGCCGGAATGGCCATGCTAAGTACTTTGGTACTGGCTGACCCCGGTGAACTGGTCGCGGATTTGATGATGACTTCAGTGCCCACAGTCAGCCCTGAAACCGATCAGGAGGAGGTGGCCCGCTTGATCCAAGCGGCGGACCTTCTGGCAGTGCCGGTAGTGGACACATCCCGGCGCCTCCTCGGCCTGATCACGGTGGACGACGCCATGGATATCATCCATCTGGAACAAGAAGAAGATTTCGCAAGAATCGGTGCCAGTGAACCACTGGACCGTCCCTACTTCTCCACCTCCCTGCTGCACCTGACCCGGGCCCGCCTGGTCTGGCTGCTGCTCCTGGCCGTAGCCAGTGTCCTGACGGTCAATGTCCTGAGCGCCTTCGAATCAATGTTGACAGAGGTAATCAGTCTTTCCTTGTTTATTCCTCTCCTTATCGGGATCGGGGGCAACAGCGGGGCCCAGTCAGCAACCACGGTAGTCCGGGCCATGGCCACCGGTGACGCGGACGATATAGGCGTAGTGCGGGTAATCTTCCGGGAAACCCGCGTTGGTCTACTGCTTGGCACTGCTGTAGCAATAATCGCCTATATGGCTGTATCCCTGCTGTTTGATCCGGATCTGGCCACTACTGTCTCCCTGACCCTGATTGTCATCTGTACACTCGCCACCCTGGTGGGGTCCGGCATGCCCCTGCTGGCCCACCGTCTTGGGATTGATCCGGCGGTGGTCAGCGCCCCGGTGGTCACGACCCTGATCGACGCCAGCGGCCTGCTGATCTATTTCCTCATTGCCGGGCTGGTCATGGGAATCTGATTCCGTGAAGATTCTGAAGGCATTTTGGCAGGTCAGGGGGCGAAGGAGATGATGGGTTAATTTGACGAATTGTCGAATGTTACGATTAATTAAGATTAATGAGTGTATCAGGAAACCATGTGTGAGGCCGGAAGAATAGTTAGAATCAGGCCACGGTGCCGGCCAGTTCCTCTAATTCGCGAACATATTTTCCATAATCCTTGGAACCCCAGGCCGAGTAGTTCAGGTTTATGAAAATGCCGGTGAGCTTGGTAAAATAGCTGCGGGCCTCTTCCTTGTCCTTGAAATCATAGTCGTAATCTATGAGGTGTTTGAGGCGGAGGAAGTTCTCCTCCTGGCGTTCCGGAGAGGTGGAGACATCCACTTCGTCAAAGGCGTCCTGCTGGAGATAGACCATATCCACAAAATAGGCCTTCTGATAGATGACAAAATCCTCCAGGGATATCCCTTCCTCGCCGGTAACCTGCATCATCCGGCGGACACTGTCCCCCTGCCTGAGGAGATCAAGTACATCCAGAACCATGTCGGTCCAGCCTTCGTGCAGGTTCTTGTCCAGATAATCCCGAAGCTGTTCCAGATAGCGGGACCAGGAGATTAAGGGATCGATGGCCGGGTAGAAGCGGCGATAGGCCCGTTCAGAAGAGAGGCCCAGAAAGGCCTTGACCGTGGCCAGAGTGGACTGAGTGACCGGCTCCTCGAAATTACCTCCGGCCGGTGAAACAGTGCCGATCATAGTGAGCGAGCCCACTTTCTTATCCTGGGCCCGGACCACTCCGGCCCTTTCATAGACCTCCTTGATATTGGAATCAAGGTAGGCTGGGTAAGCCTCTTCCCCCGGGATCTCTTCCAGATTGCCGGAGGTCTCGCGCATGGCCTGGGCCCAGCGCGAGGTGGAGTCGGCCAGGAGCAGGGTCTCATGACCCATCTGCCGGTAATACTCGCCCAGGGTGACCCCGGTATATATCGAGGCCTCCCGTGCCGCCACCGGCATAGAAGAGGTATTGCAGATAATCACGGTCCGCTCCATCAGGGAGCCGCCTCCCCGGGGATCTTTCATCCTGGAGAAATCATTTATCATTTCCACCACCTCCCCTGCCCTTTCCCCGCAGGCCACTACAATGACTATGTCCGCCCTGGAGTAACGGGCAATAAGGCCCTGAACAACGGTCTTGCCTGCTCCGAAAGGCCCGGGAATACAGGCTGTGCCTCCCCGGGCCACCGGGAAGAAAGTGTCCACGATCCGGATGGTTGAGGTCAAAGGTTCAGAGGGGAAGAGCCGGTCGGAAAGCCCCTGATAAAAGAGGTATTCCGGGAGGGGGCGTCTTACCGGCCAGCGTTGCTGCAAAGTGATCAATTCTTCCTGGCCGCTCTTACCGCTGATTCTGGCTACCGGATCGTTGACCGTGAAACTGCCGCCCTGGATCCATGTTACCTCTACCTCGCCTTTTTGGGCAAAGGGCACCATGATCTTATGGGTATAGCGGCCCTCCTGAACCGTGCCCAGGATACCACCGGCTTTGAGCCGGTTACCGGCCCGAACCGCAGGGACGAAAGACCATTTGTGGACGCTGTCCAGGGCCTCCACCTGTACCCCGCGGGGCAAAAAGAAGCCGTAATTCGAGGCCAGGACCTCCAGGGGATTCTGGAGGCCGTCATATATTTTGCCTAAAAGACCCGGGCCCAGGGAAACTGAAAGGAGTTCGCCGGTGAGCTCCACTTTATCACCTACCCTGATGGCCGCGGTATCTTCAAATACCTGCATGTCTGCCCGCTGGCCCCGGATGCGCAGAACCTCGGCCTTAAGGCGGGCCTCGCCTACGTGAATATAGGCGACTTCGTTTTTCATGAGGGACCCGGATTCATATTCCATGGTCACGATGTTGCCCTTGACTCCGGTTACCCGGGCCTCAGTCGAAGAGTTCGGCATACTGCCCCATTACCTCCGTGGTAAGTTGATTAAATCTTTTTCTCCCCTTCTCCCGGTCCTGTTTGACCCAGTTGTTCACCACATCCCAACGCACCAGGTAAAGCATCACCGCCTCAAAATCAAAATAGTGGGTTTCAGCCAGTCTCCTCAGGTAATCCCAGATCACCGACACCACCAGACGATGGGCCGCCATTACCTTGTTTTCCGCCAGATCCAGCCTCAGTTGATCCAGCCAGGGAAAGCGAACTCCAAGGCCAAAGCCGGCACTCTGCCAGTTCCGGACAATATGCCGGCCCCAGGAGCCGGCCGGCTCCATGGGGGGGAGATTCCGCTGACGACGGCGGACCGCGGCTACCAATATCCGGATATCCATGATAGTGGTAACGATCTCATGGGTCAGGGGATACTCGATATTGGCCACGATCTTATCAAAGGACTCCATAACTTCATGGTCCCTGCGGCAACGGGGCTTACGCTCCCAGCGGAGAAACCTTTCCAGCCGTTCTATGATCTCCCGGTCCCGGGAAGAAAGCATATCCAGGCGGCTCTCCAGACGGAGCCAGTTAAGGGGAAGCCTGACCTCATCCAGGGTCAGGGGCATAGGCGGCAGACTGGCAATCAAGGTGAAGTACTCGTTGCGGTGATTCAACTCTCGGTCCTCACTGAATGCTGCCCTCTATCAGAGCCCTAAAACGGGGAAGAAGATGCTCCAGTAAAAGCTCGGTAATCGACTCCTCGCTGAGATCAATGACGACATCTTCCTCAACCAGTTTGATAGTAAGACCGGTCTTCTTCTGTTTGGAAGTATGGAGCGTAACCCCGTCCCGAAGCTGATCTGCTGCAGTGGAGAGCATGAACTGGCCCAGGCTGCCCTCCTTAACCTTTTCCGGGTGGCGGCGCAGCTCCTCCAGACCGACCACATCCTCGGGAAGGATAATTTCCATCTTTTCCTTCCGTTTTTCCTCAGGTAAGGCACGGCCGGCAATCTCAAGGATGACCTGCTTGAGAAAATCCTCCTCCTGAAAAGTCTCTTCCAGCAGCTCGCCGATCCGCTGGGCAAACTGATGAGTAAGGGTTGACTTCAGGCTGAGCATAGTGTCGCGGGCCGCAAGCTGGACCGCCTCCTGAGCGGATTTTCGGTAATGCTCCGCCTCCTCCTTGGCCTCCTTGCGGATCTCGTCCGCCTCGGAGTAAGCCTGATCCACGATCTGCTTGGCTTTCCGATGGGCCTTGGAGACAATCTTCTCTCCCTCCTGGCGGCCTTCAGCAAGACCTTCTTCACGGAGACGGTTAATTAAATCCTGGACTCCGGATGACAGTTTAGGTTCGGCCATAGCTTAATTCCTTTTCTTTTTTTAACCTCCTGCTCCTCCGGGAACACCGGCGCTTATTACCAGGGCAAAGATAAAAGCAAATACTGCAAAGCCCTCGACGATTGCGGCCGGGGCCAGAGACAGGCCGAAAATTTCCGGTTTGGTCTTACTGACGTGGATCGCTGAGGCACAGGCGTCCCCCTGGCGCCTCCCGCTCCAGAGCAGAGCCAGGCCGGCAAAGATACCGATGCCGAAGAGACCAGGACCGGACTCCACTGTTACCGGTCGGTTCAGGGAAAACATGACCACAATGCCGTAGATCGTCTGGGACGAGGGCATGGCTGAGACCCCGACAAAGCGGCCGTAACCGCTGTCCACGTCGAGCAGGGCTCCACAGGCGGCTTGTCCCGCCTTGGCACAGCCGATGATACTGCCTATGGCTCCCAGAGCCATGGGGCCGTAAATGCCGATCCAGCCCAAGGTGATGATTATTGGTTCCATATATTTTCTCCCTTTTTGCTAAATGGTCTGTATGGATAACCTTCTTCCGCCATACCCCAGTTGAAGAACTCAATGTAATTAAGCCTCAGCCCGTGAACCACTCCGCTCATAATAGCGAGGAGGAAATTCAGGCCATGGCCGAAACCCAGAATCAAAATAGCCACCAGGGTTCCCAGCCCGGCTATATTTTCCCGGGCCGTGGCCGCCATATCATTGAAAGTAATGGCGAGCTGAGCGCTGGCCAGTCCCAAGGCAAAGATCCGGAGATAGCTGAGCACATCCCCGAAGGCCCTGGATATACCGCTTAGAGCCAAAAGTCCATCCAGGATCCGGCCCAGGCGGTCCTTCCAGTTCCCCTGCCACCAGGGGCGTCGGCTGCTGAATAAAAGGACCAGCAGGGTTCCTCCGATCAAAAATACCTCCCCGGGCTTCCAGCTTTGGAAGCCTTCTATGAAATTGGCGTGGGCGAACCAGAGGAGAAGTCCGCCGATAATAATAGCTATCCAGCCCAGGGGCTGGAGCCTTAACTCTACCCTGCTTGCCTTAATAAGATTGGCGATGTGGGCGACAATTATATGCAGGGCTCCGAGCAGGATGGAGATGGTCATCATTCGGTACTGATCGGTGGCCTCGACAATTTTTAGTTTCCCCAGCCAGGAGCCTTCCGAGGGAGCCAGGCCAAAATAATTGCCGGCCAGCACCCCGTAGCCGATGGTCCCGGCCACCAGAAAAGCGAACAGGATGCATAGGTCCTGTCTGCTGCACTGGAGACGACGGCGAGACAGGAGCCAGATCCCTCCCAGAATCAGACCGTATCCGGCATCAGAGACAATCATGGCAAAAAAGACCGCAAAGGAAAAGAGCACAGCCAGGGACGGATCCCAGACCTTGTAACCGGGGGTGGTATAAAAGTTTACCAGTTTCTCCCCACCTTCCAGTTTTTCAGGATTATCCAGAAGAGTCGGCGGTTTTTCCTCTTCCGGGGGAGGTTCAGCGTTTAAGATCAGGGAGTTCTCTTTAGTAAAACTCTCCAGTTTGGAAAGGGAGTATTCCGGGGCCCAGCCTTCCACTACAAAGAGTTCCCCGTCATCAAAAATTTCCCGGGCAGCCCGGTTCAGATTCTCCTGATCGTCAGCCACAGCCAGGACCCGGGAAAACTGGGCAAGCCAGCGGGTAAGGCCCACCCGTCGCCAATGCAGGTCGTCCAGTTCTATCTCCACTTCTTCCAGGCGCTCTTTGAGGGTGGAGAGAGAACGGTTACCGGTGTGGATCCTGGGGACAGGCATGTTTTCCGGTTCTTTTCTGGATACCACTACCACGTAGGAAAAACGGGCATCCCGGTAAACGCATTCATAGGGAAGTTCAGTCTCCTCCACATCCGACATCCGGTAATGGGGAACGATGTAGAACCAGAAACGGTAACCGCCGGTCTCCTCCACCGGAGGAAAGATGAAATCTCCCCAGGGCTCCAGGGCCTCGATACGGCGGACCAAATAGTCGTGTTCGTCGCCCAGCTCCTGGATCCGATCCCTGATTTGCAGGGCCTGCCTTTCCACCTCACCGGCATCAAAATTTTCCGGATCGCGGGCCTGGCGCCTTTTTTCCGGACATTTCTCCAGGAATTGGTAGGCCTCGTGAGTAGCCGCTGAGATCCCGGGGGCAAAGGCCACATTTTCTATAGTGTGATAGGTGATGAGATGAACTGCCCCCAAAGCCTGAAGACCTTCCAGAATCTCCAGTTTCCAGCGGGTCATACCGTATATGGTTATGCGGGACATAGGAACTATTGCCATCAATAGCCCCCCGCCTGGCGTTTGGCCTTGGCTATTTTGGAACGCACTACCCCTGCCCTTTCAGTGTCTCCCAAGGCGATCTGGATGCTCCTGATATTTCCCCTGGTTTCCGGAATAAGCACCTTATCAAAAAGATTGACCCGCTGAGTAATGGTCTGGAGGGCTTTCTGCAGCCTGCGGACTCGCTCCTCCTGTACCTGGAGACTGATCCTGAGCTTAACCATCTCGTGCAGGGCATCGATCAGGGCATCCACCCAGACCGGCCTGGCCAGCATAGAGTATTCGCCGGTTCTTATCTTGATATCCTCCAGGACCGGGAGCTTGACACCCAGGAGATTCTGTTCCCTGAGTTTGACCTCTTCCAGTTCCACCAAACCGGAAGTATCGATCTCTTCATTACCCAGAAGGGCGATCCAGTCTGCGCTCTCCTCTTCCAGCCGGTCTATAGCCTTCCGGGTTTCGTCCCTCTCCTTTTTTGCCTTTCTGATCTCAAAGAGAAACTGCTGGCGTTTGAGATCCAGAGAGGGCAGGTACTGCTCATAGAGGCTGAGCTTATCCCGTTCCGCCTTGAGCGCTGTTTTATTAAGGGTCACCTTGGCCAATCACGACTCCTCCTGTTTTTGTCCGGAGCTTTTTTCCTGTTCACTGTTTACTTCGCCCCCCTGCTTCCCCGGAAAATACTTATCCACCAGCCACTGCTTCATGAGAAGTTCATCCGGCTCGAAACACTCGGCCAGGGTCTGCCAGGAAAGATCCAGGGCCTCGTTAAGGGTCATGGAGACTTCGATGGCCATGAATCTTTTCTTAAAGAGCTTGCCGAAGCGCAGGAGCTTATGATCGTAGGGAGAAAGATCAAAGGCCATGGCCTGCTTTCTTTCCGCCTCCTGGGCCTCGGAATAGAAACGGATCATGGTATTCATGATCTGGGCGTGATCCTCCCTGGTCTCCTTGCCGATCACCTGCTGCTTGAGCCGGGAAAGACTGCCGAAGGGATCAATCTCCCTGTTGTGCAGGTAGAACTGCCCTTCGGTTATATACCCCGTATTGTCCGGAACCGGATGGGTGACATCATTTCCGGGCATGGTGGTGACTGTGAGTATGGTTACTGAGCCGGCTCCCTTGTAATCGCAGGCTCTTTCATAACGCTGGGCAAGCCTGGTGTAGAGGTCGCCCAGATAACCCCGGTTGGAAGGCACCCGTTCCATGGAAATACCTATCTCTTTCATGGCATCGGCAAAAGCGGTCATATCGGTCATCAGGACCAATACCCGCTTGCCCTCCTCCACTGCGAAACGTTCGGCGACCTTAAGGGCCATGTCCGGCACCAGGAGACGTTCCACAATGGGATCGGAGGCCAGATTGACGTACATCACGGTCCGGGCGAAGTTGCCCTCATCCTCGAACTTAGTGCGGAAAAAATAGTAATCATCAAAGATCAGACCCAGACCGGCAAAGACAATAAGGTCGGCATCGGCCTGAATGGCTATTCTGGCCAGGAGCTGATTGTAGGGTTCGCCCGCCACCGAGAAAATAGGTATCTTCTGGCTTTCCACCAGACAGTTAAAAAGATCGATCATGGGTACCTTGGTGTGGATCATTTTGTGGGGCATGATCCTGGTCATGGGATTGACCGTGGGGCCGCCGATGTCGATCTGGGGATCGCCCTCCAGACTGGGCCCTCTGTCCATAGCCTCGCCTGAGCCCCGGAATATCCGGCCCAGAATGTTGCCGGAGTAGATAACCTGCATGGGGTGGTTCAAAAACCGGACCGTGGCCGCGGTGGAAAGCCCCCTGCCTCCGGCAAAGACCTGAAGGGAGACGATATCCTCATTGATCTCCACCACCTGGGAAAGGGAAGTCTCACCGTCCCGGTTTTCAATTATAGCCAGATCGACGTAGCCCACATCCCGAGCCCGTACCTTGATAAGGTCGCCGACGATTTCCAGAATATTGGTATGACGCTGGAGAACTTCCATGATTGATGGGCTGTACCCTGATTGTCCTTCTGATATGACGTCTGCCTGACATTAGAGTATCAAGACTTGCTTATCAGGGTCAAATATAATCTGGATAAAAGGTTTTGAGGGTCAAGCCCTTGGACGCCGGGAAAAATATGAGTGGTGCTAAACCATTATTGGAAATAAACATAAATATTGTTATGCTTTAGATGTTAAGAATTATCAGGCACCCACCCATACTTTAAAATAGTCTCAGGAGGTTGAAATGGCAAGTCTAACTGAAAGAATGATCCGGGCTGCTAAACTGGAAGTTGACCTTTACGAAGAGGTTGAGGCGGATACCACCGCGATAAAGCAGGCCATGGCTGTTGTCGTGTTAGCCAGTGTAGCCGCAGGCATCGGAACAATTAATGTGACCGGAGTCAGCGGTATCTTTTTGATTACGGTATCTTCCCTGATTGCCTGGTTCGTCTGGGCACTCTTGGTCTATATTATAGGCGCCAAATTAATGCCTGAACCGCAGACCTCCACAGATATGGGAGAACTCCTGCGGACCATCGGATTCTCCAGTGCCCCCGGGGTAATCAGGGTGCTGGGGATCATCCCGGGACTTTACAGCGTCCTGTCCCTGGTGGCAGCCGTCTGGATGCTGGTAGCCATGATAGTTGCGGTCAGACAGGCTCTGGATTACAAGAGTACGGGCCGGGCTGTTCTGGTCTGCCTGATCGGCTGGCTGATTCAGGTCCTGTTTATTGCCCTGACTCTTGCGATTTTCGGCAACCAGTATTCCCAGCCGGTCAACTGATTTACTTACCTGACTCAACTTTTTTGATAATTAATCAGGTCTGAAAAGTATGAATATCCTGTCTCCGGCTCCCAGGACAACTAACGGGGACAGGAATTCCCTCTACTTAAACAACGGCTTTGCGAAGCCGGGAGAAAAGGGCACCTGATTCAGGCCGGATAACAATAACTCCCGGCACAGAAGACCGCTAAGTCAAAAAAACCTTAAAACAGAGGCATGGCGGCATTCCCCCAATCCTTTTTTCCTTATCCGTAACCTTTATGGTCAGAAAGCGAAAGGGACCTGTAAATACCAGGCTTGTCTTCGTCATTTTCAAAAGGCTGAAGAGCGCCTGTGCCGATCTGCTGCCAATAGCCTTAGTTATTACTTTTTTTCAGCTGGTGGTGATACAGGAGCCCCTGCCTCATTTAGGAGATGTTCTTTTTGGCTCTGTACTGCTGATCGCCGGCCTTGTTTTGTTTATTCAGGGTCTGGAAATGGGAATGTTTCCCATCGGAGAGGAGCTGGCCCACGCCCTGGCCCGCAAGGGCAGCCTCTTCTGGCTCCTTTTTTTCGCCTTTGCTCTTGGTTTTTCAACCACTATTGCCGAACCGGCTCTAATTGCCGTAGCCCGGGAGGCGGCGGAAATTGCCAGCCAGGGCAATCTCATCGGTTCTGCGGAGCAGGCCCTCAAAGACTACGCCCTGGGTCTTAGACTGTCGGTCGCCTTTTCCGTGGGACTTGCCATTGTGGTGGGAGTTCTGCGGATTCTGCGAGGCTGGCCTCTTCACTACCTTATCATCAGTGGTTACGTTATGGTTATGCTCATGACTACCATCGCCCCCAAAGAGATTGTTGGTATTGCCTATGATGCTGGGGGGGTAACGACTTCCACTGTTACCGTGCCCCTGGTGGCAGCCCTGGGGGTGGGTTTGGCTTCGACTATCAAGGGCAGGAACCCTATGATGGACGGCTTCGGCCTGATCGCCTTTGCCTCGCTTTTTCCCATGATCTTTGTTATGGGGTACGGTCTTATTATTTTCTGACTGACAGGAATTTTGCTTAATGGATTTTGCCGTCGATTTCAGCCAGATACTGCTTAGCACCTTCAGGGATATCCTGCCGATCCTTATTCTGATCGTCTTTTTCCAGATGGTGGTCCTGCGCCAGCCTATCCCCCATCGGCGCAACCTGATCCTGGGTGGGGTCTATGTGGTCCTGGGTCTTGCCCTTTTTCTGGCCGGCCTGGAAAAGGCCCTTTTCCCCCTGGGCAAGATAATGGCTCACCAGCTCTCTGATCCCGCTTTTCTATCCGGTGCCGGGGAAACTCCGGATCTAACCGACTGGACGGCCTACGGCTGGATTTATCTTTTTGCCGCTCTGATAGGTTTTTCCACCACTATTGCCGAACCGGCACTTATCGCTGTGGCCTCCAAGGCCACTGAAGTTTCCGGCGGGGCCGTAAACCAATGGGGCCTGAGGCTGGCGGTGGCTTTCGGAGCGGCTCTGGGCATCAGTCTGGGGGCATTCCGGATTGTAACCGGCACTCCCCTCTATCTCTATATCCTGGCCGGGTATCTGATAGTTATAATCCAGACCGCATTCGCCCCCAAGAATATAATACCCCTGGCTTATGACTCCGGGGGAGTAACTACTTCCACCGTGACCGTACCCCTGGTAACAGCCCTGGGTCTGGGTCTGGCCTCATCCGTGCCCGGCCGGGACCCCTCGCTGGATGGTTTCGGAATGATTGCCTTTACCTGTTTATTCCCGATTATAACCGTTATGGGTTACGCCCAGTATATTCAGTGGTCAGTAAATCGACGTAAAAAAATCTCCCGAGGAGGTAAACAATGAGATTCAAACTCATTTTAGCTTCTGTCAAAACTGATAAAACAGAAGCAGTTATTGACGGTGCCAAAAGCGCGGGTGCCACCGGTGCCACCGTAATCCCGGCCCGGGGTACGGGGATCCATGAGGCCAAAACCTTTTTCGGTCTTTCCCTGGAAGCCCAGACCGACATTATAATGTTTCTCTTTGAAGAACATCTGGTCCAGGATGTTCTGGCCGCCATCCAGAAGGCGGGAGAATTCGAAAAACCCGGGACAGGCATAGCCTTTGTGGTTCCGGTGGAACAGGTGGTGGGCCTGGAGAGCCAGATCGAAAAATTCAAGGAAGAAGTACGGGACCAATATTTTTAGCTTAAACAATAACGAATAAAAAACTCTTTTTTAAACTTAAGGAGACATATTATGACCACGGAGAAACCAAGACTTATCAGGGCGCGTGATGTCATGCATAAAGGTATAGTCAGTATTGACGGCATGGCCAGTTCCCAGGAAGCTGCCGCCAAAATGCGGGAAGAGCAGGTATCTGCTCTACTGGTGGATAAAAGACACCCCGATGATGCCTGGGGGATTATCGCTGTTCAGGACCTTATCCGGGGCATGATTATCCCCTGCAGACCTCCCGAGGGAGTAAACGTCTATGAAATCATGACCAAACCTATTATCACGGTCTCCGCAGACATGGACGTCCGCTATGTGGCCCGTCTTCTTTACAGGATCGGGATCAGAAGAGCACCGGTGGAAGAAGAGGGGGATCTGGTCGGCATGGTTGCTTTGTCTTCACTTATTCTTGACAATGATCTCTTCACCTAAGGCACCTGTTTTACTTGGTTATTAACCTTAAAAACAAACATTATTCACACCGGCTTATGATAAAAATTAAAAAAATCAGTTTATTTTAAATATTATTCCATTGCTATTAGATTAAGTATCTGGTAGTGATGAAACATAGTAATTGTAGTTTTATGTTTGATAAGAAAATACCGTATATAGAAACAATCTTGTACGTTTTTCTATCATTCATAAATGTATTTGTCCCATCATATTAAGGAGCATGAAATGACGGAAGGTACGGTAAAATGGTTCAATGAGGCAAAAGGTTTTGGTTTTATTGAATCAGAAAATGGAGGAGACGTTTTTGTACATTTTTCAGCGATTCAGGCAGAAGGCTTTAAGACACTGAAAGAAGGTGAGAAGGTCTCTTTTGATGTTGTTGAAGGCAAAAAAGGGCCTGCAGCTGAGAATGTAATGAAATTATAAGATATAATTTACATTCGGACCTCAATAACCCCATGGGATTTTTCCCCATGGGGTTATTTTTTTGGGGTTAGATAAAAGAAAATGAAAAAGCCTGGAGCCATGGACAAGGATAATATTTTCAAATAGGATAATGATTAAAAAGGCATAGAAACATGAACTGCATAAAAGCTGAGACCATTTATACAGGCACTTCTGTCTTAAAAGATTCTTATCTTCTTTTTGATGGTAAAAAGATAACTGGTATTTCCGATACCGAAGAGGGAAAGCTGCAGGGTTCATACGAAGTAGTAACACCGGCTTTCATTGACCCTCACAGCCACATTTCTCTGGTCAGATCCGGAGAACCTGAGTCTGAAGAGGAGGCCAATGACAACCAGGACCCGATTATCGCTCTGGCGGATGCCCTGGATTCCGTTCAGATGGACGACATGGCACTCAGGGATGCGGTGGAGATGGGAGTTCTCTATTCCTGCATACTGCCGGGCAGCGGAAACATAATCGGAGGCCTGTCGGCGGTTATCCGCAATTACGCCTCTAACAGCAGTCAGGCCCTGGTCATGCGGTCCGGGGTGAAGGCGGCCTTTGGCTATAATCCTATGTCCACCCAGAACTGGAAGGGAACAAGACCTTCCACAAGGATGGGGGCTATTGCCATTCTGCGCAAGAAACTGGATGAGGTTCTGCAGAAAGAAGAAAGATGGGAAAAAGCGACCGGGGAGAAAAAAGAAGAAATTACCTTTTCCGCCGAAGAAAAGGTGCTCAGGGAGATACTTAATAAAAAGACCGCACTGAGAATCCATGTCCACAAAACCGATGACATCGCCGCCCTCCTTCGCCTGGTTGACGAATTTGGAATCCGGGTCACAGTAGAACATGCCATGGACGTCAATCAACCGGAAATATTCAGGGAGCTGAAAGAACGCGGGATTACGGTAATCTATGGTCCTGTGGATGCCTTTGCCTACAAGGTTGAACTCAAACACGAAAACTGGAGGAACATAAAGTACCTGATTGAGTCCGGGGTGGATTTCGGGATCATGTCCGATCATCCGGTGACTCCGGCCCGGCAGCTTTTTCTTCAGGGACGCTGGCTCCTTAGGGCCGGTTATACCAAACAGCAGGTGGTGGAGATTTTTTCCAGAAAAAATGCGGAGCTACTCGGTCTTAACCAAGTAGCGGGCAGCCTGGAGCCTTATAAGTGGGCTTCCTTCACCTGCTGGAGTGGTGATCCCTTTGATCTGGCGAGTTATCCGGTGGCCGTATACGGTGAAGGCAGAGTCCTTTTCTCTGAGGAGGAAAAATCTGCTTAAATAAATTCCGTATTTTTAAGAAATAATGCCTGATTTAAGCCAGGAATCAAAAGAGAAAAAATCTACAGGTCTTAATACTACTGTGGCTTTGGACAGGGAGATCAGAAAAAATGAGACGGTGGGCTAAATTCTTTGTCGCCCTGTCTTTCTTTCCCCTCCGGAGATGATCCGACCATGGGCCCAGTCCAGAATGGGCTTAACCCTTTCAGCCACCATATCCTTTGCCTCGGCAAAAGTAACCCACCGGTATTCATGGTGTTCCGGATGTCCGAGTTCCCGGCTGACCGGGAGGTCTACCTCCCCCTCCCGGGATTCCGCCAGATAATACCGGGCTATCTTTTTATATTTGCCATACGGCCTGGTTTCCCGAAAGTCATAACCCCAGTGGAAAAAAAGATCGTTAAGAGTAGTCTCTTCCTCCACTTCGCGAACCGCGGCCTCCAGAGGTTCTTCACCCTTTTCCACCAGACCTTTGGGGAAATCCCAGTAGCTGAAGACCCGCAGAAGCAGATAATACGGCACATCTTCCCAAAAACGGACTATAACAACCCCGGCGGAAAGGGAATTAGCTGTGGCCTTATTGGTTTTAAACATTATGACAAAACCAGGTAAAGATTTCAGTTATCAGACAATCCGGGCTTACTATCGGGATACTTGATCAGGTGTTCCCGTAGCTCTTCAAAATAATATTGGTTGCGAGTACAGCATTCTTTATTAGATTTAAGAACCATGATAATATATTTGCTCTTCAAGCGTAAGGCATAATCCCTCTGAATCTTAAACTTAAATCCCAAGACCTAATGTCATCCTATATAGCCGACCTTCACATTCATTCCCCCTTTTCCCGGGCTACCAGCAAAAAGAGCGACATACCCGGACTTTTTGCCTGGGCCCGGGTAAAGGGGATAAACCTGGTAGGCACCGGCGATTTCACCCATCCCGGCTGGCTGGGTCATCTTAAGGAAAATCTTGTTCCCGCAGAACCGGGTCTTTTCAGGCTGAAAAATGAAAAGATCCCTCCTGCCTTTGAGGGTGCCAGCCCGGAAGCGATTAAGGTCCGTTTTGTCCTGACCGCCGAAATCAGCAGCATTTACAAGAGAGGAGGCAAAGTCAGGAAGGTTCATAACATCCTCATGGTTCCTGATTTCAGGGCGGTGGAAAGAATTAATCAGCGCCTGGCAGCCCTGGGCAACATTGAATCGGACGGGCGGCCCATCATCGGCCTGGACTCCCGCGATCTCCTGGAAATTCAACTGGAGGAAGCCCCGGAGGGTTTCCTGGTACCTGCCCATATCTGGACCCCCTGGTTTTCCCTGTTCGGCTCCAAGTCGGGGTTTGACTCCATTGAGGAGTGTTTCGGCGACCTGAGCAGCCATATTTTCGCCCTGGAAACCGGGCTTTCCTCGGACCCGGACATGAACCGTTTTATCTCAGCCCTGGACAACTATACCCTGATCTCCAACTCGGACTGCCACTCCCCTGCCAAACTGGGCCGGGAAGTAAACCTTTTCAGCTGTCCTCTGGACTTTCACAGCATGAAAAAGGCAATTAAAGACCCCAGCCTTGGCTTTGAGGGAACCGTGGAATTTTTTCCGGAGGAAGGGAAGTACCATCTTGACGGCCATCGTAAGTGCGGAGTGAGCCTCAATCCTCTGGAAACCAAGGAAGCCGGCAATATCTGCCCGGTCTGCGGCAATCCACTTACCGTAGGGGTAAATCACCGGATCATGGATCTGGCCGATCGCGGGGCTCCATTATATCCTGAAAACGACCCTTCCTATAAGAGCCTTATCCCCCTCATGGAAGTAATCTCCGAGATTATCGGCATCGGCCCCAACTCCAAGGGCGTTCTCAACCACTACCGGCGGCTGATCAATCGTCATGGTTCCGAGTTCAATATCCTGCTGAACACCCCGCTGACAGAACTAAAAGACAGTTTGCCTCTCCTGGATGAAGCGGTTAAAAGGATAAGGAACAACCAGGTGATACGCCGGGCCGGTTTTGACGGCCAGTTCGGCTTGATTACCGTATTCGATAAAGGAGAACTGGACAGCTTGAGCGGCCAGGGCGCTCTTTTTAAAGGAAACAAGAGTGTCCCCCAAAAAAAGGGAACCGGACAGGTTCTTCCTTCTGCCGGACAAACCGCCCTTTTTAAGGGGGAAGAAGGGGATAAAAATCCCGGGGAAGCGACAGGTAATATCCGGAGCAGTACAGCACAGGAAGATATAGTCAAAAGCAGTCATCGGCGCCTTCTGGTAAAAGCCGGACCCGGTACCGGCAAGACCTACACCCTGATCTCCCGCCTTGTCCATCTTCTGGAAGACAGAAAGATCCCGCCGGAAGAAATTGTGGCCATTACCTTTACCAACCGGGCCGCCAAGGAGATAAGGGCACGCCTGCAAAAAAGCGCCGGAGACAGGGGTGAAAGGGTAACCGTTTCCACCTTCCACAGTTTCTGCCTGAACTGGCTCAGGAAGGAAAAAGATATAACCGTAATCGGTGAAGAAGAAAGAGAACTCCTGCTCAAGAAACTTCTCCCCGAACTCTCAGGCCGCGACCGCCGGAGAATGAGCCGGAAGTTGGCCGAATCACTCCCCTTATCCGGGATCATGCCTGAGCAGAAAGGACAGGACGAGGTAGGAAGCAGGGCTGAACAGAGGTACAAAGAAGCGCTGCGTTCACTCGGGGCCCTTGACCTGGAGGAAATCATTCCCGCCTTCCTCGATGAGCTCAGAAAAAGAGATGACCTCCTGGAAAAGGTTTCCTCTTCAATCGACTATCTGCTGGTTGACGAATTCCAGGATGTCAACCAGGCCCAGTATGAACTGACCGAGCTCATCAGCAGGCAGGCGGAATGTTTTGTAATAGGGGATCCGGATCAGGCCATTTACGGCTTCCGGGGCAGTAATCTCGATTTCTTTTTCCGGTTCGCCGAAGCCCCGGATACCAAGGTCCTGGAGCTGGAAGAAAATTACCGCTCCGCGCCTCCCATTCTTTCAGCAGCTTCCGGACTTATAAGCCATAACCGCCGCAAGAGCGGAGTAAAACTGACTCCCCGCTGTCCCGGAGAAGAGCCGCTTTCCTTTTATGAAGCCCCAACCCCCCAGGCGGAAGCTGAATATCTGGTGGAGAGAATAGAAGGACTTATCGGCGGGGTCAGCAGTTATTCCATTAACACCGGGCGCTCCGGAAAGGGTGAGACCTCTTACAGTTTCCGGGATATAGCCGTACTTTACCGCCTCAGCCGCCAATCTTCCCCTCTGGTGGAAGCCCTGGAAAGAAGGGGGCTGCCTTTCCAGCTCATAGGTGCACGCCCCTTTTTTAAGCAGGCGGATATCCGGGGCATTTATTACTGGCTCCTGTGCGCCGCAGGGGAGGCCTCCAGGGCCGAACACCTCGCTCTCTGCCGGGAAATCCCGGGGCTGGGGGCAAGCACCATTGAAAAACTTGAAGAAACCGTCCCGGTAAAAACGGAATCTTTTTTTGATGACGCTGAAAAGGCGGATCTTCCGGACCGGACCAGGATGATCT